>CAZFDL010000174.1:0-6062 GCA_964517905.1 uncultured Anaerolinea sp. | reverse complement strand
CCCACAAAAGCCTCATCTTCAGGTGGGGCTTTTCTTTTTGTGATCATTTCTGGGGTTCGAGCGCTGCGCGATCAGAGCCGATAGAATAAAACTTCCGAAGTCGCGAAGACTTCGGAAGTTTTATCTCCCACCCAAAGACGGTTATTTATTACTGGGCACGCGGAATGTTTCGCGACCAAGAAAAGACTGATCTCCAGCCTGTGAGAGTTTGATGAGCAAAAAGTTACAAACAAAAAAGAAAGAAAAACGCCCAAAAAGTTAACATACCGGAAAGGTAAGTCTTAATTGAATTGCATTCCATGTTTTTTTGATTCAACGGGAGCTATTGTTCTTATAATGTAAAGCGTAATACGTTAATCCAGAAAGTTTGCACCGATGAGTATTCGATTCAAAGTCATTCTGCCTTATCTTATCCTAACGCTCCTCGTGGCGGTTACCGGCGTTTACGTGGTCACCAAACTGGTGACGAATACGTTGAATGAACGTCTGGTGAATCAATTGCTGGAAGCGGGGCGAGTCGTATCGGATGAATTCGTGAGACTGGAACTCAAACATGTCGAGACCGCCCGAATCATTGCATACACCGCCGGGCTTGCCGAAGCGACGATTGATGGTGACAGGCAGGGGGTTGCCTCCCTCGCTGTGCCGGTGTCGGATGGATTGGGAGTCGAAAATCTGGTGTTGATCGATGCCAATGGTCAGGAGATCCTGCATCTCCTCAGAAATGCCAATGGGGATCTTGAACAGGTGGAGCGGTACACCGGCGCACCGAATTCGGTGATCGTTCAATCCCTCTTATCCCTGGGGGATGCAGGGAGTCCTCCCTTGCGAAGTTTGGGAACCAACCTGGTAGATGGCCATTATTATTACTATACCGCCCTGCCCATTCCACTGAACAACCGACTCGCCGGTGTTGTGCTGATCGGCACCTCGTTTAATACGATCCTGCCCAGCCTGAAGAGCACGTCTCTTGCCGACATTGTTATCTATGCCGACAGAGGGCAGGCCATAGCCACCACGCTCAGGGGGGGGATGGATGGGTCCGATGCCCTTTCCGAGCTCTCTGTGTCAGGGGATGGCTTTCAAGAGGTACTTCGTTCGGATGGGCTCGTCAGGGGCGAGAATTTCCTGTTGGACGGCCGTTGGTATAGCCTGGTGCGAAGTCCACTCGAGGTGGGCGGCGATCGGTTGGGTGCCTACGCGGTCATCCTGCCGTTGAACTACGTCATCCAATCCAGTGCTGTGAGTCGCAACACGTATGTGATCCTGTTCGGGCTGGCCATGGTGGGTGTGGTTCTGATCGGTTATTTCATTTCGAGGATGATCATCAATCCTCTGCGTTCACTTGTCACCACGTCCCGGGCAATCGCCGGAGGGGAACTGGAAAGGCGCACCGGGATTCAGAGTTCGGATGAGATCGGATTCCTGGCAAGTACCTTCGATGAGATGACGGAACGCCTGCACCAGCGGACAATGGAACTGGAGGAGACGTACCGAGTCCTGGAGCAGTTGGACCGCGCCAAGGTAAAGTTCATTCAGATCTCGGCGCATGAACTCCGCACGCCTCTCACGCTGATCCTGGGATATGCCCAGCTTCTAAAAATGAAAACCAATGACGACCCGGAACTGTCAAACTACATCGGGAGCATCGTGGCAGGCACACGCGGCATGACAGAGATTGTGAACAACATGCTGGATGTCTCGCGAATCGACAGCCAGACTCTGAATCTGAGTCCAACCATGTTATTCATGGATGCGGTCCTTGAGAACGTGCTATCGAAAATAAAGCCGGCCTGTGAAGAGAGACATATCGAGGTTTGTGCCGCGGACCTGAAAGCACTCCCGCCCGTATCCGCCGATCCGGATCTGCTTCAAAAGGTCTTCTATCACATCGTTACCAATGCCGTTAAGTACACACCCGATGGCGGGAAGATCCAGATCAGTGGACGTGTTGTCAATGAACCGGGTAGTAATACACAGGTGGAAATAGCAACCCGCGATACAGGGATCGGAATCGATCCACAATACCAGGAACTCATCTTTCAAAAGTTCTATCAAACGGGCGAGATCCTGCTGCATTCCTCCGGAAAGACGAAATTCAAAGGCGGTGGTCCCGGCTTGGGGCTGGCAATCGCCAAAGGCATCATCGATGCGCATCATGGCCGTCTGTGGGTGGAAAGCCCGGGGTATGATGAAGCCAGTAATCCCGGGAGCACGTTCTACGTCCGCCTTCCGCTGTCATCGAATGGGAACGGGCACAAATGAGACCGCCATTCCACGAACGCCGTGACCTGGCTTATCTTTTCATGCTGATACCACTCGGCATTCCGTTGATGCTGCTGGCGGGTCAGTTGGCGACGCGTCTGATGTCGAGCTGGAATGTCCGTGCGGATATTTCTTCGCATGTGGATACGGGTGAGTACCTCGATTCAAACGGTTTACCCAACTCGGTCGCGCCGGTTCGATCCGATATCCTCACGCCCATGGACTGGGCAGATTCATTCCTGGATCCCCAGAAAACGGGTTCAGAGACATCGGTGGTTCCGCTTGTTGTGTTGGATCCAAGTGCCACACCCACAACCACCCCAACGGTCTCGCCAACTCCCTCTCCGAGTAACACTCCTCCCACAGTCACAGTCACAGTGACAACAACCCCGTCGCCAGCGAACACTCCCTCGCCATATATCACTCCAACAGCCACAAACAGACCCAGGAATCCGGGAAATCCGCCAACCCCGACAGCCAGCCCGACTCTCCCGCCCGTGACTTCGACGATCGACCCTGGAATGACTCAACTCGCAGGATTGCCTTCCGGGATGAACGTGGGGGAGCCCGATGGTAGCAATGCCTCGGGAAGTAATTTTCCCGACAGTTCGTATTTTGTCATTGATCTGGGCTCGAATCCGATCGTAGTCCATGCGACTTCGGACGGTAGTTATGACCTGGTCTTCTTCGAAGATGAAAACCCGAATGGAAGCGGCGAGATCGCGATGGATCAGGTGATTCTGGGTATTTCGAACGATCCCAGTGGGAATCCGTACTACGAGGTTTTCCATTGGGGCGATGGAATCCCCGATGCAAATTCCAATGTGGATACGACTGCACTGGGTCTGCCAACCGCGGAGGTCGATAACCAGACGATTTCCACCAGCGACCTTTACGAAGACCCGGCTTCATCACCCCCACCCTCAAATGAACAAACCGGCATCCTGATCGATGTCGATCAGGCGCCCAGTCGTCCGCCGCCGGGAAGTTATCAATATCTGGTCATCATCGCGCCCCCTGCCACCAACCCTAACAATGCAGCAGATGGCGGCCAGGTGGACTCGGTCGAGGTCACCGAGGTCGTTTCGCCCGTGCCTCCATGACGAAAAATTCGATTTCTTGTAGTGAATTGATTCGCCTTTGTTTTGAACTCCTTACTTTCCAACACTGCGATCAGCAAACCGCCGATCGGGGTCGAACCTTATTCTTCATGGTAATCTCCATTTCTTGATTTTTATTTGTCTGCTGGGGTACCGCCAACCTGCACATATCTTATTCGGAGCGTGTTAAGCGGTTGTGACGCCGCTGTGGGGAACGACTTTGCTTCAGTGCCCGTTCTTACAAGATAATTGAATCCCGACTTTTCATGCGCAGATTACCAGTCTGCTACACTGCGTCGGAGAGGAATTTTCCATGACATTCAAAAGAATGATCCTTATCGGACTTCCCTCGCTTTTCTTGATCTGTGCCTGCCTGCTGTTTTTTCTCTTCTATCGCCAGCCGCTCGGACCCAGCCTCAGCCTGCCTGAACCCACCCTGCCGGCTTTACCGCCGCAGACTTTTTCTCCCGAATCTTCCGCAGCCACAGCGGTCCCGGAGATACCCACGACACAACCGCTGTGCGGAGCAACTCAACCGGTGATGAACATCCTCGCCGTCGGGTCGGACGCGCGCGGCGATCATTATTTGTACGGCTTGGCCGATATCATCCGCCTCGTTCGCGTGGACTTCCTCAACGCACGAGTGACCATCCTCGAGGTGCCGCGCGATCTGTGGGTGGAAATTCCCGAAATCTCGGATCACTACGGCATCACGCACGGCAAATTGAACCAAGCTTATTTATATGGAAACAAGGGACTGGGATATTTCGATGGCGCAGGCGAAGGACCTGGTTTATTGGCGCGTACGCTCAACCTCAACTTTGGCGCGCAACCCGATCATTACATCGCGGTCAACATGACTACTTTTGAAAATATCGTGGATGCCCTCGGCGGCATTGACGTGTACCTGCCCTACGAGATCAGTTTGCGCACAGCCGAACACCCCGACTGGTTGCATATCGAGGCCGGCCAGCACCACTTCGATGGCAGGACCGCGTTGTGGGTGGCGCGCATCCGCCAATATCACACCTTCAGCCGCGCCGAGAACCAGAACATCGTGATGTGCGCGTTACGGAAAAAACTGCTCAGCCCCGCCATCGTGCCTGCCATCCCCAACCTGGTCCAAACCTTTCAGCGCAATGTACAAACCGATCTCAGCCCTGAACAGATCAACCAGCTTGCCTGTCTTGCAAACCAAATGAGCGGGTCGAACGTGGTGTTCGCCAGTTTTCCGATCGACCTGTTCGAGAATAAGAGGATTTTCGACCCCCAACTTGGCGCAACCACTCAGATCCTCGATGTGGATTTCAATGTGTTACGCGATTACATCAACCGTTTTCAACAAGGCGCCTGGCCCGACCCGAATCTGGTGATCAACTCCACGCCTTCGCCCGCCGAAGCGGATAAAGAGTTCGCCTGCGGGGATTAATATCCATGAAGTATGCAGATTCTCATCTGCGCAATCTGTGAAATCTGCGGATCAACATTTCTCAATCCAGCAATGAGACCAGTTTTGTCAGCGGATCGTACATCACATCCACCGTCATCCCGATCTGATACGTACGCCCGTCGAAGCGTGAGATTAACTTCTCGGTGCTGGCACTCACGATTTCGCCCATGTAATGGATCTCGAGGTCGAAGCGTACCTCGTCGTACACGCGGTTCACCCGCGTGCCGGTGGGGCGGATGTCCACCACTCGCGCGGTCGTTCGCTCGCCGCGCGCGAGTGCGATCTTCTTGAACATCCAGCTCACCACCGAGGAACCGAACAACAATCCCATGGCGATGAACATCAGGCCAAAGGTCAGCCCGAAAAATAGGATCATCTTCGTGGGCAACTCGTTGAAATCATACGAGCCTTCGGCGGGCATGTTGAAGAAGATCAGCGTGAACGGGATCCACATTAGGGCAAACACGATCCAACCCAGAATACGCATAACCCGGGGAATGATACTCATTGATTCTCCTAGAGGATGTTTGGCTGATTGTACCTGGATTAATCGCACTTGACCCCCTCCCTTGACCGTTCTACAATCAGACTAATCGCTTTACCCTGACCCTCAACTTTATTCTGTAGTAGGAGCATTTTCATGTCTGATTATCTCTTCCGCGGCTCGCTCGAAAAACTCGATAAGGATGTGTACGACCTCACCCAACTCGAACAGGAGCGGCAGGCGCGCAAGTTGATCCTCATCGCCTCCGAATCCACGGCGCCGTTCGCAGTGCGGGAGGCGCTGTCGTCTGCATTCCAGAATATTTATGCCGAAGGGTATCCCGACGAGGAAACCCGCTGGATGGACGATGCCGAAATTCTCGATTACCCCATGCGCCTCGCGGACTATCGGCGCAACAGCGACCCGCGCTACTACAAGGGCGTTGAATACGCGGACGTGGTGGAAGCGCTGGCTCGCCGCCGTGCGGCGCAGACCTTCGCCGCGAACGGTTACGACGCCGACCAAATTTATGTGAATGTGCAAGCCCTCTCCGGCGGACCGGCGAATAACGCGGTGTATCACGCGTTGATCGAGCTCGGCAGTACGGTGATGGGACTCAACCTCCTGCATGGAGGGCATCTCTCGCATGGCTCGTCGGTCAACCGCTCGGGCAAGTGGTTCAAGGCGGTGCATTACACGATCGATGAAAACGAACGGCTCGATTACGACGCGATTCGCAAACTGGCGAACGAACACAAACCCA
>CAZFDL010000173.1:0-6118 GCA_964517905.1 uncultured Anaerolinea sp. | reverse complement strand
GCGATGTACCATGCAAAAGCGATGGGCGGCAACCAGCATCAGCTGTTCGACAATGCCATGCACATCAACGCAGTCGAGTTGATACGGCTCGAAGGCGAGTTGAAGCGGGCGGTTGAACGGCAGGAGTGGTTGATCCATTATCAACCGATCGTCTCGCTTGCGAGCCGCGCAACGGTTGGGGTCGAGGCGTTGGTGCGCTGGCTGCATCCGCAAAGGGGCATCCTGCTTCCCGGGGAATTCATCGATGTGGCTGAAGACATGGGGCTGATTCTGCCTATTGGAGAATACGTGCTTCGCAAAGCCTGTGCTCAGGTGAAACAGTGGCGGGATTCCGTGAACCCTGAATTCTGGGTATCGGTCAATATTTCCGCGCGCCAGTTTCAGGATTACAACCTGGTCGAGAAGGTCTCCGGCATACTCGCGGAGACCGGCCTGCCAAGCAGCGCCTTGCGATTGGAAATTTCAGAGAGGCTGGCTATACGCGATATGAAACATTCCATCCATATCATGAAACGGTTCAACGAATTGGGTGTGCGCACATCGCTGGACGATTTCGGGACCGGCTTTTCATCCCTCAGTTATTTGAAGCAATTTCCCCTGAAGGTCTTGAAGATCGACCGTTCATTTGTGCAAGACATACGCCTCGATCATAAGAACGAGTCTCTGGTCAAGGCGATCATTGCCATGGCGCGTTGTTTTGATATGGAAGTGGTCGCCGAGGGTGTGGAGCGGGATGACCAACTTGAATTCTTGCATGAAAACCTGTGCGACTCTGTGCAGGGGTTCCTCGTCGAGCATCCTGTCTCCGGTGAAGAAATGACCGAGTTGTTAACCCGCAAAGTGCCGGTGCCGACCTTTACGACCAGCCCCGCCTCTATCTGAGCGCCAATTTCAAAGTTAAAGTAAATGAGTTTTCACCGATCGAGCTCCGATCTCAATGTCGAAGCAAAGGAGCGAATCAGGCACCGAACCTACGTGGTCGATGCAGTATTGTTACTGCTCTTCACGGTATTGCTCTGCGTTGAATTATTCGTCTTGATTCGCCGTGGCGGCGAACCTGCTGTTCTATACTCATCAGAAGCCTCCATACGCGCCACCTCTGAAGCGAACTACGGCTCTGGCTGGAACGGTTTCCTCATCCCGCCCTTCGATGAAAAACTGATCGAACAATTGATTGCAGATCTGCCTGCAACAAACAGCCCGCACGATCGGATATCGACATTACAGGCCAGCCTCCTTACCCCCGTGGCCACGATGACGAATAATTCTCCGGTGGGAACCGTCACCAACCCGGCAAGTCCCATGCCGTCGGCGTCCGCATCTTCAACCCTCGTTTGGTCGCCGACCCCTCGCATCACACCCACGCCGACGGTAGCGTCGGGTGCGACGACCGTTCCTACCTCCGCGGCGACGGGAACAACTCCTCCGCTCGTGCCCACACTGCCTCCGATTTTACCGACCAATCCGCCATTGCCAACGGTTCCACTCATCGTTCCCACGCTTCCCCCGATCGTACCAACCAGCCTGCCGCTTCCCACGCTGCCTTCGTTGCCGGCGCTCCCCTAAACCCGATCCGATCAACTCAAGTAAAATTCAGGGCATAGTTGCATATGTCCAAACGACGCATATTTTCCCATCGACGTGAAGCCACCCGGTTCCGTCTGCCGATCGGGTTGATTCTCCTCGTCCTCGTGATCGGACTGTGCCTCGTGCTTCCCGCGAATCCGCTCGAAGTTTCCACGATTCGAATATCGGAACGGGAGTTGCCCACGCCGCTGCCGACGCGCACGCCGGCTCCACTGCCGACCAAGCCCAATATCGGTCGCATCATCTTCACCTGCACGCGAGGCGACTTCAATCAACTGTGCTGGGTCAATGCCGATGCGTCGGGTTACCAACAGATCACGGATGTCGAGTCGCATAACTATTACCCGGTCTATTCGCCGAAAGGCGGTTCGATCGTGTACGCGTCGAATCAGAATGGGGGAGCGTTCGACCTCTTCCTATTCATCTTCGAAGGCTCGCGCCTGATCCGCCTGACGAATTTCATCGGCAATGTGGTCTCGCCGAGTTTTTCGCCGGATGGAGAACGAATCCTGTTCGCCAATCGCGCCGGCGAGGGACCGACCTCGCTTTGGACAGTGGATAGAACCGGTGAAAATGCCGATCTGCTGTACGCCGGTCCGAATACCATCGTAGCCGCAGATTGGTCGCCCGATGGCGAAACGATCGCGTTTGCCATGGCGGTGGACAGGCCCGGTTCGTACGAGATCTTTCTCATGCGCGCAGACGGAACCAACGTCCGCCAGCTAACCCGGGGCATGACGGGAATCGGAGGCAGCCTCGACTGGTCACCCGATGGGCAATTCCTGCTCATCCACGCGGGACCCGAAGGCGACAGGGATATATTCCGAATCGATGTGGCTGCCCAGACAGCCGCACAACTGTCTGATGGCGGCAACAACGCTTCCGCGTCGTATTCCCCCGATGGTCAATGGATCGCCTTCAACTCGTTGCGTAATAACGATCAGGCTGATATATTTATCATGCGCCCGGATGGAACGGGTGTCCGGCAGGTGACCTCGAACCCCGAACCGGATTGGCAGCCGCAATGGGAGCCGTGACCAGTGTCATTCTGAGGATGCTTCAGCGTCCGAAGAATCTTCTGTGTGTAAAAGGTGATTCATGAAACGCTTTGTCATTGTCAATATCATCATTTCCCTCCTCGCGGGATGTGCTGGCCTTCCCGACGCGCTCTCGTTTCTGGTGCCTACTCAAACCAGTTCGCCGGCGCCGTCTGCCACCGCGTTCGCGTTGCCCGCCACCTTTACGCCCGATCTGTTCGTGATCAATACCGAAGCGCCCACGCAAGCCGGCGTCAGCGCGACGCCGGGCGTGCCGAATACGAAAATCCCAACGGCAACGCCATCCGCCCGCCCGACCATCACCCTGGAACCGTTGGATATCAATTTATTCACACCATCGGCACAATTGTTCGTGTCTGTGCAACGCTCCACCAATCAATTGGTATGGGGTTACAACTGCGACGGCGCGCGTTCGATCAAAATGATCACCACGATTGTCAAGCCGAAAAGACTCAAATATGTACTCTTGTTCGTCCGCTTGCAGGATAAATACAGCGCGCGCCGCACCGAATGGGGCGCGGGTGCCATCATGAACGATAATGACCGCGGCACCTATTTCTATACCCTCCACCTGGACCAGATCGAAGGCTACGAAACATTTGAGGACGCCTGGCTTCAATATCAATTTGTCGGCTCCACGGTCGGGTTGACCGTGCTGGGGCGCTCCGTTGTGTCGCGCAATGAAGTTTCGTTAACCAGTTGTCGGACGATCAACCAATGACCCCCTCGCATCGAAGGCGCAAAGGATCTCTCATGAAAAAATCTTTTTCCATCGCGTTGCTGGGATTCTTCCTGAGCGGTTGTTCGGGAATTTCTCCGCTGCTTGACCTGATCGCGTCGCCTACACCGATTCCGCCGGATACGCTCACGCCTCGACCCACGGTGACGCTGGTTCCCACCCGCGATCTTTTTGCCACGCTGACGCCCACTCCCGTCACCTTTACACCGACAGTGACTCCGCTCGTTCCCGAACAGCGCGATACCGCCACGCCAATCCCGTCGCCCACCTTCGTGCCACCGTCCACTTCGCAAGGCTCAGCGTTTCTTACGCCTCGAAATCTTGGGTTCATCACCATTTTGACTTCGCACTATGTGGTCTACTACAACACCGGTCCCTGTCTGCCGCGCACCATGACGATCACCGCCTTTGTGGAGGACATCATTCATACCGACCACGTGTTGCTTTTCCTCCGCCCGCGCGAAAAATCAGACACCATGCTGTTGGGCGATTGGAGTTCGGCTCAAATGCTCCAGAATGAGAACGGCTCGTTCTACTACGACATCACCGCGGTCAACATCCGCAAATACTACTGGTTCAAGGAAGCCTGGATCGAATATCAACTAATTTCGTACGATGAAGACGGCAGGGAACTCGCGCGTTCGCAGATCTTCGATCGGAACCTTTCGCTGGTGATGTGCCGAGCCATTGCTCCGTGAATTTTCCCCCGGATCTCATTTCACTGCTCCGCAGCAATCCTGCTCCCAAACTGGTCGCGCTAACGGGAGCCGGAGTCTCACAGGAGAGCGGACTCCGCACCTTTCGCGACTCGCAAACCGGCTTGTGGGCGCAATATAAACCGGAAGAGCTAGCCTCACCTGAAGCCTTTGCCCGCGACCCCAAACTTATCTGGGACTGGTACGCGTGGCGGCGCGAAGCCGTCAAGGGCGCGCGACCGAATGCCGGGCATTACGCTTTGGCTGAAATCGGAAAGAAGGTTCCGCACTTAACCCTCATCACACAAAACGTGGACGGCTTGCATCGCATGGCGGGAAGTCAAAATCTGTGCGAGTTGCACGGCAACATCATGCGCGTACGATGTTCGGAATGTTCCGTTGTTGCAGAAATTTGGGGCGATGATACCGACTCCGTTCCCCGGTGTGAAAGGTGCGGCGGCTTGCTCCGCCCCGACGTGGTCTTGTTTGGCGAGTCGCTTCCACGCGACCAACTCGAAACGGCGGTCGAGGCGGCGCGTGCTAGCGAGGTCTATTTCTCGATCGGCACGTCTGGCGTTGTCCAGCCTGCCGCGTCGCTGGCGTATGCCGCGAAAAACAATGGAGCAGTCTTGGTCGAGATCAACGCCGAGCCGACGCCGCTGACCCCCAAAGTGAATTATTTCTTTCAGGGAAAATCGGGCGAGATATTGCCCGCGCTCGTGAAGACAGTGTGGGGCTAGGGCGTCCTCAATTCGAAGTTATCGAATTCAAAGATTGCCTGTAATCCTTCGCCATGGATTTGGATACCGATGGCAGTCGTTCCGCTTGGAATGTGATCGTCGCTTGCCTCTGCGACCACTTCATCGTTGATCAGAAAGACGAAGTACGAGCCGCGTGCAAGCACGGCAATTCGGTTCACTTCGCCCGGTAGGATCGCAGAAGACGATTCGTAAACAACTATGTCAATCCATTCATCGTTGTAATTGAGCAAGACGAAAAACCCATCCTCATCAACACCGAAATAATAAAAATTTACATCTTCATCCTCACGGAAGACCAATCCAAAATCGTATTCCGATGTGCCGCCCACTTTTTTTGCTTCGACGGATACATAGAAATCAGCGACTGGGTCATTGCGAGCGCCAACCCAGCTGATAACCCCTTTGTTCGCGAATATATCCCAAACATATTTTCCATCTTCCACTTTGCGGTCCGTATTGGCAAACTCCCCATCCCTTGCTCCGGTGGGCCATTCCTCGTTGTTGTTGTCGAATGGGTCTGATATGACGATTTTCCATTCGCTCTCCACCTCCGCCACCGATGTTTGAATCACCTGGGCTGTGCTGGTCACATTCAAAACCTGCTGGGTGGCCGTTTGATTCGGTGTTGGCGTTGCTGTTGGCGTCCTTGTGGGGACCGGAGTTCTTGAGGCAGTCGGTGTTAGCGATGGAAAATATTGGCTATATAGATCCTGCGCCTCAGCGCGATAAAAGAACAACCCTCCCGCAAGAAGCAAACCGCATCCCATGGCGGCAACGCCCAGCATCAGCCACACCAGAACGCGCCCGCCCGATTCGTTTTCGTCGGGCGAACCTGTCCCTGCCGAATAATAATAAGGCTGGTTATTCTTTTCCTCCTCTTCGTCGAAAGGATTTGAAATCGGCGGCTCGTTCATATATTCCTCCTGAATATTTACGCGTTCCACTCGCCAAATCGTTCAGCGAGTGAGGTAATTCGCTCGCGCATCAGCACGGCAATCACGCCGAGCACAAGCAGTGTGATCCCTGTCACGCCGACAATGAGGACGACAGAGAGTCCTTTCATGGCGCTGTACAGAACCGTCAATGTGCCGAGGACAGCGAAGCCGATCGGCGCGATGACCAGACTCCGCGAGCGCATGATGATTCCATACACCAGAATGACCAGCGATTGAACGAACAATACAAGGAAGAATCCGAGTTGGGATGTGCTGATCATCTGGATGTACGTTGTGCCAAGCAACACCAACTGCGACGCCATGCCCATGACGAACGCGCCTA
>CAZFDL010000172.1:0-6241 GCA_964517905.1 uncultured Anaerolinea sp. | reverse complement strand
TTCTTCTAACCAACGTAACTTACCGTTATCCTACTGCGCCAATACTAACAGACGAATGAGGATAAGTCAATCAATTTTAGAGGCAAATTTCAAGGGTTTCGTCAGTGCTATAATCTCTCCACCTATGAACTTCCTCATCACCGGAGCCGCGGGATTCCTCGGCTCTTCGCTTGCCAATCAGCTCGCACGGGAGGGGCACCAGGTACGCGGGCTGGACGATCTTTCCACGGGCGATCCGCAGGCGCTCGCACCCGATGTACATTTCACGCGTGGCGATGTCAGCGATCGTCCCAAACTATGGACATTGCTTCAAGAAGTGGATGTCGTCTATCATCTCGCGGCGCGGGTTTCGGTGCCCGAGTCTGTTTTGTATCCGCGCGACTACAACAACGTCAACGTCGGCGGGACAGTGGCTCTCATGGAGGCCATGAGGGATGTCGGAGTGCGACGCGTCGTTCTCGCGTCGAGTGGGGCTGTGTACGGCGATTTGGGCGAGCAAACCCTGACGGAGTCCATCACACCGAATCCGCGCTCGCCATATGCCGTGTCCAAACTCGCGGCAGAATATTATGTCCGCACGATCGGCACTCTGTGGGGAATCGAAACCGTGAGCCTGCGAATCTTCAACGCGTACGGACCCGGTCAACACCTCCCGGCGTCACACCCGCCCGTGGTGCCGCATTACCTTCGTCAGGCGCTGCGTGGCGGGACGTTGGTCGCACATGGCGACGGCTCGCAAACCCGCGACTATGTCTACGTGGACGATGTGGTCAGCGCACTGGTTGCTGCGGCGACCGCGCCGAACATCAATGGGTTGGTTATTAATGTCGGTTCTGGAATAGAGACGAGCATCAAAGACCTGATCAAGTTTGTACTCGATATAACGGGGAGCAAATCCGAAGTCATTTATAATGTCCAAACTTCAGGTGGCGTCTCGCGCATGCGGGCTGATCTCACAATCGCGATTCAGAAACTGAATTATCACCCTTCGCTGTCGCTGGTGGAGGGGTTAAGGTTGACCTTGAAACGCGATGCGCGGTTTAAATAACGACGATGGGCGACGGAAGAGTAATGCAGGGTCAAGGTTTTATGACCATACCAACATGATTTTTCCCCGCTCCTTCTACAACCGCCCCACATTGACAGTCGCCCGCGAACTGATCGGCACGCGGCTGGTGCGGGTTCTGAACGGTAAGGAACTGGTCGGGCTGATCGTGGAAACCGAGGCATACATCAGTGAAAAGGACTTGGCTTGTCACGCCAAAGCAGGACTCACGCCGCGCACTGCTCCCATGTACGGCGAACCGGGGCATGCCTACGTCTATTTCACGTATGGGAATCACTGGATGTTGAACGTAGTAACCGAGCGCGAAGGATTTCCCGCGGCAGTTTTAATCCGTGCGATTCAGCCGATCGAGGGAATGGAGATCATGTTGAAAAGACGGCGAGGGCGCGACACGTTCGGTCCGGGAAAGTTGACGCAAGCGTTGGGGATCGGCAAAAGGGAGAACACAATCGACTTGACTGAATCAGCCCCAGGCTTGTGGATCGAAGCGGGCGTTCACGTCCCGAATTCGCTCGTGACGAAAAGTCCGCGTGTGGGTTTAAACAATACACCTGAGCCATGGTTATCCAAGCCATGGAGATTTAAAGTCAGGGATTGGAATATTCCACAATCTGTCATTGCGAAGAGCCGCTAGGCGAAGAAGCAAGATCAAACACGTTGAGGGAAATGCTTCGTTTCTCTTACAGTGACATAATGACAAAAGGAGATAACATGGGATTACTCGAAGGCAAGAATGCATTGGTGTTCGGGTTGGCGAACGATAAATCCATCGCATGGGGAATCACACAGGCGTTTCATCGCGAAGGCGCGAACATCGGCATCAGCTACGCCGGCGAAATGCTCGAGCGCCGCGTGAAGCCGCTGGCGGAACAGGTGGCATGCAAATGGCTGGAAGAATGTGACGTGACCAAAGACGACCAGATCGCGGCGGTGGCAGAGAAAGCTGCGAAGCACTTTGGCAAGATCGATGTGTTGGTGCATTCGATCGCATTCGCCGGGCGCGAAGAATTGAGCAAGCCTTATCACCAAACGTCGCGCGAAGGGTTCAAGAACGCACTCGATATTTCCGTATTCTCCTTCGTCGCGCTGACGAACGCGTTCCTGCCGATTCTGAATCCCGGCGCATCGGTGATGTGCCTCACGTACGGTTCCGGCGCGGTGAAGGTCGCGCCGCATTACAATGTGATGGGTGTCGCTAAAGCCGCACTGGAGTCGTCGACTCGGTATCTTGCCTATGATTTGGGACCGCAAAAGATCCGCGTCAACGCGATCTCCGCAGGTGCCATCCGCACGCTTGCCGCGGCTGGCGTGGCAGGCTTCCGCGACATGTACAAGCATTTCGCCGACATCTCCCCGATGCGCGAGAACGTCACCATCGAAGACGTGGGCAACGCGGCGGTGTTCCTTGCTTCCGATCTATCGGCGCGCATTACCGGCGAGGTGTTGTATGTTGACTCGGGGTTCAATATCATGGGCGTCCAGATGATGGGAAAGGAAGAGAAGACCGAGTAAGAAATAACCCTGTGGTCAGGTAACGGCGCATGAATTTCGCCCCGTGTATCGAGACCACCCGTTGATTGTTCCACACGTATCAATTGGTTTGCTTTCTAGCCTGCTGGTTTCGATACGCCCCGCAAAAGCACGCGGGGCTACTCAACCAGCGGGTATGTTTTAAAGGTAAAATTGTCTCATGTTCAAACGCAATGCAACACCTGCAGAAACACAACAACCCGCCGTTCAAGCCGTGGAGCGCATCACGTCGGTGCTTGGGTCAGGCGTGATCTGGCATGGCAGTATTAACGGCTCAGGCGGCGTCCGCATCGAGGGTGCATTCGAAGGCGAGATCGCACTACGCGGGATGCTCGTCATTGGCGAGACGGGGCGCGTCACCTGCCAGAATGTGCGCGCGAACACGGTCATCGTTGCCGGCGCGGTGCGCGGCAATATCACCACACAAAAACTTGAAATTCGCGGCAGTGGCCGCGTCTGGGGTGACGTCGTCACGACCGCGTTCGTGACGGAGGAAGGCGCGTTCCTGCGCGGACAGATCCGCATGGAAGAAACCGTCGAGCTTGACCTGGAACCTGCCCCTGAAACAACTCCTTCCGAAGCGGCCCAGGCGGAATCCATTGCGGCGATGCCGATCGTGATCCCGGAACCCGAACCAACGCTTAAGATTTCGCGCAAGAAAAAGACGAAAGAATAATTGGTTCCCTGCGTATGGGCGTCCCGACGGGACGCCCATACGGTCTAAATATGAAATATCGCGATCTGCAAATCCAAACCCAGCGCGACACGCCGAACAACGCGCGGACCGAGGGATTCGCCTTTCTCGTCCGTGCGGGGTATTTGACGCGGGAAAATGTGCCGACGAAGTTAGGGGAGTATGCGATCAATCTCTTGGGCAATAAAGCCAGAGAGGCATTGCGGCTACTTCCGACAATTGGTAATGACCGTGAAATTTTCTTTCCACTTGCAACAGGCGAAGTCGAAATCGCGCATTGTCCCAACTGCAAGTACACAGAAAGACTTGAATTTGCGCGGTGCAAAAAACCTGCAAAGGTGGAACGCGATCCGCCTTTACCCATGGAAAAAATAGCGACACCAGACTGTCACACAATCGAATCGCTGTCAAATTTTCTCGGCATTCCAAAGGAACAAACCGCCAAAGCATTGATGTACACGCGCGCCAGCGACGGGAAATTTATCTTCGTCGTCGTGCGCGGGGACATGCAGCTCAGTGAAGCGAAGTTGAAGACGCAGGTAGGCAACGTCCGCGCGGCGACGGCGGAAGAAATTGTAAGCGCAGGCGCGGTCGCAGGCTACGCGTCTGCCGTCGGGTTGAAGGACGCGTTGATCGTCGTGGACGACCTGATTCCCCAGTCGCCGAATCTGGTCGCAGGTGCGAACGAGGCTGGATTTCACCTTAAAAACACGAATTACGGGCGGGATTATTCGGCGGAGATCGTTTGGGATTTGGTACAAGCCACCGAAGGCGACACGTGCGCCGAGTGTGGATATCCGCTTTCAGTTTCGATCGCAATTGAACTGAACAATAACTTTCAGAATATCCTACTCGCCATTGCCGAGACTTATCACGACGACAAGGGATTGACCCTTCCCCATCCCGCCGCACCGTTCGATGTGTATTTGATGCACATCCCCGGCAAAGAAATCGACACGCGAGCCAAAGCCGAAGAGGTTTACAACGAACTACAAAGCGCGGAGGTTTCGGTCCTGTTCGATGACCGCGACGAACGCGCTGGGGTAAAATTCAACGACGCCGACCTGATCGGCTGTCCTATCCGTGTGACGGTGGGAGAAAAGGGGTTGAAAGATGGGATGGTAGAATTGAAACCGCGCAAGGAAAAAGAAAATCGTCTCGTAAAGATTGATAAAATTGTTGAAAAGATAAAATCAATTTTGAAATAATTTGTAGGGGCGGAGCATGCTCCGCCCCTACAAAAAACTTATGAACATCTCCAAAGTCGGGCATTTTCCTCCATCCAAAAAATTCGGACTCTTCATCCACGGGGTGATTATCCTCGCGCTGGCTGGTATTTCAGGCTGGGCGTTTTTCAACCTTGCACGCGCGTCGGTGGGACCAACATTCGTAACCTTTCTTCTTATCGGCTTGATCGCTTTCACGCCGATCCCATTTATTGGCTATCGAGCTTACTCGCTCTTGCGGGCAGATTATTACATTGACCGTGACAGCCTTGCAATACTATGGGGCTTGCGCGTGGAGGATATTCCGCTCACCGATATCGAGTGGATGCGTCCCGCGGCAGATCTGGCGACTCCGCTAGGGTTGCCCCGCTTCCGGTTGCCTGGTGCCATCCTTGGCACGCGCCGCCATCCCGATGTGGGACTGGTCGAATTCATCGCATCGGATGCACGAAAAATTATTCTCATCGCCACATCCAGGCGCGTGTTTGCCATCTCGCCGGGGGATGCGGCATCGCTCGTCCGTACGTTTGCGCGCGCAACCGAATTGGGCAGCCTGTCACCCGCCGAGCCAGTGTCAGTGTATCCATCCTTCATCATCACACAGGCGTGGCAAAATTCCCTTGCTCGGTTCTTATGGATGAGCGGTCTCGCGCTCAACATCGGGTTGATCGTGTGGGTGGGAGTTTTGATTCCCACGCTGGGGCAAATTCCCCTTGGGTTCGATGCGTTCGGCGCACCCAACGATCCAGCGGCGTCGAGTCGCTTGATCCTGCTTCCGCTTCTCAGCATGCTGCTGTTCATCAGCGGATTGATCGCGGGTTTGTATTACTATCGCTGGGATAAAACGCGGCCGCTCTCGGTGATCCTGTGGATATCGAGCGCGGTCAGTACGTTGTTGTTTTTAATGGCAGTATTATTTTTGGTGACAACGCCGATATAACTCTGTTGGTTCGATACGCAATTGGCTACCGCCTCGGGCTACATTACCACCATTTGAAATTATTATCATGCTGCTCTTCTACGGTTTCCTCCTCGCAATCATCATCGCATCCCTCGCGTATCGAGCACGCAGCCTGAGCAGGAGCGGTGCGCTCGCGGCGATGATTCTCGGCACGATCATTTTTGGTTTGGGCGGAATTCCATGGGCAGTGTTACTGCTGACATTCTTTTTCACCTCCTCCGCGTTGAGCCGTGCGTTCAAAAAACGCAAGCAGGGATTGAACGAAAAATATTCCAAAGGCGACCAGCGCGATGCGGGTCAGGTATTCGGGAACGGCGGGCTGGCGGCTGCATTCGTGTTGTTCTATTATATTTATTCTGAGTCAAACATTGGCTGGGTTGGATTCGCCGCCTCGCTTGCCGCGGTCAACGCGGACACGTGGGCAACCGAGTTGGGAGTCTTGAATCCGACACCTCCGCGCATGATCACTGACTTGCGCAAGCGCGTCGAAAAAGGGACTTCGGGCGGAGTCTCCCTCGTCGGCACACTCGCATCGTTGGCTGGCTCCGCATTGATCGCCGCCCTCGCATCACTCTTCACCACGAACTGGTCACTGTTCCCACTGGTCACTTTCGCAGGACTCGCTGGCTCACTCTTCGACTCGTTCCTCGGCGCGACCGTGCAAGCCATGTACTTCTGCCCGAAAGACCAAAAAGAAACTGAGAAGCATCCCCTCCACACCTGCGGAACAGAGACCGTTCACCTACGCGGCTGGAAGTGGCTGA
>CAZFDL010000171.1:4012-6258 GCA_964517905.1 uncultured Anaerolinea sp. | reverse complement strand
CGCTGGGATATGACCAACGTCTACCCCTCGCTCGAATCGAAGGAATTCAAGAATGCCATGAAGGAATACAAGAGCCTTCTAGACAAATTCGAAAAATTCTACAAAAGCAAGTTGAGCAAAGCCGGTCCAAAGACAAAATCGAAGGAATTGGGCACGCTGCTGGGCAAGGCAGTGGATCAGTTCAATGCCCTCTACGAACTGAGCGGGACGATCAACGCCTACATCAACTCCTTCGTCACCACCGACTCGCGTGACAAAACAGCCAACCGCATCCTATCTGAATTCGAGCAAGTACAGGTTAGGCAGCGCAACCTCAGCACGCAGTTCAGCGCATGGGTGGGCACGCTTGGCAAGAAACTCGATGAAGCTCTCACGACACATCCCTCCGCAAAGTCACATGCATTCACTCTTCAGGAGACGCGCGATCAGGCAAAATATTTGATGAGCGAGGCGGAGGAAATGCTCGCCGCCGAAATGTCGCTGAGCGGGGGCAACGCCTTCGACAAATTGCAGGGGACCGTCACCTCGCAACTTTCTGTGGACTTCGAGCTGGACGGCAAACTTCAAAAGTTACCCATGCCTGCGCTGATCAACCTCAGGTCACATCCCGACGAAGCGACGCGTCACCGCGCATACGACGCGGAGAATCAAGCGTGGGAGGAAATCAAAGAAGTGTTGGCGGCGTGCCTGAACGGCGTCAAAGGTGAGACGAACACCTTGTGGAAAAAACGCGGGCGCAAGGACGCGCTCCACGCGGCGATCGATTTTGCACGCATGGACCGCCAGACCCTCGACGCGATGATGGGCGCGATGAAAGATTCCTTCCCGTTGTTCCGCAAGTATTTCAAAGCGAAAGCCAGGAAACTAGGTAAGGAGCAACTTGCGTGGTGGGATATCTTCGCCCCGCTCGGCAAAACGGACAAGGTCTATTCATACGATGAAGCGCGTGATTTCATCCTCAAGTATTTCGGCGATTTCTCCTCCGACCTTCACGCTATGACGGCGACCGCTTTCAAAAAGAATTGGATCGATGCCGAGCAACGCGATGGAAAGCGCGGCGGCGCGTTCTGCATGGGAGTCCCTGCTGTAAAAGAAAGCCGCATCCTCGCCAACTACGATGGCTCGTTCAATCAGGTCAGCACGCTCGCACACGAATTGGGTCACGCGTTCCATAATTATTGCGCGTACAAGGCTGGAAAGACCGAATTACAGCAAAACACGCCGATGACGCTCGCAGAGACTGCGTCGATCATGTGCCAGACCTTGATCACAGAAGCCGTGCTTGCCACGACCAAAGATCCGCAGGAGGAATTGGCGGTGCTCGAGGCGCAGATTCAAGACGCTGGTCAGGTGATCGTCGATATTTACTCGCGCTTTCTCTTCGAAAAGGAAGTGATGGAACGCCGCGAGAAATCAGAGCTCTCTGCCGATGATATTTGCGAGATCATGGAGCGCGCACAGAAAGCCACCTACGGTGACGGACTCGACGAGCGATATTTACAGAAATTCATGTGGACGTGGAAGCCGCATTACTATTCGCCGGGCTTCGCGTTCTACAACTTCCCCTACGCGTTCGGTCTGCTCTTCGCCACGGGCTTGTACGCCATCTATCAGAAACGCGGCGCAGAGTTTGTTCCCGATTATATGAACCTGCTTGCCTCCACAGGCGAAGCGCCAGCGGCGAAACTTGCCAAGCGCTTCGGCATTGACATCACGAAGAAAAAATTCTGGCAGGATAGTCTCGCCATCATCGGCAAACAGATCGATCGGTTTTGCGAGTTGTAATTTGTAGGGGCGACGCATGCGTCGCCCTTACTACATATTGGAGGTAACATGCCCAAAATAAAAATCTTCTTCGCCATTTCCATTCTCATCCTTGCAATGCTTGCCTGCAACGCGTTGCCAGCCTCGCCAAAGAACCTTCCGCTCACCGAGGATGATGTTCCGCGGGTGGATGTGATCACCGCAAAAGCCGCGCTCGACAGCGGCGCGGCGATCATGGTGGATGTGCGCAGCCGCCAAGCATACTCGGAAAGCCATGTGTTCAACGCGCTGTCCATTCCGTCGGACGAACTTGAGATAAACATCGAAGGCGTGAATCTCGATAAAGAACAATGGATCATCACGTACTGTACCTGACCCACCGAACATTTGAGCGCCCGTGCGGCGTTCCTCATGCTGCGCAATGGATATCAACGAGTTGAAGCACTGCTTGGCGGTTTCGATGCGTGGAAGGAAGCGGGATA
>CAZFDL010000171.1:0-3912 GCA_964517905.1 uncultured Anaerolinea sp. | reverse complement strand
TCACCCGTTGGGCTGGTTCGGGCACCCCGACCGAATCCACACTGAAGAAACTCTGCGAAGAGCAGGGTTTGCATCCTTATACATGGTCAAACGGACCTCACGACACCTACGCGGCACATTCGCATTCTTACGATAAAGTGATCTACGTCGTACGCGGTTCGATCACATTCGGCTTGCCGGAACTCGGTCAGCAAATGACGTTGAATCCCGGCGACCGGCTCGACCTCCCTGCCGGGGTTGTGCACGATGCCCAAGTCGGCGCGCAGGGAGCGGTCTGTCTGGAGGCGCACAAAGGCTAGGCAACCGAATCAGCTGCAAGGGGGCTGAAGCGGCGCGTCTCTTAATCCACCATGCGGTGTTTGAAATCTTACATCTCGTCAGACGAATCCAATCAAGAAAAGGAGAATCAGCATGTCTGTCACCCAAGATGTCATCGCAATGGTTCAAGAGAAGGATGCAGGCCAGCCTGAATTTCATCAGGCAGTGAGGGAGGTGATGCAATCGCTGGAGCCGACGGAAAAAAAACACCCTGAATTTGTAAAGAATAAGATCTATGAGAGGATCGTAGTGCCGGATCGAGGGGTGATCTTCCGCGTGCCGTGGGTGGACGATAAAGGCGAAGTGCAGGTGAACCGCGGCTATCGCGTGCAGTTCAATAACGCGATCGGACCGTACAAAGGCGGGCTCCGATTCCATCCATCGGTGAATTTGAGCATCATCAAGTTCCTTGGTTTCGAGCAGATCTTCAAGAACTCCCTGACCACGTTGCCCCTGGGAGGCGGGAAAGGGGGATCTGATTTCGACCCCAAGGATAAATCGGACGACGAGGTGATGCGATTTTGTCAGGCGTTCATGCGCGAGTTGTACCGGCACATCGGTGCGGACGTGGATGTGCCGGCGGGCGATATCGGCGTGGGCGGGCGCGAGATCGGTTTTTTGTTCGGCTACTATAAGAAGATTCGCAACGAGCATACCGGTGTGTTGACGGGCAAAGGCGTTGACTACGGCGGCAGTTTGATTCGCCCGGAAGCAACGGGCTATGGCGCCGTGTTCTTTGCGGCGGAAATGCTCGCCACGCGCGGGCAGGATATCAAAGGCAAGGTCGCGGCGGTCAGTGCATCGGGGAACGTGGCACAGTACACTGTTGAGAAGTTGGATCAAATGGGCGCGCGCGTGATCACTCTCTCCGATTCCGATGGAACCGTTGTGGATGAAGCGGGGATCGATGCGAAGAAACTCGCCTTCGTGCTCGACCTGAAAAACAACAGGCGCGGCCGCATCAAGGAATATGCCGAAAAGCACAAGGGCACGGTCTATTATGAAGGAAAGAGCGTGTGGGATGTGATCCGCGAGCAGGGTATCAAAGTGGATCTGGCATTCCCATCCGCACATGAAAATGAGATCGAGGAAGGCAACGCGCAGGCATTACTCGCCAACGGTTGCTATTGCATCTCGGAAGGTGCGAATATGCCCTCTTCGATGGATGCCATAGAAGTGTATCGAGATCAGAAGGTGTTGTTTGCACCGGCAAAAGCCGCCAACGCAGGCGGTGTGGCAACCTCCGGCTTGGAAATGAGTCAGAACAGCCTGCGTTACTCGTGGACGCGTGAGGAAGTGGAACAACGCCTGCACAAGATCATGAAAAGCATCCATCGCAATTGTCTCGAAGCGGCGGAGGCGTACGGCTCGCCCGGTGATTACGTGATCGGCGCGAACATCGGAGGTTTTGTGAAAGTGGCGCGGGCAATGGTCGCGTATGGGGTGGTTTAAACATTGTGGGGGCGGATAGCTCTCCGCCCCACGCATAAAAAAACTCCGAGGTCTTGAAGACCTCGGAGTTTTTTTTCACCAATCGCCGTGAAGCCAGCCGCGCATGGTCATGGCATCCACCACTCGTTGGATCGCGACCATGTACGCCGCGTCGCGCATGTATGCGCCCTTGTTCTCGGACATCTTCAACACATCGTGAAAGGCGGTTGTCATCTTGGCATCGAGACGCTCCAGCACTTCCTGCTTCGACCAATAGAAATTCATGTCGTTCTGCACGCCCTCGAAATACGAGGT
The DNA here is from genome assembly GCA_964517905.1 of uncultured Anaerolinea sp. Taxonomy (GTDB): domain Bacteria; phylum Chloroflexota; class Anaerolineae; order Anaerolineales; family Villigracilaceae; genus Defluviilinea. The sequence continues at coordinate 1,848 of CAZFDL010000171.1, read as the reverse complement.
GGTCACACCGCCCGAGTTGCAGAGAAAATCGGGAATAATGAAGATCTTCTTCTCCTTGAAATATTCATCCGCGTCCAGCGTGGTGGGACCGTTCGCCCCCTCCGCCACGATTCTGACCTGTTTTGAAAGTTTCTTCACCGTTTCAGCGTTGATCTGGTTTTCGAGCGCAGCGGGGACGAGGACATTCGCATCCTTGGAGATCCATGTATCACCTTCTTCCGCAAGGTAACCGGCATCCATCGCCTTTTTTTTATCGATCGTACCGTACTGGTCGGTGATCGAAAAGAGGAAGCGACCGTCCACCCCGTCCTTGTGACTGTAGGTGAATGATTTTTTCTCGTTGCGATCCCAGCACGAGACGCACGCGACCTTGCCGCCGAGGATTTCGACGAACCCAATGGCGGCATATTGCCCCACATTGCCAAAGCCTTGAATCGCAACCACGGAATTCTTCGGGTCGATGTTGAGATACTTCATCGCCTCGCGGATGTTGTAAACGACACCGTAGCCGGTCGCTTCGGTGCGTCCCTGCGAGCCGCCGCCGCCGACCGGTTTGCCGGTGAACACGCTCGGCGCGTATGCACCGGAGAGTTTCGAATACTCATCCATCATCCAACCCATCATCTGCGCAGTTGTGCCGACGTCTGGCGCGGGGATGTCCTGCCGTGGTCCCAAATTCTTGATCATTTGTTGCACCCAGCCGCGACAGAGGTGTTCTTTTTCATTCGCTGAAAGTTTGGAAGGGTCAACGATGATGCCGCCCTTGCCTCCGCCCAAGGGAATATCCACCACCGCGCATTTCCAAGTCATCCACATGGCCAGCGCGCGGACAGTATCGATGGTCTCGTCCGGGTGGAAGCGTATCCCGCCCTTGTTGGGACCGCGCGCGTCGTTGTGCTGAACGCGAAAGCCGGTGAAGACCTTCAGCGAGCCTTCATCCATCCGCACCGGGATGCGGAAGGTGAACTCACGCGCGGGCCAGCGCAACACCTCGCGGACGCCGGCATCGAGCTTCAAGAGCTCGGCGACATGGTCGAATTGTGACTGTGCGATCTGAAATGCGTTCATTTGCTCGGGCATGATGGTGTACTCCTAGGAGCGAAAATATAAACGGGCATCCCGGACGGGAGCCCGCTGTTTAAGCAAGGGTTGGAACGTGGCAGTCTGCTGACCCGGCACTGCTTGCATGTACTAACGTTATCACGAGACTCAATCAAACGTCAATACGATGAAACTCACGTTCTATAAAAAGACCGGGCATTCGCCCGGTCGCTGTCCTTATTCGATAGTGTCCTCGTCCGACTCGTCATCACCCTGATCGAACTCATACTCCACCTTATCGTGGTCGAGGTGCACCCACAGTAACAGCACGTGCCCGTCGGGTGTCTCCACGTTTCGGGCGGCAAAGATCGGCGCGGTCTGTTCCACACCGGAATCGTTGCGGTAGTGCAAATTCATGGGGATTTTCGCGTTCCACGCCCGGTAGCAGCGTTCCACCAGCGCGGGACCGTTGAACGTCCGTAAACGCGTCAGCGCTGGAACGGATAACTGGGCGCGCTCGTTCAAGCCCAGCGCCCACCCATCGTTCACCGCCTCGAAAATGGGCGGCGGTCCTTCGATGATCGTGATCTTGTCGTCCATAGTGGCGACAATATACCATAAAAGGGAATTTGCCCGCGTTACGATTGCGTTAATCTAACGTTAGATTTGATCGCCGGAATCTGTCTCGTCAACTGCTTGCGCTCAATCTTGCCGATAGGTATACTAGACCCATGCAACCAGAGAAGATCGGGATATATGAAATCAAATCCGAGTTGGGGCGCGGCGGGATGGCAACCGTCTATCGAG
>CAZFDL010000170.1:0-6287 GCA_964517905.1 uncultured Anaerolinea sp. | reverse complement strand
ATGGGCGCTGACATAGTCGTCGGCGATGGGCAGCCGCTGGGCATCCCGATGTGGTTCGGCGGACCAAGCGTCGGCTTTTTCACGACGCGTAAACAAAACGTCCACAAAATGGCGGGACGGCTCGTCGGCGAAACGGTGGACAACAAAGGTCAACGCGCCTACGTGCTCACGCTCACCTCGCGCGAACAACACATCAAACGCGAACGCGCCACGTCGAACATCTGCACCAATCAGGGTCTGCTCGCGCTCGCTTCCGCAATTTATTTGAGCGTGCTCGGCAGGAACGGGTTGAAGCAGGTCGCGAATCTTTGTTATCAAAAAGCGCATTACGCCGCGAAGGCGCTCGGTAACGTAAAGGGATATCGCGTGAAATTCAACGATACGTTCTTTCATGAATTCGTGCTGGAGTGCCCGCAGCCCGCAAGCGAAGTGAACGCGCACTTGCTCGAACACGGCATCCTCGGCGGATACGATCTCGGTCAGGATTATCCATCGCTTAAAAATCATTTGCTGGTCGCGGTCACCGAGATGAATTCAAAGGAAGATATTGACACGCTCGTCGAAGTGTTGTCGGAGGTGAAACATGGCTAGTGTAATGGAACAAGTGGCAGCGAAGATTGTCGAGCCGACGATCTTCGACTTATCCTCACCCGGGCGCGTCGGCGTGACGATGCCCGAATCAGACGTCCCTGCGGCTGAACCGCCTCCTCAACATCTTCTCCGCCCGGAACTGCCCCTCCCCGAACTCGCCGAAGTGGACGTCGTACGTCATTACATGCATCTCTCCAAGTTCAACTACTCGGTGGACAGCGGCTACTATCCGCTCGGTTCGTGTACGATGAAGTACAACCCGAAGATCAACGAGGATACGTGCCGCCTGCCCGGTTTCTTGTTCACACATCCGCTGCAGCCGACGGAGACCGTGCAGGGCAACCTTGCGTTGATCTATCAGTTGCAGGAATGGTTGAAAGAGATCGCGGGTTTCGCAGGCGTAACCTTACAACCCGCCGCGGGCGCGCACGGAGAATTCACCGGTGTGCTGATCATGCGCGCGTATCACAACTCGCGCGGCGACACAAAGCGCACCAAGATGCTCATCCCCGATGCCGCGCACGGGACAAACCCCGCGTCTGTGGGCATGATGGGCATGACGGTGGTGACAATCCCCTCCGATGATCGCGGCAACGTCGACCTCAAAGCGCTCGAAGCCGCCTGTGACGATACTGTCGTGGGTATGATGCTCACCAACCCGAACACGCTCGGCATGTTCGATGAAAACATCGAGAAGGTCATCGAATTGGTGCACAAGTGCGGCGGCTTGATGTATGGCGACGGCGCGAATTTGAATGCGTTGCTCGGCATCGTCCGCCCCGGTGACCTGGGCTTCGATGTGATGCACTTCAACCTGCACAAAACGTTCTCAGTCCCGCACGGGGGCGGCGGACCCGGCGTGGGTCCGGTTGGAGTCGCGGCGCATCTCGTGGATTTCCTGCCCGAGCCTCTCGTCGGCATCGTCGAAGACGACGACGATGAAATGCCTCCGCTGTATGGCTTTGTCAAACCTGCCAGGACGATCGGTCGCATGAAAGCCTTTCACGGACATTTCGGCGGCGGTTTCGTCCGTTCGTTCACATACATCGGCATGCACGGACCCGACGGACTGAAAGACATTGCGCAGTACGCCGTGTTGAATGCCAACTATCTGCAGGCGAGATTGCGCGGCACGTATCACATTCCGTTCGATCGCGTCTGCATGCACGAGTTCGTAATGGAGGGTCGGTTCGAAGGCAGTGACGTGCGCGCGCTGGATATTTCAAAGCGGCTGATGGACTACAACTTCCACCCGCCTACGAATTACTTCCCCCTCATTGTGCATGAAGCGTTGATGATCGAGCCGACCGAGACCGAAAATAAAGATACGCTCGATGCCTTCGCCGACGCGTTGATAAAGATCGCGGAGGAAGCCAGGACCCAACCCGACCTGCTCCACAACGCCCCCAGCACGACTTTGTTTGGCAGAATGGATGAGGTCAAAGCGGCGAGGGAACTGGTGTTGTGTTGCTGGCTGCCGGAAAATTATGACCTAAACGCGTAAGTCGACTTGAAAGGGCGGCTCGTCTTGTTCAGTGGGAGATTTCAAAACAAGCGAGTCGCCCTGATTCATTCATCTCACCTCTCGAAGACACGATCATTACGCAATCTTCTTTTCTGACAGCGCTCGCTGACCAAATTGCCGATGCGATTAAAGATATCCGGAACGCAAGGCCAACAAGTATTTGTCCGGGAGTGTTACGGCCGAGGTTAGGTAAAATCACTCCACTTGAGTTCATTGCTCTCTCAAGACCCTTCCAACAAATGACTCCAATGCTGTTGGCTCTCTCTTCAAAATCCACCTCAATACATTCAAGTTACCAACCAAACCCCACCGGTCGTAGTATTCGAACATCCTGACCAGATTTTCAAGCGCGTACTCGCTCGGCGCGTTTGCCATCAGTCTCCAGTCTGCGATCTCTTGCCTCTCCGCGCGGACATCGCGCTTCAAAGCACGCCCAAATATCTCCGCAACCTCCGCATGGGACGTGGGATTCGTCCCCGCCAGCTCATACACCGCGTTCACGTGACCCGGCTCGGTCAGGATGATCCTTGCCGCTTCGGCGAGATCTTCCAGGTCGAGGAAGCTGAATTTTGCATGGACAGAATACGGCACACACAAAATACCTACTTCAAGGATGTTCTTCCAACCCGCCAGCAGATTCTGCATGTACGGCGCGGGTTGCAGGATGGTGAACGGAATCCCTGACTCGAACAGCATTTCTTCCACGCGCATCTTTTGCCAGTGGTGGTTCATCACCTCGATTTGTGGGTGCAAAACCGAATGATAGACAAAATGCTCCACATTCGCGTTTCGCGCCGCGTCGATCACCAATTTACCAATCACCATTTCATTCGGGCTCATATTCGGGCAGATGTGATAGACCGCCCTCACCCCCTGAATAGCAGAACGGACCGCCGCTGAATCCTGCAGATCGCCAAGGATGGTTTTATCCGCGCCCAACGATTTCAAAACAGAAACATGTTCTTCACGATGAATGAACGCGCAAACGCTTTCAATTTTTGAAAGCGTTTTGATGATCGCTTTGCCCGTTTTGCCGCTTGCGCCAGTTACGAGTATCATAAGGAACATTATCCCACGAACGGAGCAGGCATGATCTCGATTCGGAAGACCGCAATACCAAATGACACGCTGTTGAAGAAATATACCGCGATCGCCGGCGCGTACACCGATTGCTATGCGGCTGAGGTCTCACGCCATGTAGTCTTCCCAGAATTTGTCTTTGCGTTTTACACCACGCCGCTTTTCAAACTGGAAAGATCGATTCTCAAGTTTACGGTTTCAAAACCGTCTACGGATCTGCTGGCACGGCAGGTTGCAGAGGGTCACATCACGGAATTCGCCGCGTGGACCGTTGAAAGCCGCAACGATAACGAACTGCTTATGTGCGATTTTCTTGGCCGCACTTGCTCGTGGTTCATGACGAAGGGCGACGGCGGAAAAACACACTTGTATTTCGGCTCAGCCGTTGTGCCAAAAGCGGGAGAGGCGTCGCTCGATTTCGGCTTCCGCGCGCTACTGGGGTTCCATCAGGTCTACTCGGTATTACTTTTGCTTTCTGCACGATCGAGTCTGAACCGTCAGCGATAGTCCGCTCTCGATTTCATTCTTGCCAAACCAGTATGTGTGCCCTACAATACATCAACAATAATCGGTCCCCTCGAAGAAGAAAGGATGTTTGCAATGTTGAAACTAAGTTCGGTCATGCTTGGAACGAAACAGCCCAAGGAGATGGTGGCTTTCTACGAGAGCGTGTTCGGCAAGCCCGCAGACATGAACGATCCAGAGAACGGTTTTTGGGGCTGGCAAGTGGGAAGCGGGTTCATGGGAATTTTGAACCACTCCGAAATGGTCGGCAAGACGAAGGACCCAGGGCGCGTGATGTTGAATTTTGAAACGCCCGAGGTCAAGCAGGAATTTGAACGCATCCGATCGATCGGCGGCGCGGTCATTCACGAACCGTACGAAATGGGACCGGGATGGATCGCCACGCTGGCTGACCCTGACGGCAACTACTTCCAATTGATGAACCCAATGGAATAAGAAGATGACCGAGAATATTCTTGCAAAACTTTTCGAACACAACAACTGGGCAAACCAAAAGATCCTCGAGGCGTGTGCCGCGCTGACGGATGAGCAACTGGACGCGCCGCCTCATTCCGCCACGGAGGGGAATATCCGCAGTACGCTTCTACATCTCGTGTCGGCACAAAACAGCTACCTACGGCTTCTCACCCTCCCCGTGGAGGAGAGGCGTGAGCGCGTCACGGTTGAGTTTGCCGACATGGAAAAATCCATCAAGGAGAGCGGCGGAAGACTGTTGGAACTGGCCAGAGACGAGAATAAACTCCCCGCGTCTCGCCTCCAAACAAGGGACGACTATTGGGTCGAGCCGTGGGTGCTCATGGTGCAGATCATCAACCACGCCACAGAACACCGCGAGCAGGTCAAGAGCATGCTGACCGCCCTCGGCGTGACCCCTCCATCCATCGACGGCTGGGATTATGGCGATGCCACGGGCGCGCTTGTGCCGGTCTCCAAGTAAGACATGTAAATGCAGAGACACTTCATGAAGGCAATTGTTTATCGCGAATATGGTTTACCCGATCGTCTTAAACTCGAAGAAGTCCAAAAGCCAGTCCCGAGGGACAACCAGCTGCTGATCAAGGTTCATGCTGCATCCCTAAACAGATCGGATTGGGAGAGCCTGATCGGAAAACCATTCTATGCCCGCATAGGGGGTCTGTTCAAACCCGGAAACACGATCCTGGGTTCTGACATCGCTGGGACCGTCGAAGCGGTCGGCAAAGACATCAAACTGTTCAAGCCTGGGGATGCAGTATTCGGCCTCATGTTAAATTATGGAGGCGGCTTTGCAGAGTTTGCCTGCAAATCTGAGAAGGCATTGGTGTTGAAACCTGCCCGTATGTCGTTCGAGGAAGCCGCCGCTATTCCACAGGCAGCATTCATCGCCCTTCAAGGCATTCGCGAAAAGGGACATGTTCAGCCGGGGCAAAAAGTGTTGATCAACGGTGCAGGCGGAGGGACAGGCGCATTTGCAATTCAACTAGCTAAATTGGCGGGAGCCGAAGTGACCGCCGTGGATAACACAGAGAAACTGGACTTTATGCGCTCGCTCGGCGCAGACCGCGTCATTGATTACAGCAAGGAGGATTTCACCAAAAATGGACGGCAGTATGACCTGATCCTTGATGTAATTGCGGCGCGTTCCATCTTTGCCTATCAGCGAGCGCTCAAGCCGAATGGGAGTTGTTTTATTGCGGGAGGTTCGGTCGCCACTCTGTTCCAGAGTTTGCTCCTGGGACCATTGACCAGGAGAATAACCGGCAAGAGAGTTGAACTCTTAATCGTTCAAACAGATTCCAGGGATCTGGTTCATATGACCGAACTGATCGAATCGGGAAAGGTCAAACTTGTCATCGATAAACGATACCCGCTGCGCGAGACTGCTGAAGCGCTGCGCTATCTTGGAGAAGGACACGCCAAAGGAAAAGTCGTCATCACGGTGGATTAGAACAGCATAACTTATGAGGAAGGGTAATTATGAAAGCGATCATCTGGACAAAATACGGCTCGCCCGATGGGCTTCAACTTCGGGAGGTCGAAAAACCGACTCCCAGGGACAATGAAGTTCTGATCAGAATCCATGCCGCAACCGCTTCAAGAGCAGATACAGAGTTCCGCAGGTTGAAACTTCCCTTCCTGTTTGCAATTCCAATTCGAATGTATATTGGTCTCTTTAGACCCTCCCGAATAAAGATCCTGGGCACCGAGTTCGCTGGAGAAGTAGTAGCGACTGGCAAAGAAGTAACCCAATATCAACCAGGCGACCAGGTCTATGGATACACCGGGCTTGGCATGGGAACCTATGCGGAATACATGTGCCTGTCCGAAAAGCCATCCGCGTTGCTTGGTGTGATGTCAAAAAGACCGACCAACATAACGTACGAAGAAGCCGCCGCCGCCCCGTTTGGCGGACTCGAAGCCCTGCATTCCCTTGGCAGGGCAAATATCCAGCGCGGACAAAAAGTTTTGATCGTCGGCGCGGGTGGGAGCATCGGCACATATTCAGTCCAGCTTGCCAAACATTACGGCGCGGAAGTGACAGGCGTGGACAGCGGCGGAAAGCTCGAGATGCTGCGCTCGATCGGCG
>CAZFDL010000169.1:0-6313 GCA_964517905.1 uncultured Anaerolinea sp. | reverse complement strand
TTCGATGAGCAAGGCGTCTCGTATCCCGTGACGATCATCGAAGCTGGGCCATGTTTCGTTACCCAGGTCCGAAATCAGGAACGCGACGGATACACTGCGATCCAGTTGGGTTTCGGCGAAGTTCACCCGAAAAAGATATCCTCCGGGGAATTGGGTCACTTGAAAGCCAATGAACTCCCGCCGCTTCGGTTCGTTCGTGAATTCCGTACAAAAGAATCAGCCAATGTCGGCGAAAAAGTCACCGTGGATGTGTTTGCTGTGGGTGAGCGCGTCGATGTGGTGGGTACAAGCAAAGGCAAAGGGTTTGCCGGAGCAGTCAAGCGCCATCACTTTGCAGGCGGCAAGAAAACCCACGGTCAATCCGACCGACATCGTGCGCCCGGTTCTCGTTCATCTGGTACAACCCCGGGTCGCGTGTTCAAGAATTCACGAGGAGCTGGTCACATGGGCAATGACCGCGTCACGGTACAAGCCCTGAAAGTGGTACTCGTGGATGCCGAACGCAATCTGCTGGGCGTGAATGGCGCGGTACCCGGAGGCAAAGGCGGCCTCGTGATGATCAAAGAGGCGCGCAAGCAGTAAGCGCACAAGGAATTGATGAGATGAAAGTAGACGTATTGAACCTCGAAGGCAAAAAAGTGCGCGATATGGAACTCCCCGCCGCGATCTTTGAAGCCCCCATTAATGTTGATCTGATGCATCAGGCGTACGTGCGGCAGATGGCGAATGCGCGCCTTGGCACGCACGATACTAAAGTGCGCGGCGAGGTAGCCGGTGGAGGCGCAAAGCCGTGGAAGCAAAAAGGTACCGGTCGTGCACGCCAGGGCTCGCGTCGAGCCGCCCAGTGGGTGGGAGGCGGGCGTATCCACACCCCGCATCCGCGCAGTTACGAGCAGCGCATGCCGAAGAAGATGCGGCAAGCCGCGCTCCGTTCGGCGCTTTCGGCGAAAGCCGCGGAGTCCGGTGTTGTAGTTATCGATGAGCTGAAATTCGATGAGCCGAAGACCAAGCTTATGGCAAGGACGTTGTCGAACCTCGTCGGCGATTCGACGGTATTGGTAGTGTTTCCTCAAAAAGATCAAGCGTACGAGCAGGCGATGCGGGCGATCGATAATCTCGAGGATGCGAAGGTGTTGCTTGCAGGTTATCTCAATATCCGCGACCTGTTCACTTATGACAAACTGGTGCTGCCCGTGAAGACGCTGGACGCACTGACGGCGAATTTGGGATAGGAGCTCACGATGATAACCATCTACGAAGTACTTCGCCGCCCTCTGATCACAGAGAAGACCAATTACCAATCCGGCAAACTTAATCAATATTCCTTCGAAGTTGCCGATACTGCCACGCGCACATCCGTGAAGGATGCGGTGGAAACCTTGTACGATGTGAAAGTGGAGCGCGTCAACATTATCAACACCCCAGCCAAGCGCGGCCGCCGAATCCGTAGCCGCCGATTGCTCGTCCGCAAGACCGGTGTGAAGAAGGCGATCGTCACGCTGGCTGAGGGTCAGACACTACAGATCTTTGAAGGGGTGCAGTGATGCCTGTCAAAAAATATAAACCCGTCACGCCGGGCACGCGCGGTATGACCGGCTACACATTTGAAGAGATTACAAAGTCCACGCCGGAGCGCTCGCTGCTTCTGCCTTTGCGCAAGAGCGGCGGACGTAACGCCTACGGCCGTGTGACCGTCCGCCATCGCGGTGGTGGACATCGACGTTTCATCCGCATCGTCGATTTCAAACGCGATAAGCGTAACATTCCTGCCAAGGTGGCGGCCATTGAGTACGATCCGAACCGAACCGCGCGGCTTGCCCTCCTGTTCTATGTGGATGGTGAGAAACGCTACATCATTGCCCCGACCGATCTGAAAGTCGGAGATACCGTCTTAGCAGGCGCTGGAGCGGAAATTCGATCTGGGAATGCCTTGCCTATCGCAAACATCCCGGTCGGTACGCTCATTCACAACATTGAGGTCAGGGATGGACGCGGCGGTCAGTTGGTTCGCTCAGCTGGTGGCGCGGCGCAACTGCTGGCGAAAGAGGGTGATTTTGCCCAGGTTCGCATGCCTTCCGGCGAAGTGAGACTCATTCGGCAGACTTGCTACGCGACTATCGGTCAGGTTGGGAATCTTGACCATGGGAATATCAAGCTTGGTAAGGCCGGGCGCAACCGCCATAGGGGCATCCGTCCGACTGTGCGCGGTTCGGCTATGACTCCGCGCGATCATCCGCACGGTGGTGGTGAAGGCCGTCAACCGATCGGTTTGCCGGGACCGAAAAGCCCGTGGGGCAAGCCGACCCTCGGTTACAAAACGCGGCGCAACAAGAAATCCGATAAATTCATTGTCCGACGCCGCAGTAAGACAAATCGGTGATTTGAGAAACGTAGTTACGGCTTCAGCCGTTCGATGGTGCACTAGCACTGCTACACTAATGAGGTAAGCATGTCACGATCATTGAAAAAGGGTCCCTTCGTGGAGCCCAAGCTCTTAAAAAGAATTGAAGCCATGAACCAGAAAGGCGAGAAGAAAGTGCTGCGCACGTGGAGTCGCGCGAGTGTGATTTTTCCGCAAATGGTCGGGCACACAATTGCCGTTCATGACGGACGCCGCCATGTGCCGATCTATATCACGGAAAACATGGTTGGTCATCGGCTCGGTGAATTCGCGCCGACGCGCACATTCCGTGGTCACACCATTGGCGAAAAAGCAGCGCCTGCCGCAGCCCCGGCCTCCTCGTAAGGAAATTGAGTCATGACTGATATTCAGGCACATTTGAAATTTCTGCCGATGTCCGCACAGAAAGTGCGTCTCGTAGTGGACCTCGTCCGTGGCAAGGGAGCCAACGAAGCTTTGGAAATGTTGCGGTTCGTTAACAAGGCCGCGGCGCTACCGGTCCGTAAACTGGTCGCATCTGCGGTCGCCAACGCCGAGGAAAATTTTGGTGTCAGCCGCGACGATCTTATCGTTGCGAAGATCTTTGCTGATGAGGCGCCAACTCGCAAGTGGAGACGCTTTGGCGCGCGCGGGCGCTTCAAACCAATACTGCGACGCAATTCGCATGTGACCGTCGTTCTGCGCGAACGTGGATCGTAGGAGTTCAAGGAGAAATCATGGGTCGAAAAGTTCATCCGATTGGAATGAGGCTCGGTATCAATCAGGGCTGGCAGGGACGCTGGTTCGCTGAAGGTTCCGAATACCGCCAACAACTGCATCAAGACCTTGCCATTCGCAGCCTCTTGTTGGGAATCGATTCAAAAGGCGGCGCGGCAAAAAGTGCCGAGGTGCGCCGTCTGCGCAAGGACCTTCCAGACACGATCTTGAACCGCAAGGCCGGTATTTCCCGCGTGGATGTGGAGCGCTACCCCGGCAAGATCAAGGTTTCAATCCACACGGCCAAGCCCGGAATATTGATCGGCAGAAAAGGCGAAGGCGTGAAGAAGATCCGCGTGAACCTTGAAAAGCTCGTGGGTCGAAAAGTTGATCTCGATATCAAAGAGATTAGTTCGCCAGACACAGATGCCATGCTGGTGGCGTTGAACGTGGCCGATCAACTCGAGCGCCGTATAGCCTATCGCCGCGCAATGAAGCGCGCGATCCAACAGGGGATCAAGCAGGGTGCACAGGGAATCAAGATCATGGTGGGCGGGCGGCTCGGCGGCGCGGAAATGTCCCGAGATGTCTGGCTCCGCGAAGGACGAGTGCCTTTGCAGACCCTGCGTTCAAACGTGGATTTTGCCATCGCCGAAGCCTCAACAACCTACGGTCAGATCGGCGTGAAAGTATGGATCTACAAGGGTGTGGCTGTCCCCGAAGTGGAAGAAAAAGTTGAGTCGACCGAAGGCGTGTACGTAAGCCAGTAATTGAGACCGGTCGAAAATTAAAGAGGTAGTGATTATGTTGATGCCAAAACGTGTAAAGTGGCGCAAGCAAATGCGCGGGCGGATGAGAGGCAAAGCCCTGCGCGGTGCAGAGATCAGCTTCGGCGATTTCGGCTTGCAAGCGTTGGAACCGGGTTGGGTGACAGCGCGGCAGATCGAAGCGGCGCGCCGCACCATCGTCCGCGAGATGAAGCGCCGCGGCAAGGTTTGGATCCGGATATTTCCCGCCAAACCGTTCACCCATAAACCGCCTGAAACCCGCATGGGCTCCGGCAAGGGAAACGTGGAGTACTATGTCGCGGTGGTCAAACCGGGACGCATCATGTTCGAAGTAGGCGGCTTGGACTCCGCGACAGCTGTGCAGGCGTTGAAAAATGCGCAATACAAGTTCTCGATCAAAACCAAGGTCATTGCACGGCATGAAGCAGGAGAGTCGGCATGAAGGCAGCGAAACCACAGGATCTTAGGAACTTGAAGGTCGGTGAGATCGAAACCAAGATCGCCGATGCCCGTGATGAATTGATGAAGTTGCGTTTCCAGCAGGTGACCGGCCAGTTGACCGACACCAGCCGCTTGCGAATCCTCAAGCGAGATATCGCGCGTATGCAGACCATTTTGCGCGAACAGAAGATGATCGAAGTTACGGAAGGTGAAGCATGAACAATCGTCGTCGCATGACTGGTGTCGTCACCAGCAACAAGATGACCAAAACAGTCGTGGTCGAGGTGACGCGTGTCTTCCGTCATCCGCTGTATCGCAAGGTTGTCCATACGAGCAAACGTTTCAAGGCCCACGACGAGATCGGCTGCCAGGTGGGTGACGAGGTGCAACTCGTCGAATCCAAACCGCTATCGCGCGACAAGCGCTGGGTGGTTGAATCCATCGTGAAGCGCGAGACGCGCACGGCAGACTCGGGCGTCGCCGCCTTGAAGGTGGAGGAGTAAGCCATGATCCAGCACGAGTCTCGATTGAAAGTGGCGGATAATTCTGGCGCCCGCGAATTGCTGGTGATCCATGTGCTCGGCGGCTCTACTCGCCGATACGGTTCCATCGGCGACGTGGTGGTTGCTACAGTCAAGTCGGCAACCCCGCAGGGCGGCCTCAAGAAAAGCGAGAAGGTGCGCGCGGTCATCGTCCGTTGCTCGAAAGAATGGAGACGCGAGGACGGCTCGTATATCCGCTTCGACGATAATGCCGCCGTCATATTGGACGCCGACGGCGTAAACCCCAAAGGTACGCGTATTTTTGGTCCGGTCGCGAGGGAGCTTCGTGAAAGAGGTTTCATGAAGATCGTTTCACTGGCGCCTGAAGTGTTGTAGGTGAAGGAGATTTACAGACATGCATGTGAAGATACGCAAAGGTGATCTGGTCGAAGTGATCAGCGGTCGCCTCGAAGATAAAGGAAAACGCGGCGAAGTGATTAATGTTTTGTTGAGCGATCGCCGCGTGGTGGTGCAGGGTGTCAACATCCGCACCAAACACCAGAAGCAGGTGCAGACCCAGGCCGGGCGCAACATCAACCCGGGTCGTATCCAGTTCGAAGGCGCGATCGATATCTCGAACGTGATGCTGGTCTGCCCGACGTGCAAGGAAGCCACCCGTGTGGGTGTACAGCGCGACGAAAATGGCGCGCACCGTGTGTGCAAAAATTGCCAGGCTCTGATCGATTAGCCGCGGAGTATATGAACGATGAATAGATTGCAGGAAAAATATAACAGCGAAGTCGTCCCGGCCCTGCGGAAGGCGTTCGAGTACAAGAACATCATGCAGGTGCCGCGCGTTGAGAAGGTGGTGGTCAATATCGGCTTGGGCGAAGCGATGGACAACCCGAAGGCGCTCGAATCGGCGGTCAATGACCTGACGATCATTACCGGTCAAAAGCCGATCATGACCAAGGCGCGCAAGAGCATTGCGAACTTCAAGTTGCGCGAGGGCCGCCTAATCGGCACCAAGGTAACCTTGCGCGGTGACCGCATGTGGGCGTTCCTCGACCGTCTGATGTCGACCGCGCTTCCGCGTGTGCGTGATTTCCGCGGCGTCTCTGCGAATGCGTTCGACGGCAGAGGCAACTACACACTGGGTTTGAAGGACCAGCTGATCTTTCCGGAGATCGAGTACGACAAGATCGATAAAATGCGCGGGATGGAAGTCACCATTGTGACCACCGCGAAAAACGATAATCAGGCGCGTGCCATGCTCCAATTGCTCGGCATGCCTTTCAGCAAGAAGGATGCATAACTTATGGCAAAGAAATGTATGCAATATCGTGAGGCTCGGCGGGCTTACCCCAGCCAGGTACGCAACCGTTGCGTCCGGTGTGGACGCCCGCGAGGATTTATCCGACGCTTCGGCTTGTGCCGAATTTGTTTCCGTGAACTGGCATTGCAGGGGAAGATCCCCGGCGTTACCAAGGCATCCTGGTGAGGTG
>CAZFDL010000168.1:0-6347 GCA_964517905.1 uncultured Anaerolinea sp. | reverse complement strand
ACGCGCGAAACACAAGTGAAAAGGATGGATGCGACTCGTCGCATCCATCCTTTTTTTGCTCACGCTTCAAATCGTACTTCAACCTGCCTCACCCAATTCGACCTTTTCACCCGCCTTCGACAAACTCCACCCGAGCCTGTACAATTGCAGTATGCACTTCGATCTCTGCCTTCCATGGTACTGGGAACACGATAACGACTTTGTTCATTTTGTCGAGCGCGCCTGCAGCGAACAAAGGCTGACATTCTGGCCGATCACCCCAGATAACCTCCTTGAATCGATTGCCGCGTTGTACAAAGGGGAAAAAACATTCAATACCCTGCTTGACCGTTCACAGGGAGAGAATCGCTTTCTCCCCATCGACCACTGGGCGAAGGAACATCACAAAAAACGAATCAACCCGCCTGAACTATCCGCGTGGTCAGAAGACAAAGCCACCATGCACCTGGAATTGATCAGCGCGGGCTTGCATACACCGTACACGATCATCCTTCCGCCGTTTCTTCAACAACCCGTCATTCCCGAATTCGATACCTCGCCGCTGGGAGGTCAATACGTCATCAAGCCATCGAACGGCGGAGGGAGTGAAGGCGTGGTTCTGGGCGCGTCATCCTTCGACCAAATCCTGCGCGCCCGCATGGAATTCCCCGACCAGAAATACCTGGTGCAATCCACCGTCACGCCTCGCACCATTCACGGACGCCCTGCGTGGTTCCGCGTGTTCTACGCGGTCGGCAAAACCTATCCGTGTTGGTGGCACCCATTGACCCACGTCTACGCGACGGTCACACCCTCCGACGAGAATCGCTACGAACTCGCGCCGCTTCGCGACATCACAACCCGCATCGCTTCCATGTGCAAACTCGACTGGTTCACCACCGAGATCGCACTCACGCTGGAGGATTTTGTCGTTGTGGATTATGTCAACGACCAGATCGACACGCGCATCCAATCCAAAGCCGTGGATGGCGCGCCGGACGAGATCATTCAAAGCATCGCGAGTCAATTGGTTGGGCTGGCGAAAGAGAATCAATAAAAAGATAACGCCGAAGGCGCGAATTGATTTTGGATCGTAGCGCATGTTGTTTTTGACCCCAAAGGGGTATCCGAGCCCTAGGCGAATCATGTCATTCCTTCGGAATTCCTGAAAACTGATGCCAGGGCTAGAATCTTTTCATCCCTTCGGGATTTTATTCATCACCAGAAATTTCAACAAGGAATTATCATGACAAAACCACGCGCACGTGATTTGGGAATCCCATTTGAGGGAAGCACCGGAAAATACAACGCGATTACCGATGTGGATGGAATTACCGTTGGCTACTCTACTATTATCGAAGGCGCATCGGCGCGGACAGGGGTCACGATCATTCACCCCAGAGGAAAATCAAATCATGATCCTGTCTTTGCGGCGTGGTTTCCCTTCAACGGAAACGGTGAAATGACCGGCGCGGCGTGGGTCGAAGAGGGGGGCTTTCTCGAAGGTCCAATTGGAATCACAAACACCCACTCTGTGGGGGTTGTCCGTGACACGATCATTGAGTGGCAAGTGAAGAACAGTGCATTGTTCCAGCGATGGTCACTCCCACTCGTTGCAGAGACCGCCGACGGCTGGCTCAACGACATGAACGGATTCTTCGTCAAGCCTGCTCACGTGTGGGAAGCGCTCGAGAATGCCAAATCAGGTGTAATCGAAGAAGGAAACGCCGGCGGCGGGACGGGTATGATCTGCTACGAATTCAAAGGCGGCAGTGGGACTTCATCCAGAAAATTACCCGAAAAACTCGGCGGCTGGACCGTCGGCGCGTTCGCGCAAACCAATTTCGGCGCTCGCTATCAACTCACGATCGCAGGAGTCCCTTTGGGACATCATCTGAAAGAGCATCCCGTGTGGACGGATGGTGAGAATCCATACAAGCAGGATAGCGGTTCGTTGATCGTCATCCTCGCGACGGACGCGCCGCTCATGCCTCATCAACTCAAACGGATCGCCAAACGCGCTTCGCTCGGAATGGCTCGCACGGGTTCGTTAGGCGGCAATGGTTCAGGAGATATTTTTCTCGCGTTCTCAACCGCCAACCCGAACACTGCACTAGGAAAAGAAAATGGAATCTCTGAATTGCACGCGCTCGACAATGACCATCTGAACCCTTTGTTCGCCGCTTCTGTCTTCGCCACGGAAGAAGCGATCATCAATTCAATGGTCGCGGCGGAGGATATGACAGGACATAACGGATTTTCAGTCAAGGCAGTGCCGCATGAGGCGTTGAGGGAAGTTATGAAGAAATACAATCGCTTGGAAATTGCTGGTTGAGTTGATGACCGTCCCACCTTGACTTAAAGCGCGCTCTAAGTTTTAGAATTCCAACTCTGAAGATCAGATCAAGGACACCTTCAATGACACTTCAACTCCTGTCTTCACAGCAATATTCCCGCATCAAATCCCTGTTCGACGAATCCACGCATCCCACTCTTTACGATCAGGGGATCGTAGCCGGTAAATATCCGGGGAAAGTCCTCGTGGATGATGCTGACCATCCCCGGAGCGCGATCCTGATCAAGGATATTTGGTGTCATCTGATTGGCGATCCAAACAATGCCGCATTCAATTCTGCGCTTCAGCAAGCTTTAACCGAAAAGCAATTTATTGGGGAGAAAGCGAACGTGCTCTTTTTTATAGACCCCGCAGAAGCGTGGTGTAATGTCCTAAAGGATTTGATCGAGAATCGTGAGCCGATCGAAACGCCCCGTTACGTGTACGTTGCAACCCAGGGATATCAAATTCAAGTACCGCCCTCGCCCGACGAGTGTAAACTGGTTTTCATTGACGAATCGATCATTGGTCGGGTAGATGGGGAACTACCGAACGATGTGCAGAAGGTATTGGATCTGCGTAATGGATCGGATACACCCGATGAAATGGGATTTGGGTACGCAGCGATGTACGGGCGGACTTGTGCCGCCTGGTCGGTCATTGATTTCATTGTCGGGAAAGTGGGTGAAATTCGCCTAGTAACTGATGTACGTTATCGCCGCCGCGGGCTAGCATTTCTCACCGCGACAATGGCGATCAATTATGGTCTTGCCCACGGACTCGACCAGATCGACTGGGATGTTGCCGCTTCCAACATTGGTTCCATCCGCACCGCCAAAAAACTCAGGCTGACCCTCCTCCGCACGACAAAAGAATACACCATTATCTTTCCGGAAGTTGGCTACCTCATCAACCTTGCTTGGAGCCACCTGGACGGCAATCGGTTCGAGCAAGTGCATGTTATTGCCGAAAAAATGATCAACTCGGATAAAGAGATTCTAATCCAATATGGGCACTTTCTACTTGGGGCGGCATGGGCTGGCTTGGATGATTCCACCAAAGCCTTCGACCACTTAAACAAAGCGATCGATGCCGGTTTTGATGACACCTCGGAACTGGAAAGTTGTCCGTCACTAACTAAGCTTCACGGAATGCCTGGCTGGAAAAAGATCATGGAACGACCTGAACACATCCCCTCCCAGCGCGCGCCCGAGGATTGAAAAGTTTACAGGCAAAAGGATCAACCATGGAAGCCATTCTTGACGAGAAAACCTATACCATTCAAGAAGTTGCAGAAGAATTGGATATAAGCGCCCACACCCTGCGCTATTACGAAAAGATCGGTTTGTTGCATTCCATTCAACGCGGGGAGAACGGCAGGCGTGTATATATCGAGAAGGATCTGGGGTGGGTTTTCTGGCTTAAACTATTACGTTCGAGCGGCATGTCCATTCGGACGATGAAACGCTATGTTGAGATCACGCGCGCCGGTGACCACACCGTGGATGAACGCTGTGCCATCCTGGAGGAACACCGCAATCACCTGCGGGCAAACATCGAACAACTCCAGGTCTGTTTGGAAAAGATCAACCAGAAGGTGGAGTTTTATCGAGGCTACGAAATGGAACCGATGAAAAAGAATGGAAGATCGCGCAAATAGCGAGGTCATCATGAAGTACACTTCCCTCGGAAGAACCGGTGTAAGGGTCAGCCAGTTATGTCTCGGCTGTATGAATTTTGGCGGGCGCACAGGTGAGGCAGAGGCGGTGGAAATAATTCATGAAGCGATCAAGTCGGGCATTAACTTTCTCGATACTGCCAATGTTTATGGACATGACCCAGCTGACTTCAATCACGGGCGCGGACGGAGCGAAGAGATCGTTGGGAAAGCCCTGCGGCAAAACAACACTCGCTCGAAAGTTGTGCTGGCTACGAAAGCCTATTTCCCAATGTCGGGTGATGTGAACGCGCAGGGGAGCAGTCGCCGTCACCTGATCGAACAATGTGAAGCTTCGTTACGACGCCTCCAAACAGACTACATCGACCTGTATCAACTCCATCACCCATCGAACGACATTCCCATCGATGAAACGCTGCGCGCTTTGGACGATTTGGTTCGCTCAGGCAAGGTGCGCTTTATTGGCACAAGTTCATTCAGCGCCTGGCAGATCATGGAATCCTTATGGGTCTCAAAAGAGAACCATCTCAATAGGTTTATCTGTGAACAACCCGCGTATAACCTTTTGGATCGGCGGGCTGAGCGCGAGTTGATACCCATGGCACAGACCTATGGGATTGCCATCATCACTTGGTCACCGACGGCTGGTGGATTTTTGACGGGCAAGTATCAACGGGACACACCTATCCCCGCAGGTTCCCGGTACGGTGAGTTTTGGAAGGGACTTGAGCAGCGTCATTTCTCGGATGCGGCGTACGCCATTTTGGACCTGCTTGTGGAGTTGAGTCGTGAGAAGGGCTGTACATCTTATCAACTTGCGCTTGCATGGTGCGCCAAACAACCCGGCATCACCAGTCCGATCATCGGACCGAGGACCAGGCGGCATCTGGATGACTCGTTGAACGTGTTGAATATCCAATTGACCGCTGAAGACCTCGCACGCATTGATGTCGTCGCGCCACCCGGACGCGCAACCGTTCCATATTATGGTTTTGACGGCATGGCGTGGGTGACATGGGGACCCCACAAATTCCACTGGTAGGAGTGCAAGCATGGATGATTATTTTGCCGTTGAATATCTTTTGTTGTACAATTCAAATCGATGCCCAAATCCTACTGATTTCTTGTCGTAGTGCGACTTTCCATAAATCCTTTCGTATATAATTCAGCAGTTCATTCTTTGGAGGTCACATGCCCAACATTCTCGAAACGCAAAATCTCTTCAAAAACTACGGCGACTTCACCGCCGTCAAAGGAATTTCCTTCGAGATCAAAGAGGGAGAAATCTTCAGCCTGCTCGGACCGAACGGCGCGGGGAAGACCACAACCATCTCGATGCTTTCAACGTTATACACTCCCACCTCAGGTGATGCGACCATCGGCGGACATTCCATCACGAAAGACCCAATGGCGGTCAAGCGCGTGATCGGGGTCGTGCCGCAAGACCTTGCCCTGTATGAAGACCTCACTGCGAAAGAAAATCTCATCTTCTGGGGCCAGATGTATGGACTCGGCGGCAAATCCCTCAACAGCCGCGTGGATGAAGTGTTGGAACAGATCGGTCTGGCAGATAAAGCCAAAAACAGGGTCAAAACCTACTCAGGCGGGATGAAGCGCCGCGTCAATATCGGCGTGGGTTTGCTCCACAAGCCCCGTCTGCTCTTTATGGATGAGCCCACTGTCGGTATCGATCCGCAATCTCGCCGTGCGATTCTCGATACGGTCAAAGACCTCAACAAACAAGGCATGACCGTTTTGTACACAACGCATTACATGGAGGAGGCGCAGGAACTCTCAGACCGCGTGGGTATCATCGATCACGGCGAACTCATCGCGCTCGGCACGCAGGATGAACTCACCAAACAAGTCGGGCAAACCGAAACGCTCATTCTGCACATTGGCGAAAACGAAGACCCTGATGCGCTTGCCAAAGCAGTGAGCAGTGTTGAAGGCGTACAAAAAGCGGATGTGACGGATAACGTTGTAAGCGTTATCACCCACGATGCGAAAGATGTGATCGCGGCTGTGGTGAGCAAAGCCAACGAACGCGGCATCAAGATTCGATCCATGGATATTCGTGAGCCGAATCTCGAAGCAGTATTTCTGCATCTTACGGGAAGGGCGTTGCGGGATTAATGTCTTTGCGAGGAGTGGCGCCCTGCGCCACGACGAAGCAATCCCCTCACTGCAGGAGATTGCTTCGCAACAAACGCTCGCAACGACATAGAGAAACATTATGAAAAAACTATTCCTCATCGGCTTCAAAGACCTCACTCTCATGTTCCGCGACCGCGCCGCGCTCACGTTCATGCTCCTCGCGCCGTTCCTGCTCACCATCGGCATGGGTTTTGTCAC
>CAZFDL010000167.1:0-6349 GCA_964517905.1 uncultured Anaerolinea sp. | reverse complement strand
GTGCGCGACCAATTGACGAGTTCTTCGAGTTTCGTAGTGACGATCCCCATGTCACCGAGTTTTTGTTCTACTCCCATTCAAGGGCTCCTTTTTTCCAGGCGTACACATAGCCCACCAACAAAATCACAATGAAGATAACCATCTCGATCAAGCCGAACAAACCGAGTTGACGAAAGACGACCGCCCACGGCAGAAAGAAAATAACCTCGATATCGAACAGGATGAACAAGACGGCAATCAAATAATAACGGACCGGCAGCCGGCGCGTCGCTTCGCCGAACGGAGTTATGCCCGACTCATACGGCATGGATTTCGCGGCTGATGGTTTCTTTGGTCCGAATAAATTCCCCATGCCAATCGCGATCAAAGCGACGAGGGTCGCCAACGCGATCATCATTGCAATGGCTACATATTCGAGCATTCTGGCTCCTCAAAACGCCCGTAAAGGACGGTATTTGTAAGGTTCGTGACAGTATAACATAAGAGTTTTGAAAGTGCCACTTTTCACAAGGTTGGAGGTGAAAAAAAAAGTAGGGACCCGATATATCGTGTCCCTACGGGAACCTTCACCCCAAATAATCCCGCAACTGCCTGCTCCTCGATGGATGCCGCAGTTTCCGCAATGCCTTGGCTTCGATCTGGCGGATGCGCTCGCGGGTAACGTTGTAATACGCGCTCACTTCTTCGAGCGTGTGATCCTTCCCATCTTTCAATCCGAATCTTAATTCCAGCACTTCGCGTTCGCGGTCCGAGAGCAGATTGAGCGCGCTGCGCACCTGTGTGCCGAGCATTTCACGCGTGGCGGCATCCAACGGGGAGGGCGCGTCTTCGTCTTCGAGAAATTCGCCCAGCGAGCTTGAGTCCTCATCCCCCACCGGTCCATCGATCGAAACCGGCTCCTCCGCCGAACGGAGCACGCGATCCACTTTTTGCATGGCAGAGTCCAACCTCTGTTGCAAGTCAGCCTCCAGCGGCTGTTCATCTGAATGTGCGCGCAGAATCGCATCGACATCGGCGGCAGGGAGATAACCCACTTCGATGGCGACCTCTTCGGTGGTGGGGTTTCGCCCCAGTTGCTGGGTGAGAGTCCGCTGCACGCGCATCACGCGGCTGATCGACTCGAACAAATGGACCGGGATGCGGATCGTCCGCGCCTGCTCGGCGATCGAACGGTTGATCGACTGGCGAATCCACCACGTGGCGTAGGTGCTGAATTTGAAGCCGCGGCGCGGGTCGAATTTGTTGACCGCGCGCAGGAGCCCCATGTTGCCTTCTTGAATGATATCGGAGAACGAGATGCCGCGATTCAAATAGCGCTTGGCAACGCTGACCACGAGGCGCAGGTTCGCGCGAATCAGCATCTGGTTCGCTTCTTGCGCACGGGCTTGGGCAGCATCCATTTCGGCGCGGAGGATGTCATCGGAAGGCAGATGGTGGAAGAGAGTCCGCTGGTTGGGCAGGTGATGATGCGCCGCGAGATGTTTAAAAAGCCAGTCCGCATACCCGTAGGGCAGCAAATAGAGGCTGAGAAAGACCGAGTAGGCTTTGCGCGCGATCGAGTTCCAAAGTTCATCGGTCCCCCACATCCCGTTATCCAAATAACTTCGCAAGTACGAGGGTTCTTCGGTCTCAAAGGAAGCGCACAACGCTTTGGCTTCGGTGAGAATGAAGGTAAGGTTCGGAGCCTCGCGGTTGAGCCGCGCGGTATCCTCAAGCAGACGATTCCACGAGGTGAGCAGTTCGGTTATGAGGGCATGATAGATGGCGCATTCCAGCGTCACACCTTTGCGAAGCGGATGGCGCACCAGCGAGTGAATGAGACGGTCCGCTTCGATCATGGTCGCAAGGTGGAATTCGCTGTTGGCATCCAGCAATTTGACCCGACCGATATCGCGCAGGTACAAAGGGACGGGGTCATCGCCAAGTTCGGCGGCAAGTACGGGGTCGTTCAGCTCGAGCGGCTCGTCGTCGATCAACTCGTCCTGCTGTGAGAGCAGGCTCGCGTCGGGGTCTGGAACATCGTCTCCCAACAGTTCAGGCAGTTGAGCCGCGTTCAGCATGGCATCCACGTCGATGGGCACGGCTGAATCAGAAAAAGCCGCATCATTCGAGTCGCGCTCTGTACGGTTGTGGTCGTGAGGGTTGTTCGATGCAGTCCGTTTCATGTCAGCCGTTGTACCGTTTACCAGACGCCATCTCACTTCAATTGTTACGATTGCGCAGGTTATTCCAACCGTTTCATCGCCATTTTACGATGCGCTTGATCCAGATCCCTTAGTAATCTTGTATGCTGTAACACCAGATCTTGATACGAAGATGCGCGCAAGTCTCCGCTCTGGTGCGCCTCTTCCTGCAAGTAACGCAATTGATTGATGTTCTCGCCCGCCGCTACGCGGCGCAGTTTGATCACACCACGCAATAATTCCTCCAGCAACTTCTCGTCCAATCGTTCCTGCTTTTCCGCCTCCCTTACCAATTCCTGCGAGCGCGCTTGCAAAGACTCAGGCAATGAGTCTACGACAAAATCGTGATGCTCGGTCTTATCCTGCTCCACCGATTCGCGGATCAACCGGAACAACATCTGATTATCGGTGTATTCGAAGTCCTCCCTATTGAGCGCGATCAGACCAAACTCCTGTAATGAACGGTCCAGCCGATATAACAATTCGGGCTTCCTGAACAACACACCGATGACGTACTCCTCCACAGCCTTGCTGGAAGAAACGGACACCGTACTGCTGGATTTCTCTACGAGCTGCTTTATTTCAACTTGTCTGGGTCGCCTCACTCTCGGACCCTGAGGCTGTGTGCCCACCAGCGCGCGTTCATCCACCTTCAGCATGCGCGCCAACGCCTGACGATATGTGTCGCGCTCCAGCGGGTTAGGCAGGTCTTCGATCAAAGGAAGAACCTGTTCGGCGATCTGGTTCTTTACCTTCGGGTCGTTGAGGTCCTTTCCGGCCGCGAGAGTTTCCATTACATGAGTGACGATGGGCTTCGCGACTTCGATCAATTTCTTCCATTCTTCCCTATCGCGCGTGACGATCTCATCCGGGTCGAGATCATCGGGCATCTTCGCTACACGCAAGTCGGCTTGCAGACGAGACTCATTGCGAAGCAAGCCGCGCGCGTCAAAGCCCAACTCACCTTCCTTGTCCATGGCGGAGCGCGCCGCGTCGAGTCCGCGCAGGACGGCTTTTTGCCCGGCCGCGTCGGGGTCGAGCGCCAGGACGATGCGCCGCGTGAATTTTTTCAGCAGGCGCATCTGGTCTTCGGTCAAGGCGGTGCCCATCGGCGAGACAACATTTTCATACCCGGCCTGGTGCAGAGCGATGACATCGAGATAGCCTTCCACGATCACAGCCTGGTCGGCGGTGCGAATCGGTTTGCGCGCCCGGTCAAGGCCGTAGAGCAGGCGTCCTTTTGAAAAGATCGGCGTTTCGGGTGAGTTGAGAAACTTCGGCACATCGTTCGGGTCCACGATGCGTGCACCGAATCCTGCCATGCGTCCCTGCTCATCGCGGATGGGGATCATGATACGGTTGCGGAATCTATCGAAGCGCTTTCCATCCTCGCGTTCAGATAATAAACCTGCCTCAGCCAGTTCGCCTTCTTTGGTCCCGCGTTGTGTGAAATGATTGAGCAGGTTGTCGTAGCCCGCAGGCGCGTATCCCAAACCAAACGTCTCAATGGTGGAATCGCCCAGTCCGCGTTTTTCGCGCAGGTAACTCAAGATCTCTTTGTTGTTGAAAAGCTGGCTGCGATAATAAATGATCGCATCTTCCAATAACCTGCGAAGGTTTTCGTAGGCTTCTTTTTGTTGCGGTGATTCGCGTTGATATTCCTTTAGTTCCACACCTGCGCGCGCGGCAAGTTTCTGCAAGGCCTCTTTGAAGTCCACACCTTCGCGCTTCATCAAGAACTTGAAAATATCGCCGCCCTCGTTACACTGACCAAAGCAACGCCACGTCCCGGTTTCGGGCCAGACGACGAACGCGGGTGTATGTTTGTTATCGTGGAACGGGCAAAAGCCCGTATAGTTCTTCCCCGCGTGGCGCAGTTTGACCCCCGCTTCCGAAACGAGGTCAACGATGTCTATCTTGGATTTGATTTCGTCGATGGTGGACATAATAACGATTAGCCTTCAACAATCAGCGTTTGGCAGGCTGAATTATAGACCCAATCGAAGATTTGGCAAATTAAATAACAAGGGCAGACAGATGTCTGCCCTTGTTATTGTTTTTGAAAATCAATTCAGGCTAGTCGTCCGGGCTCTCGTAGGTATCTCGCTCGCAGCCGCCCTGTCCTTCGCCCTTATTCTGGTGAGCGCCTTCATCATAATAATAGGACGACAGGTTCTGCCCCGCGCTTCGTATGTGACTCGTATCCGGCATCAGACCTGCCGTGGTGATCGCTCTCTCGCCGCTCAGGCTGGCTCTCGATGCTGCCGCCTGCACGCTGACGTAGATTCCCACAACAAGGGCAAGCACGATCAAGGCTGTGAATGCAATTCGGGTCATTGGCTTGGACATGTGTTTCTCCTTTTCCATTGGTGTTGCACTGAGAAGAGGACGATGCACGACTTGGTTGACGATACTTCCCCGGCTGACGATGGCGGAATTATACCCAACATCGTCCGAATTGAGAGAATACTAATATGTCCTTAATTTAGAAGCCTTCGAGTTTGCCCAAGTCTGCGATCCCCTTGGATAACCCGGAGATCTGTTGCAACAAGCCGAGCCGGTTTTCCTGCAGTTGCCTGTCCTCTGCCATCACAAGCACTTTGTCGAAGAACGCGTTGATGGAGGGGATGAGTAACACAATAATTTCGAGGAGTTCGTCAACGGTTGACGGTTGACGGTTGACGTTTTTTTGGAATGTGGTGAACAGGTCCTTTTCTTCCTTTTCGACGAAAGCCTTTTCGTTGACCTTGAACGTCTTCGTTTGATCGCGTGTGATGCGGACACAACGCGCGAACGCCGGCAGGATCGCAGTCCAATCCTCGCGTCCGACCCACGATTGAAGCTGCTTCACCGCCCGGGCGGATGCCGCCGGGTTGGCGGATCGTTCAGCCAGCACGGCTTCAACCACATCGTGTTTATAACCTGCTTCATTGAGGACCACCTTCAAACGACCAGATAGAAAATCCAGGATCTGCTTTTGCGTTTCATCTTCCACTTTAATCGGCTGGGTCTTCGCAGATCTTTTCACGGCTTCGGCAAGGTCAAAGTCGATGTCGTGTTCGATCAACGGTTGGACGATCCCGATCGCGGCGCGGCGCAAACCGAACGGGTCTTTCGCGCCCGTAGGCGCAAGCCCCGCGGCGAAGAGACCGACCAACGAGTCGAGTCTGTCCGTCAACGCAACAGCGAGTCCGACCCTCGATTGCGGCACGGTTTGATAGTGTTCGCTGATGGCAACTGCCACTTCCTGCTCTTCACCGCTGCGTAATGCGTACTCGCCGCCGATGATTCCCTGCAAGGAGGTCATCTCTGTCACCATTTGCGTCGCCAGGTCGGCTTTGCACAGATAGACCGCCCGCCCGATGTGTTTGAGACCCGTCACATCCTTTTTATAGCCAAGCATCGCGCCCACTTCCGCGCCGAGGATCAACATACGGGCTGATTTGTCGAGCATGGAACCGAGTTTGGTGTGGAAGGTCAGCGCGGAGAGTTTGGGACGATAATCTTCCAATTTGAGCTTGAGGTCTTCGCGCACGAAGAAGTTGGCGTCAGCAAAGCGCGCGCTCAAGACATGCTCATTGCCCTGACGGACGATATCCACGCCGAGGTCGTCGCCGTTGCGGATGGCGATGAAGTGAGGCAGTAATTGGTAATTGGTAATTGGTCCATTGGCTTTAGCAACAGGGAAATATCTCTGGTGCTTCTTCATTACCGAGATCAAAACGTCTTTGGGCAGTTGCAGAAATTCGGGGTCAAATCCGCCCATGACAGCGGTGGGCATTTCAATGAGATTAGTCACTTCGTTGAGCAAGCCTTCTTCGATGATGGCTTCGCCGCCGACGAGGGCCGCGGCTTGCTTGACTTGTTCAACGATGGAGGCTTTGCGTTCTTCTTTATCGAGCAAAATTCCAGCATCGCGGATCACGTCAAAATATTTATCGGCGGAGGGGATTTTGATTTCGGGAGAGTCGTAGGGACGCAAGCCACGGGAAATATTTCCAGAGACAACGCCTGCATATTCAAACGAAATGACCATGTCACCGAACAACGCAACATACCAGCGGATCGGACGCGAGAACGCCACGCCCGAGTCATTCCAGCGCATGGACTTCTCGAACTTGATACTCTCGACGAGTTTCGGCAACGTTTCGGCTAAGACTTCGGGA
>CAZFDL010000166.1:0-6368 GCA_964517905.1 uncultured Anaerolinea sp. | reverse complement strand
GCATCTCCTTCCGCGGGGATGTGATCAACATCGGCGGCGAAGGGCAGATGATCATTGGCGCCATCTTCGCCACCTGGGTAGGACTGACCTTCACCGACCTGCCCGGCTGGGTTGCGATCACACTTGCACTGCTGGCAGGCTTCGTGGGCGGGGCGATCTGGGGTGGAATTCCGGGTGTTCTCAAGGCGTACTTCCGTGTCAATGAGATCCTAAGCACGGTGATGATGAATGCCATCGCGGTGCAGTTAATGAATTTTCTTCTCCGCGGACCCATGATCGATCCGGCGCAAGCGGAGGTTGCATCACAGATTCCACAGACTGCCCGATTGCTGGAAGCCTTTCAACTGCCGCGCTTGATCCCCACCCGCTTGCATCTTGGCGCGTTGATCGCGGTCATTCTTGCCATCCTGGTCTACATATTGTTGTGGCGCACTACGTTGGGTTACCGCATCCGCGCGGTGGGGCAAAACCCGCACGCCTCGCGCTATGCCGGGATCAAGATCCAGCGGTATATGGTCCTGGCATTGTTGTTCAGCGGTGCGTTTGCCGGTCTCGCGGGAGCTATCCAGGTTTACGGCGTCAATTATCGAATGATCACCGACGGCTCCTCCTCCGGCTTTACAGGGAGCGCCGGGTTCAACGGCATTGTCGCCGCGCTATTCGGTCAGTTGCACCCGATCCTATCCATTCCCGCTTCCATCCTGTTTGGTGCGTTATTGGTGGGAGCCAACAAGATGCAACGCGTGGTGCAGGTGCCTTCTGCGCTGGTGATCGCACTTAATGGGTTGGTGGTGGTCTTTGTCGTCAGCACCGAGATCTGGAGGCGCAGGAGACAAAAACTCAGGCTGGCTGTTGCTGGTCAGGATGATGAAGCCCATCCGTCAATGCCGCCACCGACGAAACCCGCAGAGACAGCCACATGATTTCAGACCTATTTACCGTTACTGTGTTGATTGGCATACTGTCATCCGGGATTCGCCTGGCGACTCCTTATTTGTATGCCGCCATCGGGGAGACCTTCAGCCAGCGGAGCGGCGTGTTGAACCTGGGGGTGGAAGGGCAGATGCTCCTGGGGGCATTCGCAGCATTCTACGTATCACTGACAACTGGAAATCTGTGGCTGGGTATGCTTGCTGCTGTGCTCGTTGGGGCGGCTATGGGGCTGGCGATGGCCTATGTTACGGTCAACTTACAGGCAGAACAGGGTATCAGCGGTATCGGTTTTTATCTGTTCGGTCTGGGGATGAGCGATCTGCTTTTCCAAAAATTGATGGCCACGGTGGAGACCGTGCGGGGGTTCCCGAAGATCTACTTCCCCGGGTTGAGCGACATTCCGGGTATTGGCGATATTTTCTTCAGTCATAACATCCTGGTGTATACCGCCTTCCTGCTCGTACCGATCGCGTGGTTCGTGCTGAACAAGACCACGCTGGGATTGAAGATCCGCTCGGTGGGCGAAAATCCTGAGGCAGCGGACTCGCTGGGGGTGAATGTGGCGCGCATCCGCTACTTCACGATCATCCTCGGCGGCATACTTTCAGGCATCGCCGGGGCATCCCTTTCGATCGGTCTGTTGAATGTCTTTCAACAGAACATGACGAGCGGGTCGGGGTTCATCGCGGTGGCGCTGGTGTACTTTGGCGCATGGCGCCCGGTGGGGGTGCTGGGCGGCGCGTTGTTATTTAGCATGATCAACTCGCTCCAGTTGTGGATTCAGGTAAAGAGCATTCCCATCCCGTCGGAACTCGCCATCATGATGCCTTACGTCCTGACCATTCTGGTGCTCGTTGCCACGGTATCGAGAGTGCGTGCCCCATCGGCACTGACCAAACCTTTTGAAAGGGAAAATTAACAACAGGATAGGAGGTGCAATTCACATCGGTGAGGAGATCCTAATCGAAACAGAGTCAATTGTCCCGTTTAACGAATCGTATCCAACTAAATTAGCAAGGAGTAGAAGATGAAAAAGTTAGTCTTGATTACGACTGTGCTGGCTGTCCTATCGCTCGTATTGAGCGCATGCGGCCCGCAGGCTACACCCGCCCCCACCGCCGATAAATTCCGGGTGGCGGTCGTCATGCCCAGCGCCATCAACGACCTGGCGTTCAGCCAGAGCATGTATGATGCGCTCCTGCTCGTACAGGCCGAAATGGGCGGGGCTGAGAAGTTCGAGATCGTCTATTCGGATGGCATGTTCGTTGTGGACGATGCTGCCGCCGCCATCCGCGACTATGCCGCGGAGGGTTTCGACCTGGTGATCGCGCACGGCTCGCAGTACGGTTCGTCTCTGCAGGAAATTGCCCCGGACTTCCCGGAGACCAGTTTCGCCTGGGGCACCACCGTGGAAACGTTTGGACAGCCGAATATCTTTGCCTATGAGGCCGCGTCTCATCAGGGCGGCTATGTCAACGGCGTGCTGGCGGCAAAACTGACCAAAACCGGCGTGATCGGCGTGGTTGGGCCGATCGAGACCGGCGATGCCAAGCTCTATGTGGATGGTTTCGTTGCTGGCGCCAAAGCGACCGACCCGAACGTGACCGTGAACGTCAACTACATCGGCTCCTTCTCGGACGTGGCGCTAGCCGCTGAAGCCGCCAATACCCACATCGCGGCCGGCGCGGATGTGATGGCAGGAACCGCACAAATGGTGGTCGGCGCCATCGGCGTCGCAAAAGAGAACGGTGTTCTCTGGATCGGCACACAGTCAAACCAGACCTCGCTGGCCCCCGAAATCGTGGTTGCCAACCAGGTCTATCACTGGGAAGTGGTGGTCGAGGAGATCATCTCACTGATCGGTGAAGGCACGCTGGGCGGCAGGACCTTCATCATTTCGCTCGCCAACGGCGGTGAAGTGATGGAGTTCAACCCCGGCTTCAATCTCCCTGCCGATGTCAAGTCGCAGGCTGATGCAACTGTGAAGGGAATCATCGACGAAACCATTACGATCACCCTGCCGTAATTAAAAATTTCCCTCGCCCCGTTGCCTCTCTCCCCACGGGAGAGGGGCTGGGGTGAGGGTAGAATGGCGCCATGACCGAATCCAACAAACTCCCCTCCGGCCGAACCCGCATCGACAGCCTGGAAATGCACGGCATTTGCAAGAGATTCCCCGGCGTGCTTGCCAGCGACCACGTGGACTTTGACGTGCGGGCTGGCGAGGTGCATGCGCTGCTGGGGGAAAACGGCGCGGGCAAAAGCACGTTGATGAAGATCCTGTACGGCTTGTACCACCCGGACGAAGGCGAGATATTGCTGAACGGCAAGCCGGTCACGATCTCCTCGCCCAACGATTCGATCAACCTCGGCATCGGCATGATCCACCAGCACTTCATGCTTGTACAATCGCTGACCGTGGCGGAAAATGTCGCACTCGGGCTGCCGTCCTCACGCGGCCTGCTGACCGATCTGGAGCGGGTCTCGAAGCGGATCGTCGAGCTGGCGGCTATTTACGGATTGAAAATCGATCCGTCCGCTTACATCTGGCAGTTGTCGGTCGGACAGCAACAGCGGGTCGAGATCATCAAAGCCTTGTATCGCGGCGCGGCGCTTCTCATTCTCGACGAGCCGACCGCCGTGCTCACCCCGCAGGAAGTGGATGAACTGTTCATCATCATGCGCCAGATGGTGAAGGACGGGCACGGATTAATTTTCATCTCGCATAAATTGCACGAAGTCGTGGAGATCAGCAACCGCGTCACGGTCCTGCGCGACGGGCGCAAGATCGGCACGCGTCCCACATCCGAGACCACCAAACAGGACCTGGCTAATTGGATGGTCGGGCGGGAAGTTGGGTTAATCCCGGACCGCGGCACGATGGAACTTGGTGAAGTCCGACTGCGACTCGATGAGCTCTCCTGCGGCAGTGACCGCGGAACGCCGGGATTGAGGAGTGTCAGCCTGGAGGTCCGTTCCGGTGAGATCCTCGGCATTGCCGGCGTTTCAGGTAACGGTCAACGCGAACTCGCAGAGACCGTGACCGGCTTGCGGAAGATCACCGCCGGCCGGGTTTGGTTGGAAGGTGTGGATGTCACCGGTTTTTCCCCCGGCGATCTGACGAACCGGATGCTGTCCTACATTCCAGAGGAGCGTATGCGCGACGGGATGATCAAGGAATTTACCGTGGCTGAAAACCTGATCCTGCGCGAACATCACAAAAAACCCTATTCCCGTTCGGGATTCCTAAACCTGGCAGGTATTGCCAGCCATGCGGATGAATTGATCAAACAGTTCCACGTCAAGACCCCCTCGCGCGAAACGCATGCCAAGAACCTCTCCGGCGGGAACATCCAGAAGGTGGTCCTGGCACGCGAGATCTCGCGCAACCCGCGCGCCATCCTGGCAGCGCAACCCACGCGCGGCTTGGACATCGGTGCCACGGAATATGTGCGCGCAGAACTGCTTGAACAACGAAAAAAAGGCGCGGCGATTTTGTTGATCTCGGAGGATCTCGATGAGGTACTCGCGCTCTCCGATCGCATTGCGGTGATCTACGAAGGCCGGATCATGGATATTGTCCCGCGTGAAAATGCCACGCCTGAAAAACTCGGCCTTCTCATGGCAGGTGTCCATCCTGAAGATGAAGCATCTGTTGTACAATAAATACATCCCATCGGTTCGGTGGTCGTGGCAGTTGTCACGGCGTTGGGTTGCGTAGCGTCCCCTCGAAAAGTGCCGCCGTCCAGAAAGAAGGCGCCACCTTGAACCTATGGCAGGATTACATCCGACCGAAAAATTTATCCGAAGCGATGGACGCGTTCGCACATGCCCCGCGTCCGCTTTTGCCGATAGCAGGGGGAACCGATCTACTGCTGGACCTTGAACAAGGCCGGCACCCGCCCGTAAAAACATTGATCGATGTGACTTCCATCGCGGAGCTGACCATCCTCGAGCCACGCGGGGACGAACTCTTCATCGGCGCCTCCGTCCCGGTCAACCGCGTCGCGCTGGACCCGCTAACTGTTCGCCACGCCCAAGCGTTGACCGAAGCGTGCAACCTGATCGCCGGTCCGCAAGTCCGCAATGTGGCGACTCTGGGAGGCAACGTCGCCCATGCACTCCCCGCCGCCGATGGGACGATTGCCCTGCTCGCGTTGGATGCGATAGCGGAGGTTGCCAGCCCAACGAGCACACGTACTGTCCGGTTCAAGGAATTATTCCACGGTCCCGGCAAATCCGCACTCAAGCAGGGCGAAGAATTGTTGGTAGGTTTCCGCTTGGCACTTTCCACTTCTCATCAAGCCTCCTGCTTCAAACGGATCATGCGTCCGCAAGGTGTGGCATTGCCCATCTTGAACTGCGCCGTCTGGCTCGAACGCGAAAAAGATACGATAAAAGATATTCGTATCGCCATCGGTCCCGGCGGCGGGACTCCCTTCCGCGCCACACAGGCGGAAGATTCGTTGCGCGGCAAATCTTTCACTGTAGAATTATTCGAAGCCGCAACGGAAGCAGTGCTTGCCCAAGCCCAATTCCGCACAAGCGCCCGCCGTGCCGGCGCGGACTATCGTCAGCATATCGTTGTGGGCTTATTCAAGGATGTGTTGGATACTGCCTGGACGCGCGCAGACTAGGATGGATGATATGGCGAAAATCAATCTTTCAGTAAATGGTAAGCATTATTCGATCGAACCCGGCACAGGCGAAACCCTCTCCACGCTCCTGCGGGAACGGCTGCGCCTCACCGGGACGAAGATCGGATGCGGAGAGGCCGAGTGCGGCGCGTGTACTGTCCTTGTGGATGGAGAGCCGGTGGTCTCGTGTATCTTTCCCGCCGATCGCGCGGATGGGAAAACGATTGTAACGATTGAGGGACTCTCCTCCCTCACCCCCAACCCCTTTCCCGCAGGGAGAAATGAACTCCACCCGTTACAAGAAGCCTTTGTGGAACATGGCGCGGTGCAGTGCGGATTCTGCATCCCCGGGCAGATCATGACAGCCTATGCACTGCTCGCGGGGAATGAGAATCCTACGAAAGATGATATCCGTTTTGCATTGAAGGACACACTTTGTCGTTGCGCGGGATACCCCACGATCGAAAATTCCATCCTGGCCGCCGCGGAATCCTTGCGGACAGGTGAACCTGTAAAGAAACCGCAAATTCCCGATTCGATCCACGGACATACGTCCGTGGGGCATACACACACACGGCACGACGGGGTGGATAAGGTTACGGGTGCGGCGATCTTCACCGATGACCTGGTCTTCGAGCGTATGTTGTATGCCAAAGCCAAACGCGCCATGGTCCCGCATGGTTTCCTGACAAAACTTGATATCTCAAAAGCGAAGGCATTGCCGGGCGTGGTGGCGATACTAACCGCTGAAGACATCCCTGCGCAACACAATCATGGTCTCGTCGTCCACGACTGGCC
>CAZFDL010000165.1:0-6489 GCA_964517905.1 uncultured Anaerolinea sp. | reverse complement strand
CACCATGCCCATCTGCCGCCGAAGCGACCCCTGAGTCACCGTCCGCAGGTCAACGGCGTCCACGCGCACACAGCCCGCAGTCGGGTCGTGGAAGCGTGCCAGCAGTTTGACGATCGTCGTCTTGCCAGCTCCCGTCTCGCCGACCAACGCCACCGTTTGACCCGCATCCACATTCAGATTAATTCCATCGAGGACAAGAGTCGCATCATCGGAATAATGAAACTGAACATTTTCGAATCGGACGCCGCCAATAATGGGTCCCAACTCTTCGGCATTTTCCGCGTCCCGAACCTCGACAGGCGTATTGAGCAACTCAAGGATGCGTTCGCCGCCCGCCATCGTGGACTGAAGGGTGTCGAAGCGCCGACTGAGATCACGGATCGGCTCGAAGAAACGGTCAATGTACAACACGAACGCGATCAACACACCCGGCGTTATCGCGGCATCCAGGACGTATTTGCCACCCACGTACACAACGATGGCAGTGGCAAGCGCGCCGAGCACGTCTACGACTGGCGTGAACAGCGACGCGACCTTCGCCGCAGCGAGACTCGTCTCGAGATAATAACGGTTAACGTAACCGCTGAAATTGGAATAATTTTTCTCCTGCCGTGAGAATGCCTGCACAACGCGCACGCCGTTGACATTTTCCGCCAGCACGGAATTCGTCCACGAGACGGCGGCACGCACCCTGCGATAATTCCCTCGCGCGGCTTTGCGGAAGGCGACCGTTGCCCAGACCATGAACGGCAAAACCATAAATGTGAGCAGAGAGAGTTTCACGTCGAGCGCGATCATTGCGATCAGCGTGCCGATGATTCCCAGTAAATTACGTACAATCGCCAGTACCGCCCAGGTGATGAACTCGCGCAGTGTGCCAACATCGTTGATTACGCGTGTAATGACGCGCCCGACACTGTAGCGGTTGTAGAAACTCAGTGAGAGCCTTTGCAAGTGCTCGAACATCGCCATACGGACATCGTACAGCACGTGTTGCCCAACCCGCGACATGATCCGCACGCGGTAGAAGTTGGTTACGAGCTGGATGATGGAGACCGCAAGATACGCGAGGACAACGTTTCTGATCACATCCACATCGTTCCTGCCGATACCCTCGTCGATAGCCAGTTTGACAAAGTACGGTCCTGACACGGCGGCGGCTGTCACAACGATCATAAGTATCAGTGCGAAGAACATACGCGGCGCGTACGGCTTGACGAAGCGAAGCAATCCGCGCGCCACGTTGGGGTCGTACCCCTTATCGAGTTGCTCTTCCGATTGGGTGATGAAAGTGGGAGGGATGATTTTTGTGGTCATAAGTTTGTTCGCCCCAGAGACACAGAGACGCGGAGAGAATATTTTTCTCTGCGTCTCTGTGGCAGATAAATCAGGCAATCACGTGTGTGCCTTCATCAGGTTTGGATTCTCCGATTTGTATTTCTTCCATCTCCTCTGGAAACTTTGTACGATCCACCAATTGCAGGTCGTGGATTTCCTTGTACAGCCCGCCGCGTTTGAGCAATTCTTCGTGTGTGCCGCGTTCGGCGATGCGACCTTTATCCAGCACAAGGATCATATCCGCCCGGCGGACGGTGGACAGGCGGTGCGCGATCACGAAGGTGGTACGACCTTCCACCAGCGTATCCAGGGCGGCTTGAATGAGTTTCTCGGTTTGCGTGTCCACTGAGGAGGTTGAGTCGTCGAGAATCAAAATACGCGGATTCATCAACAAAGCGCGCGCAATTGCCACGCGTTGACGTTGCCCGCCTGAAAGTGTCACGCCGCGTTCCCCGACGATGGTGTCGTAGCCATTTGAAAAGCCAGTAATGAATTCATGCGCTTGCGCGGCTTTCGCAGCAGCGATTACTTCGTCGATCGTCGCATCGGGTCGACCATAGGAAATATTCGCCTGGATCGTGTCAGAAAACAACAACGAGGTCTGCAACACGATACCGATCTGTTTTCTGAGCGTGACCAAATCCATTTCGCGGACATCGACCCCATCCACAAGCATACAACCATCAGTAACATCATAAAAGCGCGGAATGAGGTTGACGAACGAGGTCTTACCCGAGCCTGTCGGACCGATCAGCGCAACGATTTGATTCGATTCGACCTTGACGCTGACGCCATTCAGCGAGGCGGTTTTTTCGTCTTTGTAATTCAAGCGGACATCGCGGAACTCGACATCACCACGCAATGAATCCATTTTTACCGCATTCGGCGCGGATTGGATCGCAGGATCGATATCCAACACTTCAAACAGGCGTTGCGCGCCTGCTGCGGCTTCCCCACCCGCGTTGACGAGTCCGGTCAACTGTTGAGCTGGTTCCGCCATCATCAAGATGTACGCATTGAAGGCAACGATCGCTCCGATGGTCAACGTGTTCTCCATGACCATCGGCCCGCCAAACCAAAGAATCAAAATGACGCTTATCGATGTCAACCATTGGGTTGTGGGCATGATCTTCGACCACTCGTCAATGACGCGCACCCACGATTTGAACACTGCCTTGTTCGCGTCGGTGAAGCGCCTAATCTCATACTCCTCCCTTGCAAACGCGCGCACCACCTGCACACCGACGACATTTTCCTGTAAGCGGTTCGAGACCTCCCCCACTGCCTGATCCACCGCGAAAAACAACTTGCCGATTTTGGTGCCGAAATTTGAAGTTAAAAAGACCAGGGGAATCATCGGCAACAGCGCGATACCGGCAAGTAGCGGATTCGCAACAACCATAAAATAGACCACACCTATTGCGAGTAGGACAAATTTTACCAGGTCGGCAACTGCGGTGCCGGCAAATTTTTCGATCGAACGGACGTCTTCGATGCACCGGGAGATGAGTTGTCCGCTTTGCGTGTGGTCGTGATACGTGAACGGTAAATGCTGGATATGATCGTACATTCGATTGCGCAGGTCATAGCCGACGTGCGCCGCGATCCACTCGGTTAGATAGCGATGGGCCAGGGATAAAACCGCCGAACCAAGCCCGATTCCAAGAAGAAGAATCGCAGACTGAACGATGTAGCGGATGTCGCCGCCATCGAGTCCATCATCCACCGCGCTCTGTATAATACGCGGGACGAAAAGGTTGAGCGCGGTGATAAGGAGCAGCATCAGCAGAGTTGCAAGAATCTGCCACGCGTAGGGTTTGAGGAAGATTCGGATTCTAAGTAAATGTTTCATGGCGGGCTGGGAGGATACCATAAATCACGGCAGGACAAAATGAGGGTGGTATAATGCCCGGGCTTTTATTTTGAAGGACTCGAAGGGATCTATGAAACTTCACGAATATCAATCCAAAACGATTTTCGCAAAGTACGGAATCCCGATCCCGAAGGGACGGATAGCGGCTACCGCAGTCGAGGCGAAACACATCGCCGAAGAGCTGGGGGGCCGCGTAGTTATTAAATCACAGGTGCTGGTTGGCGGACGCGGCAAGGCCGGGGGGATCAAAGTTGCAAAAAGCTCCGCAGAAGCTGAGCAGCTCGCGCAACAGATCCTCACGATGGAGATCAAAGGCTTGCCGGTGCGCAAAGTTCTTGTGGATGAAGCCGCTGCCATTGAACACGAGATCTATTTCGCCATCACGAACGACCGCGCCGCGAAAAAGCCGGTGATGATCGCTTCCGGCGAGGGCGGAATTGACATCGAGGAAGTTGCCGCCAAAACCCCTGAGAAGATCATCAAAGTGCATATTGATCCGCTTTTGGGGTTGCGCGATTATCAAGCGCGCGATGTTGCGGCTTCGATCGATCTGCCGCGCGATCATTGGCGCGAGTTCAGCCGCATTGCGGCGGGATTGTGGCAGGCTTACCTCGAAACCGACGCGACGCTGGCGGAGATCAATCCGCTCGTGATCACAAAAGACAATCGCCTGGTCGCGCTGGACGGCAAGATGATGATCGACGACAACGCCCTGTTCCGCCATCCAGATTTGAACGAAATGCGCGATATCGACGAAGAAGCCCCTGCCGAAACTGAAGCACGCAAGTATGGGCTTTCGTACATCAAACTCGACGGTAACATCGGGTGCATGGTCAATGGCGCGGGGCTGGCAATGACCAGCATGGATATCGTCAAACTGTTCGGGGGCGAACCCGCCAATTTCTTGGATATCGGCGGCGGCGCGGGATCAGACAAAGTGGCGGCGGCGATGCGCATCATCCTGTCCG
Source organism: uncultured Anaerolinea sp. (assembly GCA_964517905.1). Taxonomy (GTDB): domain Bacteria; phylum Chloroflexota; class Anaerolineae; order Anaerolineales; family Villigracilaceae; genus Defluviilinea. The sequence continues at coordinate 2,310 of CAZFDL010000165.1, read as the reverse complement.
ATCCTAACGTCAAAGCGGTTCTCTTCAACATATTCGGAGGCATCACGCGTTGCGATGAAGTCGCACGTGGAATATTAGTCGCGATGGACGAGGTCAAACCCAAGGTGCCGATGGTGGTGAGGCTCGTCGGAACGAATGCCGAAGAAGGACGCAAGATATTGAAAGATGCAAAGATGATCACAGCAGAAACCCTCGCAGACGCAGCGAAGAAGGCTGTGGAGGCAGCGAGATGAGCATTCTTATCAACAAAAACACACGCCTGCTTGTTCAGGGTATCACCGGCAACGAGGGACTCTTCCACACTACACAAATGGTCGCATACGGAACAAATGTTGTCGCCGGAGTCACGCCCGGCAAGGGCGGCGAATGGGTTTTGGATGGAAAAGTCCCGGTGTTCGATTCTGTCAAACTCGCCAAGGATGCGACAGATGCAAACTGCGCGGTCATATTTGTCCCCGCGCGTTTCGCCCCCGACGCGATGTTCGAAGCCGCGGACGCGGGTATCCCGCTCATCGTGTGCATCACTGAGGGTGTTGCCGTACAGGATATGATGCGCGTGAGAAATTATCTCGACCAGAAAGAGGTCCGCTTGGTGGGACCCAACTGCCCCGGCATGTTGACCCCGGGCGAATCAAAAGTTGGGATCATCCCCGGCGACATTGCCGTCCCCGGCAACATTGGTGTTGTGTCCCGCTCTGGTACTTTGACATACGAAGTGCTATACGCACTGAAACTCGTCGGCATGGGAGCGTCCACGTGCGTGGGCATCGGCGGTGACCCGATCAACGGCACGAACTTCATCGACGTTCTCGAAATGTTCGAGCACGATCCTCACACCGAAAAAGTTGTGCTCATCGGCGAGATCGGCGGAACCGACGAAGACAAAGCCGCGGATTTCATCGCGACGAAGATGACCAAGCCGGTGGTGTCTTTCATCGCCGGTCAAACCGCACCTCCCGGCAAACGAATGGGACACGCGGGTGCGATTATTGAAGGCGGCGCAGGAAGCGCGTCCGATAAGGTCAAAGCCCTCGAAGCCGCAGGTGTCAAAGTAGCCAAACATCCTGAGGAGATTCCGTCGTTGCTGAAATGAAATATGTGGTGCATGATGATCTCGACCCATTTGCTTCACTGCAAAAATTGGGCGGGGAAGCCCCCTCACTATGCCCATCCTATTAACAGGTAGAGCCGTCCAGCGAGGACGGCTCTACGGTTATAATCGCCAATAGGAATTATTTACGCTGGTCAATATACGCGACGGCGTCGCCTACCGTGGCAATTTTTTGGGCGGCTTCGTCGGAGATCTCGGCGCCGAATTTGTCCTCGAACGCCATGATCAATTCCACGAGGTCCAGTGAATCAGCCTCCAAATCCTCACGGAAGCGGGCCTCCGGCGTGATCTTCGCCTCATCCGCACCCAGTAGATCCTTGATGATCACCTTCACCGCATCAAATGTTTCAGACATGACAACCTCCTCAGAGAATTTCTACGATTGTACACTATAGTTCTAACACAGGAACACTACCCCATGACAAAAGTTGCGCCGATCGGTCAGCGAAAAGCCGACCACATTAAAATCAATTTAGAGCAGGATGTCCGTTCTGCGCTCACCACAGGACTTGAGAACTACCACTTTGTGCATGAAGCATTGCCCGAACTTGACCTTAACCGCATCGATACGACGGTCAGCCTGTTCGGCAAACTTCTGGCGGCTCCCATCCTGATCAGCTCGATGACAGGCGGCACAGCCGAAGCCGAGACCATCAACCTGCGCCTCGCCGAAGCCGCGCAGGAAATGAATGTCGCGATGGGAGTTGGCTCTCAACGTGCCGCGATCGAAAATTCCGAACAAGCCCGAACGTTTCAAGTGCGACGCGTCGCACCCGATATTCTTTTATTCGCAAACCTTGGCGCTGTGCAATTCAACTACGGTTATGGTCTTGACCAATGCCGCCGCGCCGTAGAGATGATTCAAGCCGACGCACTCATCCTTCATTTGAATCCATTGCAGGAAGCGGTGCAGGATGCAGGCGATACAAACTTCGCAGGTCTCGCCAAAAAGATCGAAGAGGTCTGCAAGCAAATCGAAGTGCCCGTTATTGCAAAAGAAGTTGGTTGGGGAGTATCTGAAAGGACAGCAAAGTTATTAGCCGATTGCGGTGTAAGCGCGATCGATGTAGCAGGCGCAGGCGGCACGAGTTGGTCCCAAGTGGAAATGCACCGCGCACCCGACGAGTTCACCCGTCAACTCGCGGCGACGTTCGTCGGCTGGGGCATTCCCACCGCGGACTCGATCCTGAATGTCAAGA
>CAZFDL010000164.1:0-6573 GCA_964517905.1 uncultured Anaerolinea sp. | reverse complement strand
AAGCGTTCAAACGTTCCGGCAATCGCCCCGAATGGATGATCCTCACCATCCTGCCTGTCATTCCGCCCGATCTGCGCCCAATGGTGCAACTCGATGGTGGTCGCTTCGCCACCTCAGATTTGAACGATCTGTACCGCCGCGTCATCAACCGCAACAATCGCTTGAAGCGATTGCTCGAACTCGGCGCGCCGGATGTCATCATCCGCAACGAGAAGCGCATGTTGCAGGAAGCCGTGGACAGCCTCATCGATAATTCACAACGCGGCAAGGCATTGAGCCGCCGGGGACGACGCGAACTCAAATCCTTGAGCGATATGCTCAAAGGCAAGAAAGGACGCTTCCGCCGCAACCTGCTCGGCAAGCGCGTGGATTATTCCGGTCGTTCGGTGATCGTGGTCGGTCCGCAACTCAAACTCTATCAGTGCGGTTTGCCGAAGAGCATGGCGCTTGAACTGTATCGTCCGTTCGTGATTGCGCGGCTTGTGCAAAACAACTACGCCGCGAACGTGAAGGGAGCGCGTCGGTTGATCGAGCGCAACCGTCCCGAAGTGTGGGAAGCGCTGGAAGGCGTCATCGGCGACCGACCCGTGTTGTTGAACCGCGCGCCCACCTTGCATCGTTTGGGCATCCAGGCTTTCGAACCGATCCTCATCGAAGGCTCGGCGATCCAATTGCATCCGCTCGTGACCACCGCTTTCAACGCGGACTTCGACGGCGATCAGATGGCTGTGCACGTGCCTCTTTCACAGAAGGCAGTGAAGGAAGCGCGCGAGTTGATGCTTGCCTCGAAGAACCTGCTCAAGCCCGCCGATGGCGAACCGATCATCTCGCCCTCGAAAGATATGGTGTTGGGCGTGTACTATCTGACCATGGCGCAGAAAGCGAAGCACAAAGGCGACGGACGCGCGTTCTCTGGATTTGATGAAGTGGAAATGGCGTACGCGCTCGATCAGGTGGAAGTCCACTCTGAGATCAAGATGCTTGCCAAGACGTGGTACAACGACAAGGGAGAGCGTCTGCCCGAACCCGAAACGCGTCTCATCGATACGACGGTTGGGCGCGTCATCTTCAACCGCATCCTGCCGGAGGAAGTGCAGTTCGTCAATGAGAAGCTCGACAAAGGCGGCGTGAAAGACCTGATCGCTGAAGTCTACGAACTGTGCGGACAGGAAAAGACCACCGACACAGCAGATAACATCAAGACGCTTGGCTTTGAATATGCCATGCGATCCGGCACCACGCTCGCGGTCGCTGATATTTCCATCCCGCCGGAACGCAAGGGCATCATCGACGACGCCCTCAAGCTGATCGAACTCGTGCAACGCGACTTCCGCCGCGGCTTGCTCACCGAGCAGGAAAAGAACGAACGCGAGATTGAAGTGTGGCAGGCTACGACCGACAAGGTCGCCGACGCGGTCAAGAAACACATGGATCCCGATGGGAACCTCTCGACGATGGCATCCTCCGGCGCCACAAAAGGCGGATTCTCCACCATCTCGCAGTTGGCGGGCATGCGCGGATTGATGGCTGACCCCTCCGGGCGCATCATCCCAATGCCGATCCGTTCCAATTTCCGGGAAGGGCTCACCGCACAGGAATATTTCATTTCGACACACGGCGCGCGCAAGGGTCTGGCAGACACGGCTCTCCGTACCGCCGATGCCGGTTATCTCACCCGCCGCCTCGTGGATATTGCCCAGGACATCATCATCAACGAACACGACTGCAACACGCACGACGGCGTTTCTATCCGCCGTAAAGACGATGTGGCTGGACAGGCATTGAGCAGTCGTTTATTCAGCCGTCTGCTTGCCGAACAGGTCATCGACCCGAAGACCGGTGAAGTGATCGGCGAATACAACGATGTGATCAACCAGGAACTGGCGCGCAAAATCGCGGCTTCCGGAGTGGAGGAAGTGAAAGTCCGCTCGCCGTTGACGTGTGAACTGCAACACGGGATCTGTGCCAAATGCTACGGCCTCGATCTCGGTCGCGGCACCATGGTGGACTTGGGTTCAGCGGTCGGCATTGTCGCCGCACAATCCATCGGCGAGCCGGGCACACAGCTCACACTGCGCACCTTCCACACTGGCGGTGTCGTGGCTACCGGAGCCGACATCACAACCGGTCTGCCGCGCGTGGAGGAGTTGTTCGAAGCGCGCAAACAGCCGAAGGGCGAAGCTGTTGTCGCGGAGATCAGCGGAACGATTCGCATCAACCAGTCTGAAAAATATGCCGACCTGCGCGAAGTGTTCGTCGAGAACAGCGAACTCGTCAGCGATGAATACGCCATCCCCGAAGACTGGAAGTTCGCGGTCAAGGATGAAGCGGAAGTCAAAGCCGGCGACGTATTGGCAACCCTCGACGAGGCAAAGATCGTTTCGCAGCATGCAGGACGAGTCCGCGTCGAGAAAAAAGAGCGCAAAGTGGTTGTCTCATATGATCGCCGCGAAGATGCGTCGTATGAAATCCCGACCACCGGGCGCTTGCTGGTGAAGAACGGCGAAAAGATCGAAGCGGGTCGTCCGATCACAGAGGGCTCGCTCAATCCGCATCGCGTGCTGAAAATTCAGGGACGCGAAGCCTGCCAGATGTATCTGATGACCGAAGTGCAAAAGGTGTATCGCTCGCAAGGGCAGAACATCCACGACAAACACTTTGAGGTCATCATCCGCAAGATGTTGAGCAAAGTGCAGATCACCCGCCCCGGCGATTCAAAATTCCTGCCCGGCGACCCGGTCGACCGCCTCGACCTGCGCAAGATCAACGAGCAACTGCTTACCGAAGGCAAACAGCCTGCGAAGTTCTCGGAAGTCCTGCTCGGCGTCACGAAAGCGTCGCTCAGCACCGACTCGTTCCTTTCAGCCTCTTCCTTCCAACACACGATCAAAGTGCTGGCAGGCGCGGCGATCGGCTCCACCACCGATCCACTCCTCGGCTTGAAAGAAAACGTGATCATCGGCAAGCTGATCCCCGCCGGTACCGGCTTCTTCAAGGAAGCCCCGGTCCAAGCCGATGCGCTCCCCGAAGCGGAACAACCCGAGATCCCGGATACTTCCGCAGCGGATTAATCAACACCCGGTAGGGGCAGGTCTCTCAGACCTGCCCCTACATTTTTATGGCACACGCACGCGTTTCGAAAAAACCAGAGGGATTGCCTACCCGCGGGAAGACCGCCGCCAACCGACTCCGCCGCGTCGATAATTTCATCCTGCTCTACGAACCTGCGCTTCTCACACGGACGGACGGCTGGTTCGCCGATTCGTTATTTGTTGACCTCGGCTACGGCTTTGACGCGCGCACCACATTGGAATCCGCGTCGCGTTTTCGCCGGGTGAACCCAAACTTGAAGATCCTCGGCGTGGAGATCGACAAACAACGCGTCGAAACCGCGCTCCCGTTTGCGGATGACAAAACATTCTTCCGCCTGGGAGGATTCAACCTGCCGTTGCAAGAAGGGGAGCATGTTCGGTTGATTCGCGCCTTCAATGTGTTGCGTCAATACGAAGAAAGGGATTTTGCGCCTGCCTACGAACGCCTCGCGCAGTACGTTTTACCCGGAGGGTTGATGATCGAGGGGACCTCGAATCCGTTTGGAAGCATTTGGTGTGCAAATGTGGCGAGAAAAGCAGGGACTGAAGACTGGAGATTCGAGGCGCTCGTGCTCAGCACGAACTTTCGTCCTGGTTTTGATGTGGAGGAGTTTCAAACAATACTGCCGAAGAACTTTATTCATCGCGTTGTAAAAGGCGAACCAATTTATGATTTCTTCGAGGCGTGGAAGCGGTCTGCCAAAGAGACAGCGCACGCGAAAACATTCGGTGCGAGGCAATGGTTCATCGCCTCAGCCGAGTCGCTGGCAGGGAAGGGATACAGAATCAATTTGCAGAGGAAGTTTTTATCGAAGGGGTATATGGTTTGGTATCCTGACCAGGGCAAGATGGTATTATCATTGGCGTAACAAAGGATTCTCACGATGAAGAAATCTCCGCTCTCACTTTTCATCATTCTTCTATGGCTTGCCTCGCTCGCCTGCGGAGCGACGAGGACCGTTCCCACGCTGGACCCAAACGCCGCGCAAACCGCCATCGTCGAGACCATTGTGGCGCTGCAAGTACAGGCGTCTCCCTCAGCGGCCGCAACCCTAACACTGGAAATGCCGACGCTGACCGCGTCGCCTTCGTTCACACCAGAGCCGACGGGTACGCCCACAGTCCCGATGATCTCTGTCACTGTGGATACCAACTGCCGCACGGGACCGGGCAAGGAATATGAACGGGTGGGAATCCTTTTGGTGGGCGAAACAACCGAAATCGTCGGGCGCGACGCGTTCGGCCAATATTGGTACGTCCGCAACCCGGATGTGGGATCGGAATACTGCTGGATGTCCGGCGAGTACGCGATCATCAGCGGCAACACGCTTGCCTTGCTGGTTCAGCCGGTTCCGGGAGAGCAGGGTTTTAACTTTGGAGCCGAGTACCGCGGGCAGGGACAATGTTCCGGCGAGTTTTGGTCGGATATTCGGCTGACGAACTCGAGCCGCGGAACGTTCAAATCCATAAATCTCGTGGTGACGGACAAAGACACAGGTGACGTGCGTTCATACTCCGGCAACGAGTTCTCGTTCCGCGATGGCTGCGCACCGCTGCGGGGGACGAGTTCGATCCCCGCGGATGGCTCGGTGATGGTCAGCACTCCCGCGTTCACCTACAACTTGAACGCGCACAGCATGTCCGTCTCGATCACGCTTTGCGCTGAAGCCAATCTCACCGGTCAGTGCGTGACCAAGATCATCGCATACACACCCTAAGCACCGGAGCGCGCAGGCGTATGGTGTTAACGGAACAATTCGGGTTGGGTAACGTCTCTCATAGGGGATGGCTTCGTTTTTCAAGAACCTGAACTGTGATCCACGAGGAGGCACCCATGCAAACTATCAGACGAACCCTCACGCTGGCTGGCGTTTTAATCATCGCACTCTCCGGTTGTCTGCCTTTTGCCCCGACGCCAGATGAAAACTCGATCAAAACGGCTGTGGCGCAGATCGTACTGTCGGCGCAGACGCAGACCGCCGCCGCGTTCACAGTGACGCCGCTCATCACCTCCACACCGACGTTCACGTCGACTGCGACCCAATCTCCGACACCGGTCTTTACCTTCACCCCGGCGATCCCGCAGGTCAGCGTTTCCGTGCCGACCAATTGCCGTATTGGGCCGGGCAGGGTATACGACCGGGTAGGTGCATTGCTGGTGGGTGAAACCGCACAAGTATACGGACGCGACCCCACGGGCCGGTACTGGTTCATTCATAACCCCGATTCGCCGGGTAACTTCTGCTGGCTGTGGGGCGAATACGCAACAGTGACGGGAAATTTCTCGGCGTTGCCGGTGTTCACTCCACCGCCTACACCTACATTCACACCGACACCGTTACCGGATATCCGCCTCGCCTATTCAGGGAAGGATACCTGCGTGGGCTGGTGGGTGGAGATCGAAATAAAGAACCGCAGTGACGTAACGTTTCGGTCCATTGCGTTGACCGTGAGAGACACCGTCACGAACATCACACTCTCCACCGACGCGAATGAATTCACCAACCTGGATGGCTGTCTCACGACCAACACGCACAACCAATCCAACCCCGGCTCCACACGCATCGTCAGTTCGCCCGCGTTCGCGTACGATCCCAGCGGTCATAAACTCGCTGTCACGGTTAGCGTATGCTCTGAAAAAAATCTGAAGGGCATCTGTGTATCCGAGCAAATCTCATTCACACCATAAATTGAAACAACCGCTCATCAACAAAGGCTGACTCGTACGAGTCGGCCTTTGTTGATTATTCCCGTCACTTGACGCATATTCTCTTTCCCCGTAAGATTGTCCCCGCAATAGAACATACATTCAGAAAAATTTACCGCAAAACACGCCGAGATCGCAAGGATATTAAAGATGTTCTTCGCGCGCTTCGCGGTTCAAAAAGGATTTCACTATGGACCTTGGAACAATCCGCAAAATAGACATCGACACCGAAATGCAACAGTCCTATCTCGATTACGCGATGAGCGTGATCGTGGCGCGCGCACTGCCCGATGCGCGCGATGGACTCAAACCTGTGCAGCGCCGCATTCTTTACGCGATGTACGACATGGGTATCCGCGCAGACTCGGCGTATAAAAAATCCGCTCGTATCGTGGGTGAAGTGCTGGGTAAATATCACCCGCACGGAGATTCGGCGGTATACGAAGCGATGGCGCGCATGGCGCAGGATTTTTCGATGCGCACACTGCTCGTGGACGGGCAGGGGAATTTCGGTTCTGTGGATGGCGACCCACCCGCCGCAATGCGTTACACCGAGGCAAAACTTACACCTGCCGCGCTCGATATTCTGTTCGACCTCAACAAAGAAACGGTTGACTTCACCCCGAACTTCGACGACACCTTAACTGAACCGAATGTATTGCCTTCTGCGATTCCGAATCTTCTCGTCAACGGCGCGACGGGCATCGCGGTGGGCATGGCGACGTCGATCCCGCCTCATAACCTCGGGGAAATTGTGGATGCCCTCGTCTACAT
>CAZFDL010000163.1:0-6592 GCA_964517905.1 uncultured Anaerolinea sp. | reverse complement strand
ATCCCTTCCGCGCCCGGCGCGTTGGGCACCTTCGAAGGCGCGATCGTGTTCGCCCTCACCCGCTTCGTCCCCGATGAATCGACCGCGTTTGCCGCCGCCTTAGCCATGCGGTTGTATAACTACATCAACAGCCTCGTGGTCGGCGTCATCGGTCTGGCGCGCGAAGGGCAGACGCTCTCCGGCGTCTACCAGCAATTGATGAATTTCAGGAACAAACAAACGGATCAGGCTGCATAAACGATGTTCCCTTTATACGATACCGCGCGTTCGCACAAATTTCCGCTGATCAACCTGTTGTTGATCGGCGCGAACGCGTACGCCTTTTACCTTGAGTTCAAAATGTCTCCCGCCGAACTCGAGAGTTTCATTTTTGCGAATGGCTTGATCCCCGCACAATTCCTCGCAGATAGGAACGGCGAATGGATGACGATCTTTTCATCCATGTTCCTGCATGGCGGCTGGTTCCACATCCTCAGCAACATGTGGGTGCTGTTCATCTTCGGCGACAACATAGAGTCGCGCATGGGCCGGATTCGCTATCTCGTGTTTTATCTGTTGAGCGGCGTTGCGGCGGCATTGCTGCAAACCTACATCCTCCCGGCGAGCACGGTCCCGATGATCGGCGCAAGCGGCGCGGTCGCCGGTGTGCTCGGCGCGTATTTGATCATGTTCCCGAATTCGCGCATCGCGAGTCTCGTTCCCATCTTCTTTATCTTCACGCTGGTCGAGATCCCCGCATTCATCTTCCTCGTGTTCTGGTTCATCTCGCAGTTATACTCCGGCTTGTTCGCGCTGCAAGGCAGTGCCGGGGGTGTGGCGTGGTGGGCGCATATCGGTGGTTTCGTATTCGGCATTTTGATCGCGTCGTTCTTCAGGCAAAGACGGACGAGCTATTATTACTCGTCAGGATATTAACGTGAGCCGACATTATCTCATCACAGGCGGAGCGGGATTCATCGGATCGAACTACGCCTTTCGGCTGATTCAACGCGGGGAGCGCGTCACCATCTTCGACAATCTCTCGCGGGCGGGCGCGCCGCGTAACCGCGCCTGGCTGGAGGAATCGTTTGGCAAGGACGCGTTCAGCCTCATTGTCGGAGATCTGCGAAACGCGGATCGGTTGGCAGAGTCCGCGAAAGACGCGGATGTCATCGTCCATCTCGCGGGGCAGGTCGCAGTCACCACCTCCGTGATGAATCCGCGTGAGGATTTCGAATCCAACGCGCTCGGCACGTTCAACGCGCTCGAAGCCGCGCGCCTCTCGAGGCATGATCCGATTTTCTTGTACTCCTCCACCAACAAAGTCTATGGCGGCATGGACGATGTGAGGCTGGTCGAAGAATCCACGCGCTGGCTATACAAAGATCTCGACCATGGCTGTTCCGAATCGCAACCGCTTGACTTTCATTCACCTTATGGTGTAAGCAAAGGTTCGGGCGACCAGTATACGCGCGATTATTCTCGCATTTACGGTCTACGTTCCGTTGTCTTTCGTCAATCCTGTATTTACGGTCCGCGCCAGTTCGGCATCGAAGACCAGGGCTGGCTGGCATGGATGATGATCGCGGCAGTGACGGGACGCAAGATCACCATTTACGGTGATGGCAAACAGGTGCGCGATGTGTTGCACGTCAACGACCTGCTCGACGCGTACGATGCCGCCATTGAAAAAATTGATGTTTCCAAAGGTCAGGTCTACAACGTGGGCGGCGGCAAACGCAACGTGATGGCGATCTGGGCGGAGTTCGGTCCGATTTTGGAACGACTGCTGGGTAAAAAGATCGAAGTAGCACGCGAAGACTGGCGGCCCGGCGACCAGCGAGTGTTCTACGCCGATATCCGCAAGGCACAGCGCGAACTGGGCTGGTCGCCAAAGATCGACCTCGAAGAAGGTCTGGATCTGATGTTCGAGTGGGTGCAGGCGAACAAAGAGCTGTTCTAACGAATGACGATATAATTCAAAAATGGAGCAGGGTTGAACGCTGTCTTCTCTTCGCTTGCAAACCGGTATTCACGACCCGGGTTATGGTCCCTCTTTTTGCTCTGTGCCTTTCCGCTTCACGTCTGGACCATCATCCTGTTCCTGCGTGATGTTTCGTGGCTTTCCGAACGCACGAACCTCTGGGACGCGATCGGCGTCGGCGCCTACGGACTGCTCTACGCCTTCGTGGAAAGTGTGCTGGCTTGTGTCGTGGTCGCCTTGCTTGGGTTGTTCCTCACCCCAAGGCATTGGCCTGTTGAAAAAAGAATTTCCTTCCTCAGCCTGCTTGTATTGATACTCTCCGTTTGGGGGATGATCGCACAATTGCTTTTCCTGTGGAAGGTCTTCCCTCCCGACTGGATCGTCGAACTGTTGATTCGCTGGGGCCGCCCGTTGCTGGGCTTGTATTTGATCAGCCTGTCATTCGTCGTTCCGTCTGTTGTATTGCCCATCTACCTGTTCCTACGATCCGATGCCGTGATGCGCGCCATTCAATCATTCAGCGAACGCTTGTCACCCCTGATGACCGCCTATCTCTTTCTCGATCTGGCTGGCTTGATCATTATCGTCATACGTAACACAGGCTGATGTGTGAGTCCATGAAAAGACAACTCAGCCGACGCGACTTCCTCAAGCTGGCTGGCGCATTCCCCGCCGGGCTTGCGGCTTCGCGCCTGTCAAGGGCTCTCCAGGCGGGCGGGCAAAATGTGATCATCGTCGTCTTCGACGCTTTTTCCGCGTACAACATCTCGCTTCACGGGTATGCGCGCCAGACCACCCCCAACCTGGCGCGGCTGGCGCAAAAGGCGATCGTCTATCACAATCACTACGCCAGCGGGAATTTCACCACCCCGGGCACCGCCTCCCTTCTGACGGGCGTCCTGCCGTGGACGCACCGCGCCTTCCAGCCGAAGGGCAAAGTGACCGATCGATTCCTATCCCGAAATATTTTCAGCGCGTTCCCGGATCACTATCGGATCGCCTATACCCACAATGGGTGGGCAAACATTCTCTTGAACCAGTTTCGAGGTCACATCAACGAATTGATCCAACGGGAAACACTCCTGCTGAGCGGGTTCGATTCGATCGTTCCATCCCTATTCAGGGAAGACGAAGATATCGCCTCCGTCAGCTGGGTGCGCGCCATGAAGGTGCGAGAGGAAGGCCATGCCTACTCGCTCTTTCTATCGCACCTGATCCAGGACTTGCAGGACCGGCAGATCGAGAATCTGAAACCGAGCTACCCTCGCGGGCTTCCCACCTCGGGTGCCGATAACGGATTCCTACTGGAAACAGCCGTCGATCACGTGATGAACCGCTTGAGAGAGATCCCTCAGCCGTTCATGGGTTACTTCCACTTTCTCCCGCCTCACGATCCATATCGCACGCACCGCGATTTTGTGGATGCGTTTCGCGAGGACGGTTTCACGCCCATCGAAAAAACGGTCGACCTCTTCGCCAAGCGCGTCTTCAAGAACCTGCCGGGAAAGCGCCGCGAATACGACGAATTCATCCTGTATTGCGACCGGGAATTCCAACGACTTTATAATTTTCTCGAATCATCCGGCTTGTTGGAAAATACGTGGCTGATTCTGACCTCGGATCACGGGGAACTGAACGAGCGCGGTATCAGCGGTCACAGCACCGACGCGTTATACGAGCCTGTGATCCGCATCCCATTGATGATCTTCGAGCCGGGCCGCACCACGGGTATGGATGTGTATGAACACACCAGCGCGATAGACGTATTGCCGACCCTCGCGCACCTGACCGGGCAGAGGCGTCCAGAGTGGGTCGAGGGTACCCTTCTGCCTCCGTTCCGCGCGGACAACCGGACACGCGATATTTACGTCCTGCGGGCGAACAACAACGCGCAATACGCCCCGCTCACCGTCGCCTCGACAACACTCGTCCGCGAAAACTATAAACTCCATTATTATTTTGGCTACCCCGTCGTGCCGCAGGAGGGACTGATCAAACTTTACGATGTCGCGGCAGACCCCGAAGAGATGAACGACTTGAGCATGTCCAGGCAGGGGATTGCCGACGACCTGCTCCGCGAACTCAAGGCAACGCTGGCACAGGTGGACGAACCGTACCTTTAATTTCCAACATGAAGCGATACATCAACCGGCGCGAATTTCTCAAACTGGCTGGCGCAGTGCCGTTGGGCTACGCAACCTCACGGCTGGCAAAGCCGTTCGCGAATGCATTGCAGGGGAACAAGCAAAACATCGTCATCATCGTTTTCGACGCGCTCTCCGCATACGACATCTCGATACACGGATACGAACGCGAAACAACCCCGAACATCAAACGCCTGTCCTCACGCGCGATTCGATTTCACGATCACTTCGCCGGCGGGAATTACACTACACCCGGTACCGCCTCGCTCCTGACGGGCGTCCTGCCGTGGACCCACCGGGCGATCAACCTCAACGCGAAAGTGGTCGAGCCGTTCGCCGCCCGGAACATCTTCAGCGCGTTCCCGAATCACCATCGCATCGCCTACACCCACAACGGATTTGCGAACTCACTCCTCAATCAGTTCGCGCGAGACATTGACGAACTGATCCCGAGGGAATCGCTATTCCTCGAATCCTACGATGCGCTGATCTCGTCCGTGTTTCGCAACGATGAAGACATTGCCTCGATCAGCTGGATTCGCAACATGAAAGTCAACGACGAGGGGTTTGCTTATTCCTTGTTCCTCTCACACCTCTATGAAACCCTGCAGGCAAAGAGAATCGAGGATCTCAGACCGCGCTTCCCGCGCGGCATCCCTGCCACCAGTCAGGTCAACCCGTATGTGCTTGAAACAGCCATCGACGCGGTCCGGAACCGTCTTGTGGACATCCCCCAGCCGTTCCTTGGATATTTCCACTTCATGCCGCCGCATCATCCCTATCGGACAACGGTCGAGTTCGTCGATACATTCAAAGAGGATGGCTATCCGTTCATTGAAAAGCCGCCGGAGATTCTTGCGCGCAAGATCATTTCACAGCCGTCGCTCGAACGGATGCGCACTGAGTATGATGAGTTCATCCTGTACTGCGATCGGGAATTCGGAAGGCTGTATGATTCGCTCGAGACCTCGGGCGCGTTGGATGACACGTGGCTGGTGCTCACCTCCGATCACGGCGAGATGTTCGAGCGCGGCATCTTTGGCCACGGCTCGAAGGTCTTGTATGAACCGGTGATTCGAATCCCGCTCTTGATCTTCGAACCCGGTCGCACCGAAGGGGTGGATGTGTATGAGCCCACCAGCGCGGTGGATGTTTTGCCAACGCTGGCACAAGTGACCGGGCAAAAACCTCCCGCGTGGAGCGAAGGACGCGTACTTCCGCCGTTTATGCCTGATTCGCCAAGCAGCAGTGTCTTCGCCGTGCAAGCCATAGACAGCGACCCGACCAAGCCGCTCACGCAGGGATCTGTTTCACTCGTGAGGGAAAATTACAAACTGCATTACTACTTCGGCTACGATGAAAATAATCGGGAGGATATCGTCAGACTCTTCGATATCGAATCCGATCCCGAGGAATTGACCGATCTTTCTCAAACGAAAAAGGGAACTGCGGACGAATTACTCAATGAAGTGAAAATGAACCTTACGGAAGTGAACGAACGTTATTAGCAGTAAGGAACTCAAGCAGAATCACATGAAAACACATCTTAAGAGTCTTGTCTCAATGGTGCTTTTTCTATCAGGTTGTGCAGCTACACCTATATTCACTCCATCCCCGGTGGTCGAAGCAACACAAATGTCAGTCATTGCATCCTCCACTGCCACATCTACTTCTGCCTCACTGCCAGATGATCTCGTTGTTGCTTATACCGTAGAAGATGAATTATGGGTTTGGACACAGAACGGTTCACAAATGTTGACTCAACAAAAGAATATGTATGGTTTTGTGTTTTCCGATGATGGGCAATGGCTTCTCTTTAGGCAAAGGTACACCTTATTAGATGGGATTACCCCTCCCTTTGACGAATTGTGGACTGTAAGAACGGGTGGAGGCGAAATAAAACGCCTTGTTGGATCAGATGATTTGATGGCGCTAACCGGTAAAAACGTTTTGATGGACTATTTTGGTTGGTTGCCAGGCCATCATAAAATCTTGTTTAATACAGAGGAGATCGTTGAAGGTCCTCCAGGGAGTATGCCTCTTTTCGACCTGTTTTCTGTAGACCTAGCAGGTCAGATCACACAATTATTTGGGCCGGGTGATGCAGGAAGATTTGCGCCTTCCCCAGACGGCGTGCATATTGCTTTGACGACTGGTTCAATAATAAAAGTTTTTGATTTGGAAAGTGGCAAGCAACAAATCCTGCTTGAATTTGAGCCGGTAGGAGTGCCAATGGATGGTGGACCACGTACACCAAAAGTAGTTTGGGATCCCTATGGACAATTTGTAATAACATCTATTCTACCCAAAAACTTATATTACTCAGAACTGTATGCTGGCGAGCCTGAACAAGTCTGGCGGCTTTTTTTGAATGGAGAAGTTGAGTTGGTTGCACAATTACAACCCGTCTCCCAAAATCATGCGGGGATTTGGTAACCCTCCCGTAAAATAGTACCAGTGAGAAGTGGAAAACTCATGGCAAAAT
>CAZFDL010000162.1:0-6640 GCA_964517905.1 uncultured Anaerolinea sp. | reverse complement strand
ACCCCGGTCTTCATGGCGTTGCTGGGCTGGCTGGTCCTCAAAGAGGGATTATCCCTCGTCAAAGTGTCCGGCATTGCGCTCGCATTCGTCGGCGTCCTGCTGGTTGTTTCGGATGGAAACCTCGCTTCGATCTCGCTTGGGAAGTTTGGCGCGCCGGGGGATGCGCTTATCCTCGTCAGCGCGGTCAACTGGTCGGTCGTCTCGGTACTGTCGCGCCGCGGGCTGAAGACCACCTCCGCTGGATTGTTCGTTTTTTATATGATGGCATTCGGCTTCCTGTTCACGTCCGTGTTTTTTATTCGCGATGGCTTGTATGCGGAAGTCCCCGCGTTGACGGTGGATGGCTGGCTCGGTGTCGCTTTCCTCGGAGTATTTTGCTCCGGGCTGGCATACATCGCCTGGTACGACGCGCTGCAGGCGCTGACGACCGCCAGCACCGGCGCGTTTCTCTACATCGAGCCGCTTATTGCGATGGTCGTCGCGTTCTTCGTATTGGGTGAGGCGATTACTCCTGCGTCCCTGCTAGGCGGCGGGATCATTTTGTTCGGCGTGTGGCTGGTGAACAAATAGCTTGTGCCGAATGACATCCCGAATCACAAACGGGTCGGGAAGGTCGCACGGTAGAATCAACTTGACATCACAGATGATGCGGGTTGAGTCCCGGCGAGAACGGAACAAGAATTTCCCTCCAACCCAAAAAGTGTGGGTGTATAATCCGGTCACTATATTCCCACGAAACGGAGGAAAGACCCATGGCAGGTGTAACGTTCGATCACGTGTACAAAAAATACGGGGATGTGACCGCGGTGAACGACCTGAACATTAACATTGAAGACAAGGAGTTCCTGGTGCTCGTCGGTCCCTCGGGGTGCGGCAAGACCACCGCCCTGCGCTCGCTGGCTGGCTTGGAGGAGATCTCCAGCGGCGAGATCCGCATCGGCGACCGCGTGGTGAACGATGTCGCCCCGAAAGACCGCGACATTGCCATGGTCTTCCAGTCGTATGCGTTGTACCCGCACCTTTCGGTGTACGACAACATGGCCTTCGGTTTGAAGCTCCGCAAGATGCCGAAGGAGGAGATCAAGCGCCGCGTGAGCGAAGCCGCCGACATCCTCGGCATTCAGGACCTACTCGAACGCAAGCCGCGCCAACTTTCGGGCGGTCAGCGCCAGCGCGTGGCGGTCGGGCGCGCCATTGTGCGCGAGCCGAAAGTCTTTCTGTTCGATGAGCCGCTTTCGAACCTCGATGCAAAATTGCGCGTACAAATGCGCGCCGAGATCAGCAAGCTTCACCAGCGTTTGCAGACCACCTTCATATATGTGACCCACGACCAGACGGAGGCCATGACGATGGCGACCCGCATCGCCGTGATCAATAAAGGTGTCTTGCAGCAACTCGACTCACCGCAAAACCTGTACGACCATCCGAATAATCTGTTCGTTGCAGGCTTCATCGGTTCGCCGGCCATGAATTTCTTCCGCGGCAGACTCCGCAGGGATGAGAACAAGCTCGCGGTTGAAACCGTGGATTTCACCCTCAACATTCCGGCGTCAAAATCCAAGCCCTATGAAGCGCACGTCGGTAAAGACGTCATCTTTGGCATCCGCCCGGAGAACATCCACGATGTGGATTTCATCCCTGCCAATATCGATACAGATCGTGTCAATGTGAGTGTAGACGTGACGGAACTGATGGGGAACGAGATCTTCCTCTACCTGATGAGCGGCAAAGATACGTTCGTGGCACGGGTCGACCCCCGCTCGAAATTGCGCGTGGGGCAGAAGGCTGCAGTAGCCTTCGACATGGACAACTTCCACATTTTCGACGCGACGACGGAGCAGGCAATTCGATAATTACGCCGATCTGTAATTGCTCCCAAGGCAGCCCGCACCGAGTGCGGGCTGCCTTTTTTCTATTCGGAGCATCCCGACCTGAAACGAACTTTGTCAAAACACTTGAAAAAATAAAGTTCGTCGAGTAAGATTACAGAAATTCCAGAACGAAACCGCTTCAATCAGGCAAACTTGAGCACATTCTACTGGCTTCCCGCTGAACATAATGTCAAGAGTTTTAACAAACATGCCGCTCTCGACCTTATTCGATTCTCGACAGGCGGTTTGTCCCGTTCAGAACTGGCCGATCAAATGGGACTAACGCGCG
Source organism: uncultured Anaerolinea sp. (assembly GCA_964517905.1). Classification (GTDB taxonomy): domain Bacteria; phylum Chloroflexota; class Anaerolineae; order Anaerolineales; family Villigracilaceae; genus Defluviilinea. Next base: position 4,480 of record CAZFDL010000162.1, on the reverse strand, counting down.
CCGCGGTCAGCCTGATCGTGAACGATCTGGTGGAATCAGGCGTGGTGCAGGAGGCTGAAATCCGTTCCGCCCCAAGCGGACGACCGCCGGTCAGCCTGGAGATCAAACCACAAAGGGGCATCGTGGGCGGCGTCGATATCGGGGCAACACACATTTCGATAGCCATCGCCGATTTCACCGCAAGAATTCTGCGCGAGGTTGAGATCGCATTTGATATCAAGAACAATCCAGCGGCCTGCCTCGAGATCATCCAAAAAAATCTATTTGAGTTGCTCGGTTCACAAGGACTCTCCCCTTCGGACCTTGCGGCAGTGGGCGTTGGAGTTCCGGGACCCGTGATCACCGAAGCAGGCATGGTGGTTGCACCGCCGATCATGCCCGGCTGGGATCGATTTCCGATCCGCGCGACGCTCGAGAATAAATGGGGATGCCCGGTCACCTTGAATAACGATGCAGAGTTGGGCGCTTTGGGTGAGTGGGCGTACGGTGCAGGACGCGGCGAGCGCAATCTTGCGTACATCAAGGTGGGCACCGGGATCGGAGCAGGACTGATACTCAATCAGCAAATTTACGGGGGAACAACCGGCGCGGCCGGCGAGATCGGGCACATAACCATCGACGAAAACGGACCTCTCTGCAATTGCGGCAACCAGGGTTGTCTTGAGGCATTTGCCGGCGGAAACGCGATCGCCAGAGAGGCGCAAGCCATGGTCCAATCGGGGAAAAGAACATTGCTGGCGGAATTCCCCCCAGAAAAGATCAACGCCCGCGAGGTTGCCAATGCAGCCCGCAGAGGTGACCTGCACGCGCAGGAAATATTGAGGCGCGCCGGTGCACACATCGGGGTGGCTCTGGCGAGTCTGGTCAATCTGTTCAACCCCGGCATGATCATTATCGGCGGCGGCGTGGCGGAGGCGGGTGATATCCTGACCACATCCATCCGTGACGCGGTACGCGAGCGCGCAATGCGCGCGTCGGAACAAAGCGTCCGTATAACGACAGCGTTGCTCGGGCGCCGGTCTGTTGCGATCGGCGCGATCGTCCAGGCGATCAACGTAGCGATTCACATAGCGGCAGAACAGCGAAAGTTCTCCGGGGAAGCGTATGCGCGCACCCAAGAATCGCTGGAAGTACATTCATAACCAAGGAGGTGATGAAAAAACTCGATTCCCCTGACCTGTATTGAGAAGTGATAAAATCCGAACAAATTCAACAAGGAGAAGAATTAATGAAGAACAAGTTCAACTTGCTGATCAGCTTGATCCTGATCTCAGCATTCGTACTCACAGCCTGCGGCGGCGGAACAGGCTCGACCGCCACGGGTGAAGTAACCTTCTGGCACGCCTATGGAACTGGATCCGCAGAGGAAGTGGCATTGACCGCCATCCTCGAACAAGCGAAGACCGACCTGCCCAACGTGACGATCAATGTTTTGCAGGTACCGTTCAATGATATTTACAACAAGTACCGCACCGATGTTGCCTCCGGCGGCGGACCGGACATGTTCATCGCCCCGAACGACTCGCTGGGCGATGATGCCCGCGCGGGATTGCTCGCCGACATCACCGAACTTGCCAGCGGCAAACTCGGCGATTACAGCCAGTTGTCCATCGACGGCATGAGCGTGGAAGGTAAACTGTACGGCGTTCCCGAATCGTTGAAGGCTGTCGCCATCTGGTACAACAAAGACCTGATCGATACGCCTCCTGCCACCACGGACGAACTGAAGGCGCTCATGGAAGGCGGCACGCCGGTCTCCCTCAGTTACGGCTGCTACCACCACTACGGCTTCTTTGGCTCGTTTGGCGGCAAGATCTTCGACGACAGCTGGAAAGTTGTAGCCGATCAAGGCGGCGTTGCGGATGCAATGTCGTACCTCAACGATCTCTACCAGATCTCGGTTGAAAATGGCTGGCCCAAGAACGATGGCGACGGCCTCGCTCCGTTCACTGAAGGTCAGATGGCGATCATCACGAACGGTAACTGGGCAATGGGCGATTACCGCAAAGCCCTCGGTGATAAACTCGGCGTAGCCCCGCTTCCCGCCGGACCCGGTGGCGCAGCCACTCCCCTCCTCGGCGTGGATGGTTTCTACTTCAACCCGAATAGCACCAACCTTGAATCCGCGCTTGAAGTTGCGCTTTATCTGACAGGCAAAGACGCTCAGACATCCATGATGAATGACGCGGGTCACGTTCCTGCCAATACGACGGTCGAAGTGACCGATCCCCTGATTCAAGGTCTGCTGGATGCGTTCGCCACGGCGTACGTTCGTCCGCAGGTTCCTCAATTGGGCAATTACTGGTCCAATTTCTGCGGCACAGACCAGGTCTTCGAAGCCGGTGTTCCCGCGGAACAGTGGGTCGCGGACGGCACCGCCAATGCCAATAAGTAAGTCGATTTGCTAGCCTTGAAAGTGAGCAGGGAATTTTTCCCTGCTCACTTTCACTAAGTAATGATGAGGAGAAGCGACAATGGCATCCACCCGCATGATCAATCAGACAAAGCGCAGGTCAGATTTCCGCAAGGTGGTCACACCCTATTTGTATCTGGTCCCGGCTTTTCTCGTGATGTCCGTTATCACTTTTTACCCGCTCATTTATCAGATCATCGTATCGTTCACCGACTTTCAGACGAAAGACCTTCTGCGAGGTCTTGCATCTGAAAATTTGAACCAGGTGGGAATTCAGAATTATGTGGATATTCTTACGGGTGGACTTCCCGTTCAAAACTTTGAGTTCTTCCGCGTGCTAACCTATAACCTATGGTGGGCGGTCACCAATGTTGCCATTCATGTGCCGGCAGGGATCGTCATCGCCGTCCTGCTCAATACACCCGGTTTGTGGATGAAACGCATTTATCGTTCGCTTTATATCCTTCCCATTGTAGTTCCTCCGCTGGTAGTTGCCACGGTGTGGCGAAACATCTTTGACGAACAATATGGCGCAATGAACCAGTTCCTCACGAACGTGGCTACGGTATTCGGTTCCATCGATCCGGTCCGCATCCGCTGGCTGGAGGATTTTACGCCTCCCATTCCCTGGCTCCTTCCGAACGGCGCCCTCACGCTGGCTTACTATGCCATGATGATCGCCAACTTCTGGTTGGGCTGGCCTTTCATGACACTGGTTGCCACAGGCGCTCTTCAAAGCATCCCGAAAGACCTGTACGAGGCGGCTTCGATTGACGGCGCGTCCGGTTATCAACAGTTCCGGAATATCACGGTGCCTTTGTTAAGACCCGCGATGATACCCGCGGCGATCTATGGTTTTACACTGTCTTTCAACCTGTTTAATTTTGTCTATTTCATGACCGGCGGCGGACCCGCGCGCTCCACCGAAATCTTGGTCACGTTTGCTTATGACTTGGTGAGAAATCTCAGGTTGTACGGAGCGGCGGCGGCATTCTCAGTGATCGTCTTCTTTGTGGCGTTGATCCTCTTCCTGCTCACGAACCGCCTGACCAAGGCGACTGAAAACATCGTGGAGTGATTCCCATGGCTACCTATACCCAACCGAGAAAGAGCAGCAATCCCATCGTTCGGTTATTCACGATGAACACCTCGCGCGAAGTAGGCGGGCGTGAACTTCCACTATGGCGCCAGATTCTGTTGCAGGTGCTATGCCTCGCGATCGCAGCGGAAGTGTTGTTCCCCATCATGTACATCGTCACATTATCCTTCAGCTCACGCGAGACGCGTCCCTCGAGCCTCGAACTCATCCCGACAGAAATATCCCTCACCGCATACAAACAGGTGATCGACCGGCCCACCGCCAATCCGGTCACATTCCTTGAACTCCTGCGCAACAGTTTTCTGCTTTCCGTTGGGGTCGGCCTGGCTTCCCTGTTGATCGCCGTCCTTGCCGCATATGCGTTTTCGCGCTTCAAATTCAGCTTGCGGCAGGTGCTCATGGTGCTGGTATTTGTCCCCTTGCTCATGCCCGCCGTGGGCTTGGCAACCCCGCTGTATCTTCTCATGAATAGTTTTCGCATCGCCGATTGCGGCGGCGCGATAGCGATTTCCCCCTTCGCGTCGTGCGCTCAAGGCTTGGGAAGGGTTATGTTCAACCTGCGCGACTCGCTTCTGGGCGTCGGAATCGCGATGATCTCCACAGCTTTGCCGTTCGCCGTTTGGAACCTCAAAGGCTATCTCGATACCATTCCCCGGGAACTCGAAGAAGCCGCTTCGATCGATGGCGCAGACTCGAACCAGATCTTCTTCCAGATCGTTCTGCCGCTTGCACTGCCACAACTCGCGGTCACGTTCTTCCTTGGCTTTATCGGTCACTGGCAGGAGTTTGTCCTCCCCTGGCTCTTCCTCACCAAGCCCGAGTCTTATACCCTCTCGATGACGCTTTACAACATGACCGGCCAATACGCCAGCAGCATTCCCTGGAATCGATTCGCGGCAATGGCGATCATTGTCGCACTGCCGGTTGCGATCACGTACATCGCCCTGCAAAAACAGATCGTCAGCGGG
>CAZFDL010000161.1:0-6657 GCA_964517905.1 uncultured Anaerolinea sp. | reverse complement strand
GGCATGGCTATTCACAGGAAGCGGAGCGACTGCTGAACTACATGGACGAGATCTACTCCGTGCTGGTCACCATTGACTATCCCGATGCGATCACCAACGGTCTGCGTCGTCAGACCGACCTGGCACGCGGCATCATCGAGAAAACGCGCGGCGACGTGACCTTCAGCCTGCGGGGCGAAAACCTCAGTCAGGCGATCCGCAGGCTCAGTGGGCAATTGAACGGTGGTATGGACGAAGAAGGGGAACGCAAGGGGCTGTCGATGCATGTGAACGAGGACGAATAGGGCAGTATGGCAAGGCGAGCGGGCAGAAGATATCCGTTAGTTGTCTATCGGCTCATGCTCAACCGTTGGTGGCCGCCTACTTTGGCGATCGGGCTGGTGATGCTGATCATCGCCTACAGCGAATACATTGGCTTGGGGCAATTTCTTGCGTGGCGCTGGATGCTGCCTGCAGCGGTTGGCGTGCTGGGGATATTCGTCGGGGTGTTGTTCTTCGTCTTCCGCTTCATGGCATACGTGCAACCCTTCCCCGATCACCTGAAACTTATCACTCCGTTCCTGCGAGTGAACATCTCCTACAAACGCATCGTCCGCACGACCACTACTGAGATGAGATTGTTGTTCCGCTTTAAACCGACGGGACTGGCCGCGTGGTTCGATGTTTTAGGTTTGAACGAACGGGAGATGCCGCTTGCAGCCAAGACCGCACTGGTGGTGGATCTTAAGAGCTATCCAATTCCCCGGCAGGTGCTGGAATTTTTCCTCTCGAAATTTTTCTTCAAAGACAAGACCCCGCATTTCGTGCTCCTCGTGGATGACTGGATGCGATTCAGCACCGAGATGGAAAGTATGCGCACCGGCACGGACCCCGAGCCGGCGCCGCGCCGCCCCAGCGACTCCATCCTTTCGCGCTTATCAAACAAATAGAAGATCCCTGGTTTGAGGTCAGGGATCTTTTGTTCATGATGGTTTTTTCCCTGCCTGTGCAGGTTCCGAATGAGTTGGCAGTACGATGTAGAACGAACTGCCCTTACCCTCTGCCGATTCCACCCAGATGCGCCCCTGATGGGTATCCACGATGCTCTTGACGATGGCTAACCCCAACCCTGATCCGGTAATGCTATCCGTGATATTCCTTCCACGATAGAACTTGTCGAAGATGTGTGCCTGGTCTTCCACAGGGATGCCGGGTCCGTTATCGCGCACATTGAGGATGATCTGATTTCCCTCCGAACGGATCGAGATGAATACCTCGCCGCCGTTGAAGGAGTATTTGATGGCGTTCCCCACCACATTATCGAGCAACTGACGCAAACGGATGGGATTCGCACGAAAGGGAGGAAGCGCCGGCGCGATATCGGTGTGCACTTTGAGCCGCCGCGATTTCACCTGTCCCTGTAACATGTCCAATGTGTATCGCAGGATCGCATCCAATTGAACATACTCGCGGCGCGTGTCGAAGCCTGCTTCCACACTGCCAAGGTCGAGCAGGTCGTTGATCAGCGAGGTGATGTGTTGCACGCTGTCCTGGATGCGGTTGAGAAAATCGCGTTGATTCTCGTTCAGGTCACCAGCGCGCTCCACCAGTTCGGTGTATCCGATCACGGACGTGAGCGGTGAGCGCAGGTCGTGCGATACCGTGTGGACGAACTCGCTCCGCGCGCGGTCCATCTCCTTGAGATAGGTGATATCCTGCATGGTGACGGCAAACCCCACGTCCTGGATCGCCGTGAATTGGGCATTGCCCACCCTTCCATCCGGAAAACTGACTTCATAATACTGGAGCGCGTCATCGCCATTCTTGCGCATGAGCAAGGCGAGGATGTCCGGATGGGTGATCGCTTCCATGGCAGGTTTTCCCGCCACAGATTTGGGATTCAAGCCGAGCATGCGGCATAAAGCCGGGTTGACAAGCAGTATCTTTTTTTCCTCATCCAGAATCATCACGCCGTCGTGGATGTTGGTGAACACCGATTCGAGGCGGGCGCGTTCAGCATCGGAAATCTGCGCCTGTTTTTTCAAGGAAGCCGTGGTGCGTTTTACCTCGCGGCGCAGCCAGTCACCGATGCGGCTTGCGTTGCGCAGGCTGTTTTCCACAGCCTGCATAATGTCGTCGGTCTTCAGCGGTGGCGCAAGGTATCCGCTCACTCCCACGCGAAAAATGTTCTTGAACAGGTCCGGGGTCGCTTTTTCGGCATAGACCAGGATCGGCAGGGTTGGAAAGCGATCCAAGAGTTCCCTGGCGATCCGCATCCCGTCATGACCATCAAATCGCTCACCCACCAGTAATAGCGCCGGGTTATTCTCCTGTAACAGCCTGCTCAAGTTTTTGGTGTCGTTCGAGATGGCCGTTTGGTATTTCACACGCAAAGCACGATCCATCAAGTTCAAAATGGGAGAGTCGTCCAGCGCGAGCAGGATCAGGTCGGATTTTGGCATGGGGTGTCGGAGTATGTATCCCTAACTTGCGGTCGTAATTACTGGCGGATTGTACACCCCGCCGCAGTTTGTGGCAAATCCTGTCATTGTCATGCTATACTCGCCGAGAACCCGCCGGGGTTCCAACGTTTTTCAATGCAAAGGCAGATATGAACCTAACCGATTTCAAGAAGGAATTCCAGCCAAAGATCCTGCTCCCCAGCCTGACTGCCGGGTTGATCGCCGCCATTGTTACCATCAGTATGGAAATTTCGCTGGCGGCGCTTATTTTCTCCGGCGATCTGAGCCAATTCCTGCCGGGCGGTATCGGCTTGATGCTCTTCGGCGCGTTCGCTATGGGGATAGCCATTGCGCTCACCACCTCCCTGCCCGGCATGATCGGTGTCCCACAGGATACACCTGCCGCCATCGTCAGTTTGATCGGCGCGGCAATCGCGCTGGGCATGAAAGGCGCGGAGCCGAACGCCATCTACGCGACCGTCCTTGCCGCGATCTCCATCACATCCATGTTGACGGGGATTTTCTTTTTGTTGCTCGGCAGGTTCAAAGCCAGCGGATTTGTCCGCTACATTCCATATCCTGTGGTCGGCGGCTTTCTTGCCGGCACCGGCTGGTTGTTGAGTCTCGGTGCGTTCGGCGTGATGGTGAGCGGCGAACTCAGCCTCTCGCAGCTATTCACCACGAACAATTTTGCCAGCTGGGTACCGGGTGCGATCTTCGCCGTTGCCTTGTTGATCATTCTCCGCCGCTCGAACCACTTCTTGATCACACCGGGCGCGTTGGTCCTGGCAACCGCGTTGTTTTATGGGTATTTGCTCATTGCCGGAATCTCCGTGAATGAGGCATCGGCGCGCGGCTGGCTGCTCGGTCCCTTCCCCTCAGGAGGTTTGTACCAGCCCCTAACTCCCTCCTTATTCGCTTCCATCGATTGGGGCGCGATCCTCCAAAACTTCGACAAGATCGCCACCATACTCGCGCTCAGTGTGATCGCATTATTGTTGAACGCCAGCGCGCTCGAGGTGACGGTAAAACAGGACATCGACCTCAACCGCGAGCTGCAAAGCGCGGGCTGGGCAAACCTCCTCGGCGGATTGGGCGGCAGTCCGGTCGGTTATCAAACGCTGGGCATGTCCTCACTCGCACACCGCCTCGGCGCGAAGAGCCGGTTGGCAAACCTTATCTCTGCGTTGATCTGCGGACTCGCCTTATTCTTCGGCGCCTCGGTGATCTCATTCTTTCCAAAGCCAGTCCTCGGCGGGATGTTGCTCTATCTCGGTCTGTCGTTCCTCTACGACTGGCTCATCGATGCACGCAAATCACTCCCGCTTCTCGATTACCTGTTGGTCTGGGTCATCCTCTTCATCATCGCCTCAATCGGTTTTCTGGAGGGCATCGCCGCGGGCACGTTCATCGCCGCCGCGTTGTTCGTCATCAGCTACAGCCGCGTGAGTGTGATCAAGAACACGCTGGACGGTTCGATCTACCACAGCAAAGTGGACCGCCCGAAGATCCATCGGGATATCCTGCACCAAAACGGTACGGAAATTTTCATCATGAGCCTGCAGGGATTCCTCTTCTTTGGAACGATTCAAGGCGTGCTGGATAAACTACGCGCCCGGATTGCGGATCCATCGCAGGGTCGGCTTGGGTATATCGTCCTCGACTTCCACCGCGTCACCCACCTCGATTCGTCGGCAGTGTTCGGCATTACCCGTCTCAAACAGGTCGCGGAAGCCAACAACATCCTCATGGTGTGGACGGAAGTGAAACCGGAGATCGTGAGAAACCTCGAACTCGGAGGCTTGCGCGACGAACACGACGATACGTTCATCATCCGGCCGACGTTGGATGAAGGCGTGGAATGGTGCGAGAACCGCATCCTTGCCAAACAAGGCATGAACGACCTGACCGGTTTCATCGAACGCGTGGAACACCAGATCAAGCGCGTGTTCCCGGGCCTGGAGGGGATCGACCGATTGTTGAAATATCTGGAGAAAAAGGAACTGCGCGAAGGCGAAGTCCTGATCAAACAGGATGACCCTGCCGAGGAAATGTACTTTGTCGAATCCGGCCTGGTGACCATCGAATTGGAACTCCCCCACGGCAAACGCATGCGCCTGCGCAGCATTCGCGGCGGCGCGACGGTCGGCGAGATCGGATTATATCTGCGCAACACGCGCACTGCGTCGGTGATCGCATCGCGCGCCAGCACGGTGTACCGTCTCACCGGTCAATCCCTGAAAGAGATGCAGGAAAAAGACCCGGAGATCGCCGCCCTTTTCCATGAATGGATCGTGCGCCTGCTCGCGGAACGGATCATCGACAACAATCGCATCATCGAAGCATTGATGGAATAGTATGTTTGGGCGGGGTCTGAGACCCCGCCCAAACCAGTTATAGTTCAAACACCGGGCGCGATTGACCGGTGACAATGCCGCGATGATTCTTGACGGGGAGCACGGGTCCAAACGCCGATAAGGCCTGCTCCTGTTTCGTCGACAGCGCACCCAACTGACGCAGGGCTTCGAGCATCACAGCGGGGCGGACGCGAAAATGCGATTCAAGTTCTGCATTCATACGCGAGGCGTCGCCATCGGAAACTTTCAGCGCGATACCAATGCCCGGCGAATCATTTCTCAATGCACCGGGCAGCAAGCCGACGATCTGAAACCCTTCCGCGCCGCGCTTGCAGACGATTTTTCCCCCGCCTATATTCATCAATTCACAATCGAATTCGCCGGGTCCGCTCACCATTTCGGGATGCGAGGTCATTGCTGAGGTGATCTTCTTACACGCGTTCGCGCGCGCTTCGGTCAGCTCCCGCGGGTCGCACAGACGCGCCATGCCGAGCGCGGCGTTGAATAGCGGGACGGCAAAGTTTGGCGCGGAACACCCGTCAATGCCGAGGGAAATTTCCTGGGGAGGAATCAGGCATACGTCCGAAAAAGAAGCGAGAATGTCCCGTTGAATCGGATGGTCGGGGTCGAGATAATTTTCCAGCGGAAGTCCGCGCATCTTTGCATACGCCAGCATCATGGTGTGTTTGCCGGAGCAGTTGTTGCGATTCGGAGTGGGCGATTCGTTGTTGAGGATCAGGTTTTTGAATGCCGCAACATCGCCGGGCAGATGCGCACCGCATTGCAGGCGGCTGTCTTCGATGCCGATTCTTTTTTGCATCGCTTCGACGGTTTGCACATGCATATCACTTCCCTCATGAGAGGCACACGAGATGGCAAGCTCGCGCGCCGTGAAGGCGAAATGCTCCACGCCGCCATGCTCTACAAAGGGAATCGCCTGAAACGGCTTCGCGCTGGAGCGCAAAAAAGCGACCGTGTGAGGGTCGCCGTACGATGCAAGCAATTGTCCATTCGAATCGACGACGGCCATGGAACCGTAGTGAATCGATTCGACGATTCCTCCGCGCGTGACTTCGAACAAGGGTTGTGCCATCCCCTCTCCCTTTGGGAGAGGGCTAGGGTGAGGGCGCATCATTACTCATCCATCGCGTGGCGCGATGAGGCATGGTAATGACGGATGTAGTAGTAGTGAATGCCGTAACGCAGGCGTTGCGCGTATTGTTTTTGCCGCGCCGCTGGCGCTCTAAAATCCTTCACGATCTGGTCGGCGAGTTTATCCGCCGAGGCAACGGCGGAGCGCTTCTTGCCAAGTTTTTCCAGTTTATCGAGCATGCGTTTCAACACTTCGGCTTGATGTTTGACGACCTGCGAGGTGACCACGCCGCCGCGTCCGCTGACGACGGTATAACTTTTGTATTCGCTTTGCAAGACTTGAAGCGATTCGATCCAGGCGGGCAGGTCAGCATGAGCAAGGAATGGGGGCTGTCCCTTCAGCACCGCGTCGCCAACGAAGACGATTTTTTGTTCAGGCAGGATGACCCAAATCGCGCCTTTGGTTGGACCGGGACGACTCTGCAATAGTATCGGCGTTTCACTCCAATGCAGGGACAATTGATCGACAAAGGAAATTTCCGGCGGCGCCCAACGGACACTGCCAAGCCCAGGGATCGCCTCCCAGTTCGCGCCGGTCTCATCACCCTGTGCTTTGAAGGTATTGGGACGGTTGCGGAAGGCGAAGGCGGTCTTCTCGTGCGCGATGACCGTGCAATCCATGGCGCGCACGCCGAGGGTGCGATCGGGATGCGAATCCAAATTGACGAGCACGCGTTCGGGTCCGTTGCCCATGCCCATGAGCGAGG
>CAZFDL010000160.1:0-6706 GCA_964517905.1 uncultured Anaerolinea sp. | reverse complement strand
CCAGTTATTCTCGAACTTCACCACCGATTTCGGCGGAGCCCACTTCATATTTTTCTGGTCGTAAATCGAGCCTTCGATCGCAGGGAACGCGCCGCGCTCCTTCGCCAGCTCGATGCTCGTGACCATCGCGTGATAACGGACGAATTCCATCACCTGCGCACCGAACTCCTGCCCCTCCTTCGAGCCGTAACGCACGCCGACGTGATACATCAAGTCCGCGAGACCCATAATGCCGAGTCCGATGCGCCGCGCGTTGTGCGCGGCTTCGGTGAGTTGCGGCACAGCGGGAACATACGCGTTGGCTTCAACAACATCATCGAGGAACCGCGTAGACAACACAACACTTTGGCGCAGCAGTTCCCAATCCACAGTTCCATCCGTGCCGCAATGTTCGTTGAGGTTCACGGAACCGAGACAGCAATTTTCATACGGTCCAAGCCACTGCTCGCCGCATGGGTTCGTTGCCTCCAGCGGATACAAATGAGGGACGGGGTTCGAGCGATTCGCCGCGTCGAGGAACAGCACGCCGGGTTCGCCGTTGTGGTGCGCCTGCTTGACGATCTTATCGAACAGTTCACGCGCTTTCACTTTCTTGTAGGTGTGAATCTTGATCCCCGCGGCTTCGGCTTGCTCGAGCGTGCCGCTGAATCCCTTTTGCTTCATCTCTTTCAGATCAGGGAAACGCAATTCCCATTCTTCGTCGTTCTTCACCGCGCGCATGAACGCATCCGTGATGCCGACCGAGATATTGAAGTTCGTGATCTGGTTCTCGTCGATCTTGCAGTTGATGAAATCTTCCACATCGGGGTGATCCACGCGAAGTACTGCCATGTTCGCGCCGCGGCGGGTGTTATGAGTCACAATACCGTAGGCAAGGTATGTGTGATTGTCAGCAACCTCCAAATCCAATGTGAGTGATTGACCTGCGGATTCCACCCCAAGGATTTCCACAAACCAGAATCCATCCACCGGCGGAGCAGCTTCGAACATTTCGGGGTATTGCGACTTGAGAAGGTCATAACCTGAACGGGTCAGGTTGCGTTCATCACGCGTGTATCGAAGAATTTGTCGCCGTAAACGAGGTTCAGTGCTTCGGAAGTTAATGTTTCTACCGCGACCTTTGGCATCGATCTGTTCGAGTGTGATTGTATCCAAAACAGGTTGGAACCAAAATCTGGGGCTCGGCAAAACGTATGAACTCTCTCGGCGTTGGTCGCTTTCCCATGCATGCGCGGCGACAAAGCGTGAGCGTTGATCACAGCCGATCTTCTCGCGCCAGGCTTGTAAACCAACTGTGGAATTAATCCTAACATGATAGGTCTCCGAATCACCCCAGCGATCCAACCCTGCAGAGACTGTACGGATATTTACAGGGCATCCCAACCCAATCAACAAAGTGGACACTTCGCGCGCCAGCCGCGGCGAGCTCGTTGTTAGACTCGGATAACCATGCGATAATCCGCCGTCCGCTTCGAACAATCCGCGCAAGTAAGCGCCGACAATGTTGGCGGGAGACTGGCGAATCAATCTTGGGACGGATACCTTGCGGCTGGATTTCTTACCCAGCCCATTCAGAAGCAGGAACTCCTTGACGGCACGATTATCGATCACATATGTCACAGATCGGTCGTTCGGTTTCTGCATACGATGAACGTAAACGTTGAAGAGACGCTCCAACATCATCGGCATGTCTTCTATCAAATACGAGGAGTGAGCGACGCTAACGCCTACACGATGGTCCTGATCGCCTTGGGCCACAAACCCATCGCCTGCCAAATAACCGAGGAAGAAGGCAAATTCTTCATCCAGAACAGAAGGCAGCTCTGGCATGATCTGGTTTCCATGCTTCTGTATCGGCTTCTTGAAGAACTGCAAGGCACCTGTGTGCTCACCCATGCGAACGACGATCCAATCGCCTTTAGTCAAATCTTGAATTTCTTTCCAGCAGGGACCTCCATCGGTCATTACTTTTACCTTGTGGTTTGGAGTGCCTGTGATGCTTAAGCCTTCGTGGGTATGCACGCGTAAAACTTCGGCTACCCCGTTGTTGTATCCTCGCGGAGACGCTTTGACGCCTTCATCTGTTGGTACTTCAAGTTGATGCTCCTGCCAACCGGAATTTTCTGAGTTGACAATCTCATCCAATCGCAACAACCCTTTATTGGTGAACACCAGCGTTTCCGGGAGCAAACAACCGCCTTGCGCGATCTCCCCGAAGGCGTGATCGTACACGCGGAGGAATCCAACCGGTCCCGTCGCCTGTCCCGCCGAGGTCTGCACCATCGCGCCGTGCGGACGTAATCTTGAAAATGAAAAACCGTTCCCGCCGCCGGTTTGTTGAATCAATGCCGCATCGCGCAGGGTTTGGAAGATCCCTGCGGAGTGACGACCCATGTCATCTGTGATTGGCAGTACAAAACATGCCGCGAGCTGACCGAGCGGAGTCCCTGCGCCGGTAAATGTGGGAGAGTTCGGAAAAAATTTCTTGCTGGATAATAAATGGTAGTACTGAATCGTCCGCTTCTCGATGTCGGCATCCCACATCGCTTCCACCTTTGCGACATGATACGCCACACGCCAGAACATCTCTTCCACGGTTTCGGCGGGCTTGCCGTCGTCCCCGCGGCGGACGTAGCGCTTCATCAACACCTGTCGGGCGTTGTCTGTGAGATTCGCCTTTGGCAAGTCGTTCGGCATGGGCGGCGTGGGAAGCAACCCATTCTTTACTTGTTCTGTTTTCGCGACTGCTTTGGTAGCCATGGCACATTCTCCTCAGGGTGATTTGTAAACCTGCTGAAAGTTGGTAATTTTTCCAGAAAAAAATCCGACAACGATGTACACTCCGCCAATGGCGGAATGATGGTTGTCGGTCGATTAGCCTTCGAGCAAATGATTGATTTCGTTGCGAATGGATTGGAGGTCATCCAAGCCGAGATAGACGATTGCATAACGGATGTACGCGATCTGGTCCATTTCCTTCAGACCTTTCATCACCAGGTCGCCAACAATGCGGGAGGAAACTTCCGATTTGCCCATTTTTTGTAACTGCGATTCGACTTGCCCGATCATGCGCTCGATATCCGCGGCGGAGACGGGTCTTTTTGCGCAGGAGATGCGGATACCGCGCGCCAGTTTTTCGCGATCAAATTCCTCGCGCGTGCCATCCTGTTTGATGAGCAGAGGCGTTGCGAGGATGGGACGCTCGTAGGTGCTAAAGCGCTGGCCACACTTAAAGCATTCGCGGCGGCGGCGGATTCCACCGTGGCTATCGTGGGAGGTATCGAGCACTTTTGAGTCGTGATGCTGGCAGTATGGACACCGCATGAATGAAAAATACTCCGATTATTAGAACATTTGTTGCCGCCATCTGTGGGCGTGGAAGCTCTGCATCCCCGTACATATAGCGAATTCTGGTCGTTATTCTAGCACGGACACATTCTCATTGCAAGAGGTTGGATGGGTGATCTATCTTAAAATATCGTGACAATTCTATATTCGACGCGTTCTCTTTCGTAGAGTCGATCAGGAAAGTGATTGTAGAAATTCCAACACGAGACTGTTGAATTCGGTCGCGTTCGACTGGTGCGGTACGTGTCCCGCGCGGATCGATTTTCCTCTGGCAAGCGGCATCGACTCGACCAGTTTTGGAAACGAGGCTGGCGCAAGCGTCCTATCACGCTCACCCCACACGACCAGGGTTGGAAGTGTGAGCTGAGACAGAAAATGCGTCGTGTCGGGAACTTCGTTGGGAATGTTATACACACCCGGCGCGGTGCGAATGTAATCGAGAGCGGTCTGCGCGCGGATTCGTTCTGGCAGGGCGTGCAATGCGCCTGAACTGTGACCCATCGCCGCACTGGTGGTATCCACGATGAGGCGAAAGAGCCACTCCGGCGTCCGCCCGATGATGAAGTGCCGAAGGTTAGTGCGCCCATACGAACGTCGGAGAAGAAGCGGGAGTTGAGAACGCGCGTAGAACGGGTTGACGAGCACCAGGCCGCGCGTCCACGCCGGGAGGCAGTGCGCATATTCCAGCGCGAGATAGCCCCCGAGTGAATGTCCAATGAGGATCGCGGGCTCCGTCAATTGAAGGGACCGCATCCATTTGGAAAAATGTTCAAAGAGCCAATCAATCCGATAGGCGCGCGAATCGGGCTTGGGGCTTTCGCCGTGACCAAGCAAGTCCAGCGCATACGACGCGTATCCGTGACGCGTGAGTTCGGGAGTGAGGTCGTCCCAGTCGTGATGCGAGGCCGCAATGCCGTGAATCAATATTACGGGTGTGCCGCTCCCCTGCCGGATGTAGTATGCAGTTGTGGGAATTTCAATTTCAGGCGTGCTTTTCATATCTCCGAGCCAATTCACGCCGTAAGACTTTGCCGATGTACGATTTGGGAAATTCATCCATGAAGACCACAAAACGCGGGACGAGATGCGCCGGCAAGCGCCGCTTGCAATACGCGATGACTGCAGCCGGTGTTGGGCGCTCCGGCCCGGCGATCACGAACGCGAACGGATTTCCAGCCACCGCCGTGACCGCCACCTCCTTTACCTGCGGGATCTCGTAGATCACTTCCTCCACATCGCGTGGGAAGGCGGGCTGCCTCCGCAATCGATTCGGGAACCACATATCCGCTTTGCGTGCAATAATGCGCGTGTACCCTTCCTCGTCCACTTGTGCAACGTCGCCGGTCAGAAGCCAGCCGTCGTCCGTCAGCACTTCTTTCGTCGCCTTCGGGTCTTTCCAGTATCCCATCATCACTTGCGGACCTCGCACAGCAAGTTCTCCAATGTGTCCTTGTTTTACAACCTTATTTTTCCTGGCAAGATCCAGAATTGCCGCTTCGGTGGACGGAAGCGGAACACCGATCGTGCCGACCTTTCGTTTGTCACCCAATGGGTTCGCATGGGTGACCGGCGAGGCTTCGGTTAACCCATACCCCTCAACCAGTCTGCCTTTGGTCAACTTCTCGAACGCCTCCTGCACTTCCACATGCAACGGCTCAGACCCGCTGATGCAATATTTGATCGAGTCGATCCCAAACTTTCGCACGCCGCGGAAGCTGTTAATGGCGCGGTACATATTCGGCACGCCTGGGAAGATGGTGGGCTTGTACCGCTTAATGGCTTTCAAGACATCCAACACCTGAAACTGCGCCTTTAAAATCATCGCCGCGCCTAACGCGACCGGAACATTCATCGCCGTGGTCAAACCGTAACTGTGGAAGATTGGAACCACGCACAAGAATCGTTCACTCCCCTCGCGCGCTTCGGGCAGCCAGTGCCGCGTCTGCAACGCGTTCGCCACGAGATTGCGGTGCGACAGCATCACGCCTTTCGATTGCGAAGTCGTGCCGCCCGTGTATTGGATCACCGCCAGGTCCTCCGGTGCGACCTCCACCGTCGGTGACTTGCTGCTGTTACCTCCGAGCCAATCCCTCCACCGCAGGGCATTGCGCAATCCGTATCCGCGATTGCGCCACGAGGAGATCAAGGATTTCGGCAAGGACAGGTACTCCGCGGGATCCGTCAACACGACATGCGGCACGCCACTCCCCTCTTGAATTTTTTTTGCATGCCCAGCCCACATTGAAAGCGTGACGAGAACGCTGGCTTCAGAATCCTTCACCTGCCGCACGATCTCCTCAGGCTCGATCACCGGCGGCACGAACACCGCGGTCGCGCCAGCCTTCATCGCGCCAAAGAATCCGATCACCATCTGTGGAACGTTCGGCAACAACAGCACGACACGCGCGCCTTTGCCTACCCCAAGCGAAAGCAGCGCATTCGCAAAGCGGTTCGCCTCCCGATTGAGCCTGCGATACGATAATCGACTCCCCTCAAAGAATATCGCCGCGCGATTCGGAAAACGTCTAACGGACGAGCGCAACAAATGGTGCAACGGAATGTTCGGCACACTTACGGTATAGGGCACGCCTTGTTCGTAGTTTTCGAGCCAGGGGCGCTCATGTTGCAGCGCTTCTCGCCCCTTTTTCTTTTGCGGTCGGCTTGTAGATTCACGCCACGATCGTTGGCCTTCGCCCTCAAGGAATCTTTCTATAGCCCGATTTACGGCTTCCCGCCGCTCCAACATGACCATGTGACCGGATACGCCGATGTCAGCCTCTTCGGCTCCCGGAATGGAACCGGGCACCTTCTCGAAATATGGACGTTCGAATACCCTGTCGCGATGTCCACGAATGACGAGCGTGGGCACATCGAGCGCTGCGAAACGATCCCAGCCTATCCATTGCGACATATTATCCCCGTAAAACCGTTTCAACGCATGCGGCGCGCCGTGAAGCCATGAACGCGTGAACGGTTCGAACCCACGCAGGATTGAAACCGGCAGGCTCAACACAGAGCGATAGACCGTCCTTAACTTGTATTGGCCTGCGGTAGCGATCAAAATCAGCCGCTCGACTCGGCTCGGATTCTTCAACGCATATTCCGTGACGATCGCGCCGCCAAAGGAATGACCAACAAGGATGAACCTTCCCTTGACTTTAAGCAGGGTGAGGGCAGTCTCCACGTCCTCGATCATGCGCGACATATCGTACCCGCTCGTCGGCTTATCCGAGAGTCCGTGTCCGCGCAAGTCTAGTGCGACGACGCGGTTTTCAACGGCGAACTTCTGCAGTTGGTATTGCCATTGTGCTGCATGACCCCCAAACCCATGGATGAAAACAAACGTCCGCTGTGGGTG
>CAZFDL010000159.1:5364-6727 GCA_964517905.1 uncultured Anaerolinea sp. | reverse complement strand
GGGTGATCGAACATCCCGATTGGTTTTTGTCCTTGCCGTATTCGCCGTATCCTTCCTATTCGTTCAGATCCGAAAATCTTTCTGATGATATTCGCGTAGGGATATATCTCGAAGACCATTATTACGATAAAACCGATGCCGCAGTTGTGTTTCAACGGCGGGACCACTTCACCGGCGATGTTCGTTATGTCTATCATGGCAACGATGGCACTTCGTTCCCATGGAACGATACTGCACAACTTGATTATTTGAAAGCCGAAGTGCGTGAGGCGGTCATTCAAACCATATTGCACGTGGCGCGCAATTTCCCAGTCATCCGCTTCGACGCGGCGATGACGCTGGCGAAGAAACATATCCAGCGGTTGTGGTTCCCTGTACCCGGGGCGGGCGGCGCGATTCCTTCGCGGTCTGAGCACGGCATGACCCGTGCCGAATTTGACGCGGCGATTCCGCAGGAGTTCTGGCGCGAGGTCGTGGACCGCGTCGCCGCGGAAGTCCCTGACACATTATTGCTTGCCGAAGCGTTCTGGCTGCTCGAAGGGTATTTCGTCCGCACGCTGGGAATGCACCGCGTGTACAACTCCGCGTTCATGCACATGTTGCGCGACGAAGATAATGCCAAATATCGCGCCGCGATCAAGAATACGCTGGAGTTCGACCCGCAAATTCTCAAACGGTATGTCAATTTCATGAGTAACCCTGATGAGAAAACTGCGATTGAACAATTCGGGGACGGCGATAAATATTTCGGCGTTACAACTGTGCTTGCCACCTTGCCCGGCTTGCCCATGTTCGGTCACGGACAGGTGGAGGGCTTCCGCGAAAAATATGGGATGGAGTTCCGCAAGCCGAAAATGGACGAGACTCCTAACGATGGTCTAGTCGCGGGTCACGATTGGAAGATCTTCCCGATCCTGCATCGCCGTGCGCTGTTTGCGGATGTCGAGAATTTCTATCTTTATGATTTTTATTCTTCAAGCGGTAACGTGGACGAAAACGTTTTCGCTTACTCAAACATTCACAACGATGAGCGCGGACTCGTTCTCTATCACAACCGCTTCGCCGATACCAAAGGTTGGATCAAAACCTCCGCCGCATATCTCGACAAGGGCACCGGTGACTTGCGCCAGAAATCCCTAGCCGAAGGATTGAGCCTGCCATTTGAGGGTCATGTCATCTTCAAGGATTATGTCACCCACCTGGAATATATCCGCTCGTGTGAAGAACTCTGGAGCAAGGGACTGTATGTGGAACTGCACGCCTACCAGCACCACGTGTTTATGGATTTTCAATTCGTAGAAAGTAGTGAGTGGAAAGTGGTTTATGATGCGTTGAATGGCGCAGGCGTGGAGTCTATGTCCGC
>CAZFDL010000159.1:411-5264 GCA_964517905.1 uncultured Anaerolinea sp. | reverse complement strand
GCGAAGAAAGATGAAAGCGAAAAGAAGGCAGTTGCGAAAAAGCCCGTGACCAAGAAGAAAGTGAAAACGGCAAAGAAGTCCGCGGTGAAGAAGAAGCCTGTGGCGAAGAAATCGACCTCGAAGGCGGTTAAGAAGGTTGTGAAGAAACCAGTCCCCAGGAAAGCAAGTCGCAAAAAGATTTCCAAAAGGTAGTTGCGATTTCACGCGCTCAATGTAAATTTAGTGTTTAGTTGCCAATGATGAGGGCGAATTTTCCACTCATTTCTCCCTACGTATTTTTTCAATAAATGCCAGATAAGCTAAAATATAACAATAAAACACTCAAAATCAGATACCGTTATTGGAGATTCCATGACCCTCAAACTTTACCTCCTTACGCTCGTCATCTTCCTCGGCATCGACGCGGTCTGGCTGGGATTTGTCGCGCCCAAGTTTTACCGATCACAGATCGGGCATCTCATGGCGGAGAAGGCCAACCTGCCGATAGCCGGGCTCTTTTATCTGCTCTTCGTCGGGGCGTTGGTATATTTTGTCGTCGCGCCAGCCGTCCAAAGCGGAGAGATGCGGGATGTCCTCCTGCGCGGCGCGTTGTTCGGCTTGGTCACGTATGCGACGTATGACCTGACGAATCATGCCACGCTGCGCGATTGGCCCGTTACCGTAACCGTCGTTGATATGACTTGGGGAACCCTGCTGACAGCCGCCACATCTGCGCTTAGCGTGTGGGCAGCGCGTCTGTTCGGTTTCTAATCCTTCGATCGAATCGAATTAACCCACTTCGGGGCGCGGAGGATACTTCGGTGTTTCGCGCCGGAACTCATAGTTTTCCATCACCGCTTCGAGCACCTGTTTTTGTGTGTCGGTGACGAGCGTGAACTCAATCCCGATGTTGAAATACTCCGGGCTGAGATCGGGCTGACACCATGCCACGCGGGCGGGTAGGGCGATTCGCGTCGCCGAAACTCGCGGGAGTTCAGGCAATTGGATCGAGACGGTTAGTGTCGCACCCACCTCGATGGACTGCTCGCCGATCACCATGGCACCCATAAGGTTCAGATCGTCAAGATAGCCCACCAGCCGGCCCTCATACAGGTCAAAGACCTGCGAATACGACATCAGGTTTGTACGGGGTTGTTTGCGGCGTTCCTGCATTTCAGCCTCAACCCGAGTGTACTAGAAGCCGCAACAGAAATCAATTGCACTCACATCTTAAATTCTTGAAGTTGTAGCGGCTCTTGTGGTTAAATGGACTCATGCGGTGGATTTATCTTTCCCCTCACCTGGACGATGCCGTTTTTTCGGCTGGCGGCTTGATCTCTGAACAGACCCGATCTGGGGTTCCAGTGGAGATCTGGACGTTCATGTGCGGCGACCCGCAGTTGACCGAGTACTCACAATTCGCGCAAGCGCTTCACCAGATTTGGGGTTTTTCTTCTGCAGAAGAAACCGTTCGCGAGCGGCGCGGGGAGGATTTGCTCGCCGCATCCATCGTCGGCGCAAAAGCCGTCCACTTCGATTTTTTGGATTGCATCTACCGCCGCGACGAAAACGGGGATTGGCTGTATTCTGAAATATCTGTTCCTCCTCACGCCGTGGATGCAGATTACCCGAACCAGATTGCCGCCGCCATATCCGCCCGCCTCCTGCCCGACGATGTGCTGGTCTGCCAGCTTGCGCTTGGTTCACACGTGGACCACGTGCTTGTGCGGCGTGCTGCGGAACTCCTGGGCAGGCCTCTCCGTTATGACATTGACATTCCATACTGGTGTTATCAACCTCATGACCTGGAGGCAAAAGCGGCCGGGATGGTTGAGTCCATTTGCAGCATAACTGAACCCAGCCTCACCCGTTGGGTCGATGCGGCGCTCGCCTATAAGTCCCAGTTTCCCGCGCTGGGTGACCGGTTCGACACCCCCGAAAAGGCAGGCGCCGCGATCCGAAACTACTGGGCTGAACGGCAGGGAGTCCGTTTGTTGCAGTTCGGTTGACACGTTACATCTCACTTGTACTTGCCGAAAAATCGTGATATAGTATGCCCGCTTTTTGGGAAACACCAACTGAATCGGCTCTCTCCACTTTGTCCCGCATCGCGGGACAAAATTCTTATAGCAGGACAAAAAGATGCCTAACAACTTTTTAACCAAAGAAGGATATCAAAAGCTTCAAGACGAATTGGAATTCTTGCGAACCGCCAAACGGCAGGAAGTTGCCAATCGTCTGCATGAAGCCATGGAAGGAGGGGAGCTCATCGAAAACGCAGAATACGAAGCCGCCAAGAACGAGCAGGCTTTCGTGGAGGGGCGCATCCAGGAATTGGAAGTGCTCCTTGCCACCGCGAAGATCATCGAAGATAACGGTAAGAAGAAGGGCGATCTTGTCCAATTGGGATCGAAGGTGACCATCAAGGAAGGCAACTTCGAAGCAGAGACCTTTACCATCGTTGGCGCGGCGGAAGCCAACCCGCGTGAAGGCAAAATCTCCAACGAGTCGCCCATCGGCAAATCCATCTTGAATCGCAAGGTGGGTGAAACGGTGAAAGTCGAGACGCCCGGTGGCACATATAATGTTAAAATCCTGAAAGTCGCGTAGACTCAGGAGCAACAGACACTTGATGCCCCGCGTCTTTCGCGGGGCATTTTTTGTACTCTCTCTCCAAGGGAGAGAGCTGGGTGAGCGTGACCTTGCCCGTATCCCAAACCCTTCTCCTCGTGCGCCCCTGGGACAAGATGGAGAGGGGGGAGCCATGGAAATGACCGACTACACTCAACTTGAAAAGATCCGTTTGCAAAAACTCGAGGAACTGCGCGCTGAAGGTGTGGAGCCGTTCCCGACGCGCGCCAGGCGCACGCATCTCAGCACACAGGCAATTGCTGAGTTCGAACCGGCTGAAAAGGAAAACAAGGAGGTAAAAGCGATTCTTGCCGGGCGCATCCGTGCGACGCGCGCAATGGGCAAGGTCTCATTCGCGCACATCGAAGACGGCGCGGGGATGATCCAGCTTTTCCTGCGGGTCAACGAACTTGGCAAAGAACGCGTGGATTTCTTCAACAAGATGTACGACCTTGGCGACTTCATTCAAGCCGAGGGGGTGATGTTCCGCACGAAGAGCGGTGAAGTGACGCTTCACGTCCACGACTTCCACCTGCTTGCCAAGGCGGTGAGTCCGCTACCTGCCGCAAAAGATGAAACTCTGGAAGACGGGACCGTAGTTCGCCATGCCGCGCTGGAACATCCCGAACTGCGTGCGCGTCAGCGGTATGCCGATCTGGCGGTGAATCCCGAGGTCCGCGAGACGTTTCGCAAGCGTGCCGCGATAGTCAAAGCTTTGCGCGACTTCCTCGATGGGAAGGGTTTTCTCGAAGTGGAGACTCCCATACTCCAGCCGTTGTACGGCGGCGCGGCAGCGCGTCCGTTCGTTACGCATCACAACGAACTCGAACAGGACATGTACCTGCGCATCTCCTTCGAGTTGTATTTGAAACGCCTGCTCGTGGGCAATCTGGAAAAGGTCTACGAGATCGGACGTGACTTTCGCAACGAAGGCGTTTCGTTCAAGCACAACCCGGAATTCACCCAACTAGAATTCTATTGGGCATACGCGGACTATCTACAGGTGATGGAATTGACCGAGCAGATGGTCGCATTCACGGCTCAACAAGTGCTCGGCACAATGAAGATCAAGTACAAGGAACACGAGATTGATCTGACCCCTCCGTGGAAGAGACTCGAAATGCGGGCAGGCATCATGCAAACCAGCGGCATTGACATCTCCGAACATAAGACTGCCGAGGCATTGTTCATGGCGATCAAGGCGAAGCACCCGGGCAAAACTCCCGACCCCAAAGCGACACGCGGAAAATTGATCGATTTCCTGCTTAGTGAATTTCTCGAACCGACCCTGATCCAACCGACGTTCTTGTACAACTATCCGCGCGACATTTCACCGCTTGCAAAATCCATCCCTGGAGATCCGTTGACGGTGGAACGATTCGAAGGCTACGTTGCTGGTTTTGAATTATGCAACGCCTTCACCGAATTGAACGATCCGCTCGACCAGGAGCAACGCTTCCTCGAAATGGGACGCGACTACGCGGCGGACGATGCCGAGAAACATCCGCTCGACGAGGATTACTTGCGCGCCATGCGTTATGGCATGCCGCCCAACGGCGGATTTGGCATGGGTGTGGACCGCCTTGCCATGTTGTTGCTTGATAAACATTCCATCCGTGAGGTGTTGTTGTTCCCTGCGTTGAGGAGGGAAGAATAAAGGAGGGGCAGGTCCCAGACCGGCACCTACAGGATGATTATGAAAAAAACCATCGTCCTCGGTGACATGCTTGCTCTCGCTGTTGTCACCCTCATCGGCTTTGCCACGCACGGCGATATGGATTCATCGTTTCTCCTCCGTTTTCTTGCTACGTTTATTCCGTTAGTTTTTTCGTGGTTTCTCCTCGCCCCGTGGTTTGGACTCTTCCAACCCGAAATTGCCTCCAATCCCAGGCAACTCTGGAGGCCCGCGCTTACTTTCCTCTTCGCCGCGCCGCTCGCGGTTCTCCTGCGTGCGGTGGTTCTCAGCACAGTTGTGGTACCGATCTTTGCAGTCGTTCTCGGTGGGACGTCTGCGCTGGGAACGATGCTTTGGCGCGGATTTTATCTTTTTTTGAAGATCAAAAGGGCAGACGGCTAGATCCGCCCCCCAACCAACGACCTTCCATCTTTCCTCTTTCCCACCCCGTAGTGATAAAATATTCTCGACGCTAATCGCCAATCTGAAATCGTAAATCGTATGAACGAACAAGCCCTCATCACCGATGCCCAAAACGGCAGCCTCGACGCCTTCAACTCGCTTGTCT
>CAZFDL010000159.1:0-401 GCA_964517905.1 uncultured Anaerolinea sp. | reverse complement strand
GGCACCGCGGGCACCGCGGGCGAGGGCGGGCTCCTCGGCGACGAAGACCGGGCAGCCGATGCCTCGCAGGAGGCATTCATCTCAGCCTTCAAGAACATTAAATCGTTTCGCGGCGGCTCCTTCAAGGCGTGGCTCATGCGTACGGTCACCAACGCCTGCTACGACGAACTGCGCCGCCAAAAGCGCCGGCCGACAACACCCCTCGAGCCTGACAACGACGATGGCGAGGAAATGGATTCCCCGCGCTGGCTCGCTGACCCAAATATGACTCCGGACCAGCAAGCCGAAGCAGACGAGGTCGAACATGCGATCCAACACTGCCTCGATGCTCTTCCGCTGGAATTCAAAACGGTCGTGGTGATGGCGGATATTCAAGGCATGGATTATAGCGAGGTCGCTGT
>CAZFDL010000158.1:0-6742 GCA_964517905.1 uncultured Anaerolinea sp. | reverse complement strand
CTGAAGTATCCACCGCTTCGAAGTCATTTCCAGTCAACACATCGAGCAGGTGGAGCATATCGTTGTCCCAGCGTTCGTCGGGCGCACCGTTGACGTACCAATCTGAGCCGTTGTCTGCGAGAACAATACCGTAGGTCTTGAAGGCTTGTAAAAGTATTTGCATCTCAGGCGGGAAGCCCGAAACATCGTAATCCGCTTTCAATCGAAAACGCGCGCCCAGCGGAGGAATGTCGTCATCTGGATCAGAGGTTAGGTGTCTCGCTGGCCAGATATAGCCTGCTGTTTCTTCCGCAGTAAAACGCAACGCATGGTTGATCTCACCCGCCGCGATCTCATCATAACGAACCAACCCCGGCAGAATCGGCAAGCCTGCCGCGTCGGCAGAGGTCCATGTATCGGGGCGAAGCGCATTGGAATTAAGATCAAATATTGCACCACTGCCGCCGAACCATTGTCCGTTATCAAAGCTGGCATCAAAAATTTCGTATAAAGTACAAGTATCTGTATCAACCACAATGATGTGATGATCACTGCCAAATTCAATACTTGGGTTATCAGGAATCGGATAGGGTCCCGTGTCTGATTCATCGGGGTAATAAAACTCAGGTGAATAGCTGGTTACTGTTGAACCAGAAACTACGTCATACGGAATGCCAATGGGTCCGCCGTCCCATTCACCAGAGCCGAAGTCCAAGTGGAATTCGATGTCGCGGCCGATGCTGTCGATCCACGCATCAGAATCTGGATGAACGGGAAGCCCATCCACGCGCGCGTTCCAGAAATTGTTCGCAGGGAACATTGGGCAGTTTGCGAGAGCGGGTCCGTCCGTTGTTGATTGAGTAGGCGCAACAGTCGATGGTGGGTTTTCCACAATCACTGTTGGCGCGGGCGTGACAGGAGATTCGACCGTGGGAGTCCCTAGCGCCGTGCATGCCAGTAGGACGATCGAAATTAGGACAAGCGTAAGTTTTTTGTTCATTTTATATAACCTTTTGAAAGGCGCGCAACAATTCACCGCGTCCTTCAAATCCGCTTTCACCAAGTTCGGCGATTCCCAAATAGACACGCTCGCGGCAGCGATGGAGCAAACCCGAAACGAGACGCGCCATCGCCTCTCTGCTGTATTGCACGTCATCGGCGTCTGTCCATTGGCGGCCCTCCTGCCATCCGCGGCTCAACACATATGGATGCGTCAATGGTTGTGACAATCTCTCGTACCATCCGCTTGAACCCGCATCGAGCCAGAATTGAATCGTAACAGGGCGGTTCATCATCAAAAACGTATGCGCAGGCGCGACGAGAACCGCACCTTTGTCTTCATTCTGCCAGCCCTCGAGATAGGACGCTGCGATCACGCCCTCGCCCAGCATCGCGATGTATTCTTTACCGAAATCGAACGCTGTCGAATCCTTGCCGACATTCGATGGCTCCATCGCCAGGCGGAATTTCTTCACCGATTCAACCAAACTCGCCGCCACACGGATAGAGTCCAGGTTGCGATGGTAACCAAACCCCGCCTGCGACAAAACTTCACCGAACAATTTTCGGAAGAAGTGATCCAAAGGCAGGGAATTTGATAATCGATACTCGTCGAGCCAGTTACGAATGATCGAATATCGGTTTCCAACACTAAATGTAATTCTCTCCTGAACATCAGATTTTATTTCTTCAAAAGGTGACAGCCTCAAATCTTTTTGACGATAGACAATGTCCGTCAGCAGTTGCGCACGGACGAGGTCGAGCCCATCGATGGATTGCATCAGCGCGTACGTGACGTCAAACTTCGGGGGGTGGATGTTCCAATGCGGGTGCGCCAGCGCGCCCAGCGTGATCAACGCATGAGAGGCAGGTTCATCCTTCAGCGAGCGGGAGGGTCTATGTGAACGCCAGGGGATATTATTAGTTTCGAGTCTGTGAGTGATGGAAAATCGCAGAGCATCGGTGAGATAAGGCGCAAGAATAACAATTTCAGAAGGCTGGATCCCAGATGAAATCAATTCCTCAATTTCATTAACAACAGCATCCAGCAATTCGGGATAAAAACGCGGAGTGTCGGTTTCGCTGCCAATTTTCTTCAAAACGATGAGCGACTCAGACGAAATTTGACCATCGGGGTTAGACTCGACATCTGGAACAATCGCCTGCACCAAACCCACGCTCAACTCCGCCACCCCATCCGACATCACAAAACTCTCTTGCAACTGAACCTGCCCATCGCACAGTTCGCGCAATGCCCAGGCTGTTTGAGTGTCCGCGCCGAGAAACCGACGGAAACCCGCCCCTTCATCGTAAACAAGTAACGCTGAATCGAATTGCGGCAGCCACTCGCGCAGGATGTCATGCGCGCACGGCATATCCTCTTCCACATTGTCGTAGATCACATGCCGGTACGTGCGGACAAGATGATCACGGACGATATCTTGCCTCCACAAGACACTCGCAAACAGCTCGAGTTGTAGCGAAAAATCAAGCAGGTTGTGGTCGAGGCAATACTGACGAAAACGGCTCGCGCAATCCTGTGCGTCCTGGTATACACGCCGTTGGGCTGGGTCACCAAAATAGGAAGCATCGAGTCGGGAACCAATTTCAGTATGCGGAAAGCCGATCACTGCGGCTTTGTTGAGGTTGTCGATGATCTGCGAATACAATCGATTACGGTCGATGGTCACCGATTCGAAATACCCCTCATCCAGCAACGGACGGACGATGTGCGCCATGTAATATTGCGCAGTTTCCAGCGTGAGAAAAACGGGAGGCTGTTCGGGGTTTGCAAAACCTGCCGCTTCACCTGCAAGCGGCCAGAACAGGTCGCACATCCTGCGCGCCAATCCGCCGATCGTTGCGGGAGTTACTTCACCGCCCGCGCGACGCTCGGGGCTGTACAGAAGTTCAAGATACGGCTCTTGCAGTGTCCGTTGTGGCGTGAGCATTAAGATCGACTCGCCGGGCACACCCCGCGCGAGCAGGTGTCGCATCCGTTCGACACCTGCAGTTGTTTTTCCCGTCCCTGCGGGACCCGAAACGAAGAGCTTCGAGTCGAGCGGAGACTCAACCACCTGACGTTGGAGCAGACTCAATTCGGACATCAGGCGAGGGTACAGTAGTCATCACAGTTTGTCAATGTGTTGTGTTCATTTCCAATCTAAAGTATAGTTGCCAAAATTCCAAACCCCAGGAGAAAACTCATGCCCAACACCATCCGCCCCACAGCCAGAGCTGGCGCCGCTGCAGCCAAGCCGGTCTCGTATGTGAAATTTTCAGATAAACTCACTGGCTCGCTCAACGAGATCGAGAAAATGATCCAGGACCACAAGACTATGATCGACTCGATACAGGAGATCGCGCTTGAACTCACCAACTCCATCGGCTCGCTTCACACGCTCACCGTAAAATACGCTGGCATCGCCAACAACATCCTCGATGGCCTGCTCCCCATCGCAAAAGGCCTGCCGATCATCCCGAAGAACATCCTGCAGCTGCTCATCAATCTCGAAGGCATCACCCAGAAGATCATCGACAACCAGGCAACCACTTCGAAAACCATCACCGAAGTACAGTCGGGGTTGAAGACCGGTGATATGAACAGGATCAAGGGGCACGCCGGCGCTCTACAAAATGTGACACGGACCCTCACCTCGATCCTGCCGAAGGGATAGACGGTTCTTTCCACGTGTCATTCTGAACGACCCCTTCGACAAGCTTAAGGTAAACTCCGGGAGCGAAGAATCCCGCTTCGACATTGAGAGATTCTTCGCCGCTTCGCGGCTCAGAATGACATCTGCTCTCTGTTGACACAACCCCGCCACGCATGTATAATCTGCCCGCTTCTGCCTCAGCAGTAGGAATCGCTGGGGCAGTTGTATGTCGCAAGACATCGAAACTACCCAGCTTCCCCGTTCGCAGGCGACGATTGAAAGACATCCGCAGGCACACGGCGAAGTGAATGACTGGAGAAAAAATGAGATTCGCAATCGTTGAAAGCGGCGGCAAGCAATACCGCGCCGTCGAAGGCCGATCATTTGAAGTGGATCGCCTGCCCGTTGAGACGGGTGAAAAGTTCGATTTCGACCGTGTCCTGCTCATGGCGGACGGCGACGAAATCATGGTCGGAACCCCCACCCTAAGCGACATCAACGTCAAAGTCACGGTCATGGATCATGTCCGTGGTCCGAAGATCGACCGCTTTAAATACCGACCGAAGAAACGCATCCGCGTGCGCGGTGGGCATCGCCAGCACTACACCTTGTTGATGGTGGATTTCATCGGCAAGCCCGGTGAAAAGCGAAAAGTGGAGCCGCCAAAGGTCGAGAAAGAGGCTCCAGTGGAAGTCGTTGAGGCGGAGGCAAAGCCAAAAGCGGAGAAGAAAGCCAAACCGGAGAAAGAATCGACAGCCGCGTCCACAAAGAAGGCTCCCGCCAAGAAAGAGTCTACGAGCAAGAAATCAACTTCCACCAAGTCGCCTTCCAAAAAGACGGACTCAAAGAAGAAGTAATAAGAGGTAACCATGGCACATAAAACAGGTGCGGGCTCAACCCGCAACGGACGAGATTCAAATGCGCAGCGACTCGGCGTAAAACGGTATGCCGGTCAGTTCGTACTTTCGGGCAACATCCTTGTGCGCCAGCGCGGCACAAAGATCAAGCCCGGCTTGAACGTGGACGCAGGCAAGGACGACACCTTGTTCGCCACCGCGAACGGGATCGTGATGTTCGACATCATTCGCGGACAAAAACGGGTCAACGTCATCCCGAAGGTGGAGGTGTAACATGAAGCCTGAAATTCATCCCACCTATTTCACCGACGCGAAGGTCACCTGCGCTTCGTGCGGCCGCACGTGGACGACGGGTTCGACGAAAAAAGAATTTCGCGTGGATATTTGCAATAACTGCCATCCGTTCTTCACCGGCGAGGCGTCGCGCCTTCTCGACATTGAAGGTCAGGTGGACCGCTTCTACAAAAAGTTATCGGTTCGCCAGACGTATGTTGAACAACAAAAGGTCAAAGAGGAATTGAAGGGCTCGCCTGAGCGTTTGATCGAGGATCTCGGCCTTGCAACCCGTGCAACCGAAGCCCTCAAAACCGCAGGCATTGCGAACGTCGGTCAATTCCTTGAGAAGTTGAACGGCGGCAACGAAGCTGTGTTGGCGATCGCTGGTTTTGGTCAGGCATCGCTCACCGCGGCGAAGAAAAAACTTCGCGCGCTGGGGTATGAGATCCCCGCCGCCGCGGCGTAAACCCCAAGTATCCAGTGGAAGATCTTCTGGATAACACAGGCTTGCGGATTGAATAATCTCAGGTAAACTTACAGGCAGATGTGAAAACGTCTGCCTGATTTTTTTAATTTTTTTTACCCCCACCGCCCTTCGGGCACCATCTCCAACTGCGACGAACTTCAGGCGCATTTGGGGGAGGCTGGGAGGGGGTCGAGGTGATATGCGCCATACTCACGGTTCGATCGAAGTGGTCTGCGGTTCGATGTTCAGCGGCAAAACGGACGAGTTGATCCGACGTCTTGTGCGCGCGACGATCGCAAAGCAAAAAGTGCAGGTGTTTAAACCCGCGATCGATATTCGTTACGCAGTGGAAAAGGTCACGTCACATGCGGGCTCGAACTTCGCTGCCATTCCGATCGAGAAGGCGACCGACATCCTCAATAAACTGGACGAAGACACCACCGTCGTTGGTATTGACGAGGCGCAGTTCTTCGACCCGGAGATCGTCCCTGTTTCGCGCGATCTGGCATCGCGCGGCGTGCGCGTGCTTGCGGCGGGGTTGGACACAGATTTCCGCGGTGAACCGTTCGGTCCGATGCCGGTTCTGATGTCAATTGCCGAACACGTGGATAAACTCCACGCGATCTGCATGGTCTGCGGCGGCGAAGCCTCGCGCACACAGAGATTGGTCAATGGCAAGCCCGCAAAGTACGATGACCCTGTGGTTATCGTCGGCGCGTCCGAAATGTACGAAGCGCGTTGCCGCGAACATCACGAAGTCCCCCGAGGATAGGATGAAGTGCCGCGCTGAAAGCAAGAACGTAAACGAGTAGGAGAGGTACGGAGACCGAATGCAGGATTATAGTGAAATTCTTTCAGAAGTCTTGATCGACGCTGTCGCGCTCCAAGGTCGAATTGCTGAACTCGGCGCGGAGATCAGCGCGGATTATCCGGACGGCAATTTGCTCCTCGTGTGCATCCTGCGCGGCGGCGTGCCATTTCTGGTGGACCTCAGCCGCAACATCACCGCCCCGCATATGATGGACTTCATGGCGGTCTCCTCGTACGGTGCAGGCAAGCGCGAATCGACCGGCGCAGTGCGCGTCACCATGGACCTGCAAATGGACATCCGCGACAAGGATGTCTTGTTGGTTGAAGACATCGTCGATAGCGGCAACACGATCGCGTCTGTGCTCGAACTTCTGCAAGTGCGCCAGCCGCGCTCGCTCAAAGTATGCGCCCTGCTGGACAAAGCAGAGCGACGTGAGGCGGTCGTTCCCATTCATTATCGCGGTTTCGAGATCCCAAATAAATTCGTCTTCGGTTATGGTCTCGACCTCGACGAATATTATCGCAATCTCCCGTTCGTTGGTGTTGTAGATCTGGAGAAATATAAACCATCCTGACGGTTTGACCCGCTCAGCGTTAGTTGACGATTCACGGTTGACGATTTACGATAGGGGAAACAACATGTCAGAAGATGCCAACACTTCATCGAATTACGCGGGGCGTTGGGTAGCCCGGATCCG
>CAZFDL010000157.1:0-6799 GCA_964517905.1 uncultured Anaerolinea sp. | reverse complement strand
CGCACTGCCGGTTGCGATCACGTACATCGCCCTGCAAAAACAGATCGTCAGCGGGTTGACCTCGGGAAGCGTAAAAGGCTGAAACACAATTGGGCGGTCAACGTTGACCACCCCGATTTTTTCCCGCGATGAGAAAAATTTTTGTCTGGATCATCCTGCCAGCCGTTTTACTCGGATGCGCATCGCCTCTTCCCGCGCCTCAGCCTGTCACGCCCATGGAAGCCGGGTCAACCGCATGGTGGCGCGACGCGGTCTTCTACGAGGTCTTTGTCCGTTCGTTTTACGATTCCAACGGTGACGGCATCGGCGATTTCAACGGCATCACACAAAAATTGGATTACATCCAACAACTCGGGGCAAATGCGCTGTGGGTGATGCCGATTCATCCATCACCCTCTTATCACGGGTACGACGTGATCGATTACTATGCAACCAAACCGGAATATGGAAGCATGGACGATCTCAAGAACTTGCTGACCGAAGCGCACAGCCGCGGTATCAGAATCATCATTGACCTCGTCCTCAACCACACCTCCAGCCAGCACCCATTCTTTGTTGACGCGAACCTTGCGTTGGATTCGAAGTATCGTGATTGGTATGTGTGGTCGAATGAATCGGGGAATCACTGGCATCGCGGCATCAGCGGATATTATTTCGGCTTCTTCTGCGACTGCATGCCCGACCTGAATTACTCAAATCCTGATGTAACCAAAGAGATGTTCGCAGTGACGCGTTATTGGCTCGAAGACATCGGCGTGGACGGTTTTCGACTCGACGCGGCAAAGCACTTGATCGAGGAAGGCGGCAAGCTCGAGAATACACCTGCCACACATGCATGGTTCAAGGAATTCTACACGTTCTACAAAAATGAGAATTCCAATGCCTACACCGTAGGCGAAGTGTACGGCGCGGGTGCGTTCATCGCCACCACCTACGAGGAACAATTCGATCACGTCTTTAACTTCGAACTTGCCAGCGGGATCATGAACAGCGTCAAAGGCGAATCGAACACAGGCGTCAACAGCGCGTGGAAATTCACGCTCAGCGACATGACCGATGGCGATTACGCCACGTTCCTCACCAACCACGATCAGAATCGGGTCATGAGCGTTTTTGATGGGGACGAACAAAAGGCGAGGCTTGCCGCGGTCATGTTGCTCACCTCGCCGGGAACGCCGTTCATCTATTACGGCGAAGAGATCGGTATGCAAGGCAAAAAACCGGATGAAGATATCCGATTGCCAATGCAATGGAGTTCGGGGGAGAACGCCGGGTTTACAACAGGCACCCCCTGGCGCGACCCCAACCCGGACTATTTGCGCGTCAATGTTGCGCTGCAGGAAAGCGATTCGGAATCGCTTTTGAATCTCTATCGCACCTTGATAAAACTCCGCACAGAACACCCAGCCTTGCGAAATGGAAACATCACATTGGTCGAGACCGGGCATACCGGAGTTTTTGCCATTCTGCGAAGCAACGGGGAGGATAATGTTCTGATTTTGATCAACTTGACAGAGACACCGATTGCAGACTACGCATTGAATCTCACTGAAAGTATTTTACCCAACGGAGATCTAGGGGTTACATCTCTACTCGATGCAACTCAGGCATTCTCGCTAAAAATACGCAATGGGGTGTTTTCCGAGTACCGGCCTCTTTCCGAAATCCCCCCGTTTCAGGCATATATTCTCCAGTTGAAATGATCAGGCTTAATCCCTGAAAACAGACAGAAACAAAAAATATACAATTGCGATCAGCAGTCCTAATGCGGATAATACCATGCCCGCTGTTGCCATTCGGCTCTTTTCGACCTTCATGCTGATTCGCCCAAACAGCAAGCCAAGCAGACTCGAGATTCCCCCGCACAGCGGTATGATCGCGGCACATAGACTGATCAACCCCAGCGCGGCAGAAGCCAACGCGTACAATTTCGCGCTCCGCAATTCAGGGTCGAGACTCTCAGGATCAACATCCATAATGAATAACCGATACGGATTATACTATTCCCGTCTCCTGCGACACACATGAACAAACTCACTATCGCAACGCTTCGGTACCTCTTAATTGCACTTGCGGTTTTGGTCGCATTCGGATTACGCTCCCACGCCGCCAATTCGCTTTCGATCGATTTTGACGAAGATGATTACCTGCGAGCAGGACAGGAATTTGCGCATCTGATCCGGTCCTCGAACTGGCGCGGCTTTCTGGATACGAACTACCGCCCCGAACATCCCCAACTCGCCAAGATCATGTTCGGCTTGAGCATCTTGAAATTGCCCGAGGAACCTCTGGTCGCGGATGTAGCGATCACCGATCCCCCTGCAAGGCTGCTACCGCCCAAATTGCTTAACGCAGCGCGTGGCATGTCCGTCCTCTGGGGAACAATTACGACGCTCCTGCTGGCGCTGATGAATCCGCTTGGCGGATTGCTGCTTGCCATTCACAGCTTCACCATCAAATATACATCTCAAGTGATGTTGGATGGCTTCGCCTCCGTGATGAGCACCGCCACCGCGTTGACCTATTATTTCTCCAAAAGAAAAACTGAAAGAACGGGAAACGCGTTATTGGTCGTATCCGCTGTGTTCCTGGGGATGAGCGCATCGTCGAAATATTTGCATTCGGCTGTCGGCTTCGCCATCCTGATCGATTGGTTCCTGACCTCCAAAGAAAACCATGAGATGAGAAAATTCTTTCGCAAGGCATTCGCCTGGGGGCTTCTGGCGATGCTCGTGTTCTTCCTCTGCAATCCATTCTATTGGTCAAACCCGGGTGAAAGCATCCGCGTAACTTTGGAGGCTGTCACTGCGACCACGACCAACCCTAATGTAGAACGCGCAAACTTCCCTGCATGGCAACAATTGAAGTGGCTGTCCACTTCAGTGCCCTTGAATTGGAGCAGGGACGCGTTTCCGATCCGTTTGGATGGACTCATCTTTACCTTTGCCATTTTCGGCTTAGCAGGCACATGGCGAAAGAATCGCTTCATCGCCATCTGGCTTTTGGTGGATGTTTTTCTCCTGTTCATCTGGCGCACGAAATGGCCTCAATACATTCTCGTGGCAACCGCACCGCTCTCCTTTGTCGCGGCAGAGGGGATTCAAACAACCGCGGCGAACATCGCTGAGTGGTGGAGAAGCGGGCAGAAACGCCGGGAAGAAGCGGTGAAACCGTCAAGAAGGGAAACTGTCCGCGCGCTTCCATGGCTGGTTCCCGGTCTCATCCTCTTCGTTGCCCTGACGCTCCTTCCCATCTTCTACCAGTTCGCCATGTCGATGACCACACTAAGCGGTTCATCTCTGCGAGACGGATTACAGGGAGGCATTGCAAGGGAGGTCATCGGCGGTATCACAGGGCAGATCGCTTTACCCGCACGGAATACGCCTCTCGATCAATTCAAAGTCCATTATGTAGGTTTGCTGAGTTACTTCGATACGCTCGGATTTCTCTCCGAATCTGGATTAACGTTTTTCAGTTATTTCTGGACGATCACCTCCGTGGCATTGCAAGCCGTGCTCGGCATTGGTGCGGGTTTATTGCTTTGGCGAAGCAGGGATCGCGTGCGCAGGTTCTGGCAGACGATCTTTATTCTGCCATGGGCGATTCCCGAAGCGGTGGGCGCGTTGTTGTGGCTGAACATTTTCGCGCCGTTCAACGGATGGCTCGCCCTCGCGATCAAACACTATGGCGGTGAAATTCCCGTGCTTGCCAGTCTCGCAGGCTGGGAACGAAACCCGAACCTGATCTTCATCGTGATGTTGGTCTCCGCGCTCTGGTATGGATTCCCCTTTATCATGCTGGCAACCAGCGCGGGACTCAAAATGCTGCCAAAGGATGTTTATGATGCCGCCTCAATCGATGGCGCGGATGGCTGGCAGACGTTCCGGTATGTGACCTGGCCTCTACTCCAACCGCTTGTGCTCCCCGCCCTGCTGGTGCGTGCCATTTTTGCATTCAACCAGTTCTATCTTTTCCAGATGTTCATACCGTACTATTTCCAAACCGCGGACAACATGATCACGCTTTCGTCCATCTCGTATTATGTACTCTATCAGGGAAGTGAATTTGCATTTTCGGCGACCATCAACATCATTGCATTGATCCTGTTGAGCGTCTTTGTTGTTCTGATGAACCGGTGGGGCAAGGCTGCAGAGGGAGTGACCTATGCCTAAGAATAAAGCATCACAGATCCTCACGCACGCAGGTTTGATTCTGATCGGCATCTATGTGCTGTTCCCCATTTGGGGAATCCTGCGCGTGGCGTTCGACGGCTCGCTGCGCGGAGCGCCAACGGAATTTCGCCTCCTGCCGAAACAATTCAGTCTGGAACCGCTTCTGCAGGTACTGGATAGACCCTACCAATCTGTTGAATTCCTGACGCTGTTCAGAAACAGTTTGTTCGTTTCGATCATGGCAACGATCCTTGCCGTCGTTTTAGGGACCAGCATGGCATACGCCTTCGCGCGCTTTCGCTTCCCGGGCCGCCAAGCGGGACTGTTCATCCTATTGTTGACTGCGATCCTTCCCCCGATCGCGTTCGCCACGCCTCTATACATTTTGTTGACCCTCCTGAAGATCCGCACAACGCATCTCGGGTTGATCGTCGTCTACGCGGCATTTGCAATGCCGTTTTGCATTTGGAACATGCGCGCCGCGTTCCAAAGCGTCCCGAAGGAACTCGAAGAGGCGGCTTACCTCGATGGAGCGAGTCAATTCGGGACGTTTCTACAAGTCAGCCTTCCGCTGGCGCTCCCATCCATTGCAGTCGCGGGGATCATCGCCTTCCTGACCGCCTACTCGGAATTCACCATCGGCTGGCTGTTCCTCGATCAGAGCGACAGGATCACACTCGCCATGGCGATCTACTCCATCGTGCAGACCGGCTCAGCGCAACCGTACAGTCAACTGGGTTCGCTTGCCCTCCTTGTTTCCATCCCTGCCATAATTCTATTCGTCCTCTTCCAGAACACACTTCTCGAACGCATGCTGTTCGGCTCGATCGATGGCTAATGCGCACAAGAATCCGTCATTGATCGATATTTTCCACAACCAGTTGAAGTGAAGTAGAATCTTCACCGCAGGACAAGATTGATCTCTTGTCCTGCTTTATTCCACTACCGAGGCTTATCAATGACCACACCAGAATGGGTGCAGGACGCGATCTTCTACCAAATCTTTCCCGACCGATTCGCGCGCGGCAGGCGCATGCCCGACATCGGTTTCGAAGCGTGGGATTCGCCTCCCACCCCGCACGGATTCAAGGGCGGCGACCTGTATGGAGTTGCCGAACGGCTTGATTATTTACAGGAGCTGGGCATCACGGCTCTGTATCTCAACCCGATATTTTCATCCGCGTCCAACCATCGTTACCATACGTTCGACTATTACAACGTGGATCCCTTACTCGGCGGCAACGAAGCCTTACGTGTTTTGTTGGACTCAGCGCACAAGAAAAACATCCGCGTCATTCTGGACGGGGTGTTTAATCACGCCTCGCGCGGTTTCTGGCAATTTCATCATGTGCTCGAAAATGGAGCAGGTTCGCCGTATAAAGATTGGTTCTTTTTTGACGAAGAAAGATTGACGGGCAAAAAACATTGGGGCGCGTACCCCAGCCCTCATGAGCAGAAACTTCTACAACATGAAGACAGCCTGACTGCCATAGGCTACCGCGCCTGGTGGAATTTGCCCGCGTTGCCAAAATTCAACACGAACAACCCCGCTGTGCGTGAGTTTCTTTTCGACGTCGCCGAATTCTGGATCAAGTTCGGCGCGGACGGCTGGCGGCTGGATGTGCCCGCTGAAATCGACGACGATGCGTTCTGGCAGGAGTTCCGACGCCGTGTGCGGTGGGCCAACCCGGAAGCATATATCGTCGGCGAGATCTGGCACGAGTCGCAACGCTGGCTGCAGGGTGACCAGTTCGATGCAGTAATGAATTACATCGCCACAAACTCGTGCGCGGCTTTCTTCCCTGCGAAGCACCTCGATTTGCGCGTGGCACACCAGCAATCGAACTTCCGATCCATTCACCATCCCATCGACGCACACGAATTTGCGAATCGAGTGGATCACATGATGGGTTTGTACAAACCAGAGATCACCCGCTCGCAATTGAACCTGCTCGACAGCCACGATATGCCGCGCTTTTTATCCTTTGCCAGCGGCGACAAGAACTCGCTCAAACTTGCCTGGCTGTTCATCATGACCATCTCCGGCGCGCCGTGCATTTATTACGGAGATGAGATCGGGCTGGACGGCGAACACGACCCTTATTGTCGTAAGTCATTCCCGTGGGACGAACATAAGTGGGACAGAGACCTTCTTGGTTATTTCAAAGAGGTCATCGCACTGCGGAAGAAATATCCTGCGTTCCGGCGCGGCGATATGAAACGACTGTGGTCGGCAAATGGCGTGTATGCCTATTCGCGCTCGTTCGAGGGGAAGACGTACATCGTGGCGTTGAACGTTTCGGAGAAGCCGGAGCAGGTCGAAGTTACGGTGGAGGCGAAGCATCCGAAGCCGGTCTTTGGGCAACCATCGGATATTTCCATTGTAGATGGGCGGTTGAAACTCACCATCCCCGCCAGAAGCGGAGTGGTGCTCAAGTAGCAAAAGTGACGGTCACCTTCTCAGATGACCGTCACTTTTCTTAAAGTTGGCGGTTTTTGGCAGTTTTGAATCTGGCTTTGGCAGTCCGGCATTGGCACACTAGGTGAAAGTTCCCATAACCATAATCAGCCGCGTGGGTTAGATTATGTAAGGGAAAGGAGATTGCCATGTCAGACCATAGTGCCCA
>CAZFDL010000156.1:0-6919 GCA_964517905.1 uncultured Anaerolinea sp. | reverse complement strand
TCCACCACGTACAGAATTTTCATATTTGTGATTATACGTCATTGCCCGAAGCGGCAAGACGGGGTATATTTATTGCGAATGGAAAAAAAGAAAATCCTCGTGGTCGAAGACAACATGGATAATTACGAACTCGTGCGCGTGATCCTGGAGCACGGAGGCTACGATGTGTTTCTCGCGGTGAATGGGCGCGATGGAGTGGATGCCGCGCGATTGCAACAACCCGATCTGATCCTGATGGACCTGGGCTTGCCCGAAATGGACGGCTGGACCGCGGCGGAAAAACTAAAATCGGATGACGCGACGAAGTCCATCCCGGTGTACGCGATCACTGCGCACACGCTCCCGCGTCACCGCGACCGCGCGTTGCGGGCGGGGTGCGATGGCTACTTTACCAAACCCCTGATGGTGGAGAATTTTCTGTTGGAACTCGGTCGTGCGTTCGAAAAAAAACGGAAAAAACGCAGGCCGCGAAAACTGTTTTTTTGATAGCGAGATTTTCGTAACAAAAGGCTAAACTTTGGGTCATGGATGGGGCAGTCTGGTGAGCCACGTGGTCTCAAATTGCACCAAAATCGTCAACTTCACGCTTGTTTGTGAAAATGGCGCACAGCCGATCGATATCCTGGTGGCTGAAAATTATTTTCGAACCGAAAAAGAGGTATAAAACTATGAAGCAAATCTGTGTCGTCGGCGTGGGGTATGTCGGTCTTGTGACCGGCGCCTGTTTTGCCGATCTGGGGAACCGCGTGGTCGCGCTGGATGTGGACGCGAAACGCATCGAGAATCTCAATAAGGGTATCATGCCGATCTATGAGCCGGGGCTGGAGGAGCTTGTCAAACGCAACGTCAAGGCGGGGCGGCTGAGTTTCACCACCTCGTACCCCGAAGCGCTGAAGGGGGCGGAGTTTGCCTTCATCGCCGTGGGGACACCGGAAGGTGTGGATGGCGCGGCGGATCTGCAATACGTGGAAGTCGCGGCGCGATCGATCGCGAAACATATGTCCGCACCGCTCATTATCATCAACAAATCCACGGTTCCCATCGGGACTGGGGATTGGGTCGCGGACATTGTGAAATCTGCCCACCCCAAACCGATGAACTTTGCTGTGGTGTCGTGCCCGGAGTTTCTGCGCGAAGGTTCAGCCATCGCGGATTTCATGTCGCCGCATCGCAATGTGATCGGCTCGCTCGATAAAGACGCCGCCAACAAAGTGGCGCAACTTCATCTTCCCCTGCGTGCGCCCATCGTCATTACCGACTTGCGCACCGCGGAAATGATCAAATACGCCAGCAATGCCTTCCTCGCCGCGAAAATATCGTTCATCAATGAACTGGCAGATGTGTGCGAAGCGTACGGCGCGGATGTAAAAGAGGTCGCGGCGGGCATGGGCTACGACGCGCGCATTGGCCGCTACTTCCTCGATGCCGGTCTCGGTTGGGGTGGATCGTGCTTTCCCAAGGACGTGCAGGCGCTGGCGTTCATGGCAAAGCAAAAGGGACTCAATCCGCGCATTCTCGATGATGTTGTCAAGGTGAATTACGATCGCCGCAGGGACGTGCCGATGCAGGTGGAAAAAATGTTGGGCGGCAATTTGAA
The DNA here is from genome assembly GCA_964517905.1 of uncultured Anaerolinea sp. GTDB lineage: Bacteria > Chloroflexota > Anaerolineae > Anaerolineales > Villigracilaceae > Defluviilinea. Next base: position 5,322 of record CAZFDL010000156.1, on the reverse strand, counting down.
AGGAAAGACCGTCGGTCTGCTGGGGCTGGCGTTCAAGGAGAACACAGACGATATGCGCGACGCGCCGTCGGTGGATATCTCGAACGCGCTGATCGCCGCAGGCGCGAAAGTCCGCGCGTATGACCCGGTTGCGCGCGAAGCCGCCGCGCCGCACATGCCCGCCGTGGAGATCGTCAGCGACGTGTACGAAATGGCGAAGGGCTGCGACGCGCTGGTGGTCGTCACGCCGTGGAACGAGTTCAAGCAGCTCGATCTCGAAAAGGTGAAAGAGACGATGAAAAGCCCGGTGATCTATGATGGACGAAACATCTACGACCCGCCGCGCATGAAAGAACTGGGTTTCAACTACCGCGCGATTGGTCGTCCTACAAACGGGAAATGATCGATAGCCAGGTTCAAGCTTGTTTCGAGAGTCGGGTAAAATAACCCGACTCTTTTCTTATGAACAAAACTCCCATCTGTGATTACGAAGGCTCCGATTACCAAAAAACGTTTTGGGACAAGGGCGAACGTGAATATGAAGACCGCACCGAGGCGATTGCCCTCAAGCGCCTCCTCCCCAAACGCGGACGCCTGCTTCTCGAACTGGGCGCCGGGGCCGGCAGGAACACGCCCCGCTACGTGGGCTTTGACAGCGTCGTCCTGCTGGATTACTCACGTACACAACTCGAGCAGGCGCAAGCCCGACTTGGAAACTCCAGCAGGTACTTGTATGTCGCGGCGGATGTGTACCGCCTTCCATTCGTGGATGGCTTGTTCGACGCAGCGACGATGATCCGCGTCCTGCATCACATGGCCGACGCGCCGAAGGCGTTGGGGCAGGTGAAAAACGTCCTGGGATCGAACGGTATTTTCATTTTAGAGTTTGCAAACAAACTCAACCTCAAAGCCATTCTGCGTTACTGGCTGGGCAGGCAGGCGTGGAGTCCATTCACGCCCGAACCGGTCGAGTTTGTGAAATTAAATTTTGACTTTCACCCGAAGACAATCCGCACGTGGCTGGGCGCCTTGGGCTTTACCATTGAAACCGTGTTGACGCTTTCGCACTTTCGCATGGGGTTGTTGAAGCGCTTCGTGCCCACAGGAATTCTGGTTTTCTTTGACTCCCTCTTCCAATGGACGGGAGCGTGGTTTCAACTCACGCCCTCGGTGTTTGTGAGCGCGAAACTCGCACGGCGGGATACCAGCCCGCCGAATGGGCACAATAACATCTTGTCCTACTTCAAATGCCCCGCTTGCGGATATCATCCACTCGAGGAGAAAAAGTCTCACCTCGAATGTTCGAGGTGCGGGAAGAAGTGGGAAGTGAAGGACGGGATCTACGATTTTCGGGAGCCGATCAATCCGCCGGACAGATGAAAGCGGATGAGAGTGATTGAATACCTTGAATCATCGTGCCTCCCTCATGGCCATGGAAAAGCAACACTCCGTTCATTATGAACGGAGTGTTTTTCTAATTCGTCGCTCAACTGGCTTAAGCGCAATACGCTATCTGCACGATCGCGCGTGTGGGTGCGCTAATTCTCCAGCGCACCTTGATTGATCCAATCCAAAATGACCTGCACTTGCGGAGGCGTTAACTTCGGTCCGCGCTTGGGCATTTCTTGCGAGACGACCTGCTCGGCAAGCAGGCTGTTATCCGCATCGCCGGGGACGATCACCGGTCCGTTTTCAGAGCCGGCGAAGATGCCGGCAAAGGTCGTGAGGTTTAACCCTTCTTCCGTCTTGTCACCGCCGTGACAATTCCAGCAGCGGCTTTGCAGGATGGGAACCACATCGTTCGCAAAACTGACCGTGGCGGTCTGTGCGGATGCTTCGGTGGGCGGCGTGGTTGGGATGACAACTGTTGGACTTGCCGAATCCGTCGCAGGGACGGTTGTATCGGCGGCGGGAGGCGCGTCTGTGGGTGCGGCAGGCCCACCTGTGGGTGAAGCGGGAGTTTCCGCTGGCTGAGTCCCGCACGCGGATATCAATCCGATCAGTAGAACTGCGATCACTATCTTTTTCATTTTTCTCCTAGAAACCATATAAGATGACGCCTCCAAGAAATGCGAGCGTGAAGGCGATGAGGAAACTCAACCCGTACGCTGCCGCATAGAGTGAGCGGTTGCCTTTGCTGAAGATCGCGGGGTTGCGATACCGAACGATGCTGATGCCGGTGGTGAGCAGGAACAATACCAAGGCGAGTATGATCTTGGCAGAGGCGTTCGGCGCCTCGCCCTCGTAGTTCTTGATGTTATCCATAACCCCGGTAAGGCCGGCAATGACCGTGCTGACCGCGGCCAGAGCCATGTTGGCGAACGCGGCCTGCTCGAGCATGGTGTTATTTCGCCACCACGCAAGCAGAACGAAAAAGAACGCCGCGCCGGTGAGCGCAATGGGGAAGTGGACGAACATCGGATGCGTGGGATGCAATTGCGTAATGGCAGTGATGAACCGATCGATAAAATCCATACTCGCTCCTTGTTGTCAAAAGACCCCGGTTGTTTTGCCGAGGTCTTTTTTTGATTGTCACTCAGACGAATAGGCTCGCTGATCGCTTACCTTTGGGATGGGGCACATCCAGTATTCAACAGAACCACCGATTGATTTGTTCTAGGTAGATCTATCGTGCCCTATTGTACGAATGTTGTGGGAACTTTGGAGAAACTCTAAATCTTCTCTTATTTTTGGGAATTGGATTTCGACAAACGGATCACGACCCGCAATCCCTGCCCTGCTTTTGATCCCGCGTATATTTGCCCGCCGTGAGCCCGCACAATGGACCTGGCGATCGCCAGTCCCAGCCCGGAGCCGCCAGAATCTTCACCGCCGCGTAGACGGGATGAATCGGTGCGAAAGAAGCGTTCTTCTTTTGAGCCTCGAATTGATGAAGCGAGCCGACTTCCTGAATCAATCTCTCCCGTTCGACGGGCTGCGGGCAGATGGTCAATTCGCACGCATCGGCGAGGGAAAGCGTCTGTAGATCGTTAACGAGACCTGTCGGATTAGCTTTTCGTGTTTGCGGGCGGCATTTCGCGCGGCGCGACCATGCCCCAACGCGACGCGCCGAGGTAAAGGATCTCCAGGATCAAGTCTTCGTACCGTATGCCCTCGGCTTGGGCTTGCAGGCACAAGTCGCTGTAATCGGGAGTGAGACCGGGCAGGGTGTTGATCTCCAGCAAACGCGGGTTGCCTTCGTCGTCGAGGCGGATGTCTGTACGCGACACATCCAACGCGCCGAGCAGTTGATGCGCCCGCACGGCAAAGTATTTGAGTTTCTTTTCGAGTTCGGGTTCCACCTCGGCTGGGCAGTAGTACCCGGGCGCGCCCTCCTCGCCGACCTCTTTCGATTTGGACGCGTGGCTGTACACTTTTGGCGTAACCGAGCGCGTCATATCCAATTCCAAAATGGGGAAGCGATGGAAGCCGTCCTTTTCATACCAATCGGGGTTGCGCGAGTACAGTTTCGCATCGGTGCGGCCCATCACGCCCACCGTAAACTCGCGCCCCGGCAGGAAGACCTCCACGAGCGCGGGTTGCTGGTAGGTATTGATGATGTATTGCGCGCGTTCGCGTAACTCCTTCTCTTTGTTGACGATGGCTTTCATGTCCACGCCCATGCCGGTGCCTTCGCGCGCGGGTTTGACGAAGAGCGGAAACTTCAACTCCGGTCGTAACGCCTCGTCGCCGACGATGAACTCTTGAAAGGGAGCGACGGGCAAACGCCGGTCGCGCCAGATGCGTTTCGTCAGCGTTTTGTCGAGCGAGATCGCATTGGTGAGCACGCGCGACCCGGTGTAGGGGATGCCCCACATCTCGAGGAATGCCGGCACTTGTGCCTCGCGCGCGTCGCCGCCGAGTCCTTCGGCGATATTGAAGCAGATATCCGGTTGTGCGTCGCGCAGCGCGAACGGCAGGTCCCTGTCTGCGTGGATAAAAAGCGTTTTGTGGCCGTCCGTTTCAATGGCGGCACGAATCGCGTCGATCGTGTCGATATGATCGAAGTCGGCGAACGCGTCCGGTGGGACTCCATCCGGCTTCGGTTGGGAATCGTCCTTGATGTTGGCAAGGACGGCGACTTTCCAGTAACGTTTCATTGGGTTTTGAATCTCCTTTGCGATCCAAAATCAATTGCTCGCGCCAATGATAGCGCAATGTGAGCGGATGACAAGGGTATTGGTGCGCCAACGTACCGCAGGCTGGAGCGCGTTATCAATGTGTTCAACGAAACCTGCGGGACGATCTACTTGCTAGACAATGCCCTGCCTTTCAGGTATCATCAGTTCACTTCCAGAACTTAAACGGTACGGGAAAGAGATACTCTCGAATGGCAATGTTCTCAAAGGACCTGGGCATAGACCTGGGTACGATGTTCACCCGCCTCGCGGATTCCACCCAGGTTCTTGTTCAGCAACCCACCATCGTCGCGATCGAAACCGACGAACAAAAAATGGTCGCGGTGGGGCAGGAGGCGCTGGAGATGTACGGGCGCGTGCCGGAAAGCATCGAAGTGGCGCGGCCGCTAAAGAACGGGGTGATCGCGGATTATGAGATCACTGAAACCTTGTTATCGTATTTGATCCGACAGGTTAGCGGAAGCATGCGCCTGATCCGCCCGCGCGTGATGATCTCCGTCCCCTATGGCGTTACGAGCGTGGAGCGGCGCGCGGTCTACGAAGCCGTGCTGGAGGCGGGGAGCCGCGAGGCGTATTTGATCCAACAGCCGCTTGCCGCCGCGATCGGCGTGGACCTGCCAATCGGTTCGCCAGCCGGGAATATGGTCATCTGCCTCGGCGGCGGATGCACGGAAGCGGCAGTGATTGCGATGTACGGCATCGTTTCCGCCGAGACGCTGCGCTCCGGCGGGCTGGACTTCGATGAAGCCATCGTCAATTATGTGCGTCGGAAATACGGTGTAGTGATCGGACAAACGACGGCCGAGCAACTCAAAACGAAGATCGGCGCGGCTGTGCCGCAGGACACCGAGAACAGCATGGAAGTGCAGGGACAGGACCAGGTGACCGGCCTGCCGCGCCCGGTGACCTTGACCACCGGCGAGATCGTCGAAGCCTTGCAAGACCCGCTCAAATCTGTGATCGAAACGGGCCGTCGCGTGCTCGAGCGGACTCCGCCTGAACTGGTCGCGGACATCATTGACCGCGGCGTGGCACTCTGCGGCGGTGGCGCGCTTCTGCGCGGGGTTGATAAATTATTGACGAAATCGCTTGGCATCCCCGCCTATCTCGTGGATACGCCGCTCACCTGCGTCGTCGAGGGCGCGGTGAAGGCTCTGCCGATGTACAACATCTTGAAGCGGACTCTTCCGCAGGTCTGATACGA
>CAZFDL010000155.1:0-6973 GCA_964517905.1 uncultured Anaerolinea sp. | reverse complement strand
TACAGGTCACTTCGCCGTTTTCGCCAACCATCCAACCCGCAGCTCTGGTAGGAGACGCGCCTAAAACGAATGAGATGTTTCAAGAATTCAAAGTATCTGATTTTCATTTGATCTCCTCTGCCATTACCGCTGGGATGTCATTGCCAGGCGCACACCCATGCCAAGCAGTATGCTGCCGGTGAGCCAGCGGAGGCTATTTGTGATAGATACGAGTATCAAAAGCCGAGACATTAGATTTGCTCCTGTTTGAATTCAGGAATTCACCTTTGCAAATACGCCGCCGATTCTGGCAGGGCAACAAAATCATGATGGCACGAAACCATGCAAATGGCGCCAGCATACCCACACCGAAGGCGGGCTGGGTGGAGCCGATGTTGGGCGGTCGCATCCTGGAACAGGCGACCAGCACTTGCATTTCCACACATCAGATATTCCAATCCTGTTGCGTGTCATTAGTCGACCATCTTGAATGGCTTCTGAGACGGCGAACCACCAGATATCCGATTGCCACACTCACCAGGCTTGACCAAACGTCAAGCTAATCAAAAGTATATTTGATCCTTTGCAGGATACCGGGTCTCGGAATGAGCTGTGCGAATTCCAATCCGAGCGCTACTCCCATGACTAGAAGAGTCAGTTGAAGTAGAGTCAACTTCGACAACTTGCCAGAACTGGAAAGAAGTAAGAATAACAATCCAGCAGGTCCAAGAACACTTGGGGCAATCCCTATGAAAAGATTTGCCGCAATCATTCCTCCTTCCCAACGGATTGCCTTGATCGGTATGATCAACAACAAACAGGTTGTTCCCATCCAACCAAAGAGGCGACTCAATTTTGCTCGATCGTTGTCTGAGTTTCTAATATTTTGCACGATCATTCAATTCAATCGATTTTAATTTTGCAACAGGTTGCCCAACGGTCAGCGTTGATTTGGATGCCACACACTCTAGGGTGTTGACGTTGGCACTAGACTCTGAATGGTGGGCTCCATGGAATTTAATTCTATCTCCGATAAAGGAGTTACAAGTAAATTGTTTGGCTGGAGACCATCAGAAACTTGTTGAAGGTCAAATGAAAGTACCGCACCTGATAAATTTCCATTTGGCGCTTCTATTACATAAACGAAACGAATAGAAACCTTTTTTGAAAAATCAGGGATGATATTGGGCGAAAACCGAATGCCTGCCACTTGTCCCTGGGATATATATCCCTGAAGTAGACCGCCCCCTACTGCTCCCTGCCACTGAATATAAGGGTCGATACCAAAGAAAACATGAGTTATCCCTCCAGTTATCCCCCCGTTAACTTCTGTCCCATCGTAGCGCCAGGTATGATAAACCGCCAGGCCGCTTATATCACTGAGATAGGAGGAGTCATTCGCATCGGGTTGGAAAATCTCATCGCAATACAATAATAACTCGATTGTAAATTCCTTGCTTTGCACAACCCCACCACCAAAAGAACGATTTACTGGGCGTATGACGGATGACAATTCGGGATTGGACAAGGAAGGTAGTTGACCATTTGAAGATGCACAACTTGTAGGAGAGACGACAAAGGGAACTTGTTCAGGAATTAGTGTGGCGGTTTCAGTCGCAATTATGGTGGGAACATTGGTCGCAGTAGGGAGTGTGACAGAAGTTGAAACCTCTGCGGGAGAAGTCGCTGCAACAGATGGAAATTGACAACTCGAGATCAAGACGGCCAAGACGCAGATTATCAACAATTCCTTTGGGGACTTCATAAGTTATTCCTTTTCTGTACTTTCTGATTTGCAAGACAAACGCCTAGCTATATGATCACCGTTGTTCCATGAACGCCAGGCGCGCGCCGAGAATGAACAAGATGCCGCCGCTTAGCCGGCGGAAAAACTTGATGTAGTGAGGCTGGTTTGAAATCCACACTCCAACCAACCCAGCGAAATAGCCAACCATAACCAGAAAGCACAGCCCGAAGAATGCGAAGGTCAGACCCAAGATCATCATTTGCAGAGTTACTTGACTGCCCGTTTGATCCACAAACTGCGGCAGGAACGCCAAAAAGAAGGCCGCGATCTTGGGGTTGAGCACATTCGATAACACACCCTGCCAGAAAAGAGACCGTGAACTCACGCTGGATGTAGCTACCTCGAGGCTGAACGCGCTTTTATCCTGCCAGGCTTTGAAGCCGAGATAGATCAAATAAATTGCGCCGAGATATTTCACGGTCAGGAAGGCAAACGCCGAAGTTTGGAAGATGAGCGTTATTCCGAGCGCGGCGGCCGTCGTGTGAACCAGAATCCCTCCAATGACACCCACGGCGGATACAATGCCTGCCCTGCGTCCATGGGTCATCCCGCGGGTAAGCACATACAGCATGTCGGGACCCGGAGCAAGGATCAACGCCCAAGAAACGGCGACGAACAAGGCAAACTTGGCTGGCTCGATCATGAGACTCCATCAGCCGAACGTTTTTTCCACTCTCCAACGTTTACGCCCTTCACGATCAGCCACAATGAAAGCGACAATTCGCCAAGCAGGGCTAATGCCAAAACAGGTACGACCGTCTCTGCATAGGCAGGGGCAAGGAGCAGGGTGGTGCTGTTCGCCAGATAACTCAGACCCGCAAGCGCCATCAACACGCCAATCAGCTTCGGTAAAAAACCCGATTTGATAATCAAATATCCCTGAACCAGGCATACACAGGCAAAAAACAGCAGCCCGATACCAAAGCCGTAATCATGCAACTTGAGAGGCAGATACGCTAAAGCTTGCAGTTGCTCAGGTTCCAATACTTTTAGGTATTCTGCATTCCCGAGCAAAAACAAAGGCAGCAGGAGATTTAACTTGTTGACGACCAGAACAGCGGTTTGTATCAGGTTGAAAAGGACCGCCATCAGGGCAAGATTTTTATTGACCGGCTTCAACAGCAGATAGAGGGTCAGCATCAATGGGATGTCGAAAATGTGCATCAGGAGGTCGCCTGCAATGCCAATTCGCCACAGAGACTGGGAAGCCAGAAGGTTGCCGGCTGTGGATACGGCATCACCGGGTACGATCAGCCTGCCGCGAATGAAAATCTGACCAAGCGCACCAGCGATGATGATGATCAAATACAGAACGCCGGCGATTCGCGCATATCCCAGCGGAGATACCGCAATGGTTCGAGTTGTCATTTGGTTATCACCCAATTGAATCATGTCTGTGTATTGTACTCATTCCATTATCTCATCGTAACAACGATCTTCCCTTTGGCGTGACCCCCACCAAGGTGGCGCATGGCGTCGGCGATCTTCGACCGAGGGTAGGTATGCTCGACAAAAGGCTTCACCTTGCCGGTTTCGAGCAGGTTTTTTAGGACTTCCATGTCGTCCCGGTTGAATTGAGCGACGAAAAAAACGAACTTCTGACTCGCGCCCAGCATTGCAATTCGCATCTTGATCAAGACGCTAAGCGGACCGATCATCGGCGTCCGCGGTCCTCCGATGAGGACAAACCTGGCATCCGGTTTGAGGGCGCGCTTGTAGTCAGACCATGAGCGGCTTCCGTTCACGTTGAGTAACAGGTCATACCGTTGACCGCTGCGCGTGAAGTCCTCTTTGGTGTAATCAAAAACATGGTCCGCCCCCATCGAACGGGCGCACTCGACGTTCTGTGTACTGCACACAGCGGTGACTTCCGCGCCGAATGCCTTGGCGATCTGAATGGCAAACGAACCCACTCCGCCCGAGGCGCCGTGAATCAGAACTTTCTGCCCCGGCTGGATTTTCCCGTGGTCGCGCAAACCCTGCAGTGCGGTGATTCCCGCCGTAGGGGCAGACGCCGCTTCCTCGAACGTGAGGTTGGCCGGCTTATGGGTGATCGCCTTCCTCACGGTAACGTAATCGGCATATGCACCATTTCGCCCGCCGAACACCTCGTCGCCGGGCTTGAAATCGGTGACGTTTTTCCCGACTTCCTCGACCACACCGGCAAAGTCTACGCCGAGCCTTGTGTCTTTTGGTTTGATAATTCCGTTGCCTATGCGGGCCAGGAACAAACCCGTCATGGTGTACCACTCCGCGATATTCACCGAGGTGGCATGGACTTTAACCAGGACTTCGTCATCTTTAGGGATGGGCTTTTCCAGTTCGACGATCTTGAGAACGTCGGGCGAACCGTAATTCGGGTAGATAATCGTTTTCATCGTATGTTTTCCTTGTGTCTAGATTGGTTTGGCAATTGCCGTTTGTTCGACTTTTACACCCTTGACCAACAGCCACAGCGCCAGCCCCAATTCGAAGAACAACATCGGCATCCACACGATCCATGTGACCGTTCCCGACCAGTTCATCGTCCCGCCGAAGAGGCCGCCGAGTTGCAGGGGCAGAAGCGCCGTCAGCAGAGCCGAAGCGATCACGCCGAGCCAGCCCAACCCGCTGGGAATGACACGTCCGCGCAGGAGGAGGATGCTGAAGAACAGGCTTCCCACCGCAAAGAAGGCCGCGCTTTCTTCATGCACCGCTTCCATGATTCGGCAGGTTAGCGCCAGCAGGGCCAGCGCGGGACCGTATTCACGCGTGAGCATGTAGAGGGTAACGCCCAGCACGAGCGCGGACAGGTTTTGGAGGAAGTAAAGCAAATCGACAATGGCGACGTCGCTTCCCAACGACAGGCTGGTGATGCCGGCTACGATGTAGAAAAGGAACGTGAACCCGGCGATCCTCGCGTATGTACGATGGGATACTTCGGATGCTCTCATGAGTGATTCTCCTTGTGGAATTTTCACAAGGGTATCAAGCGGTTGTGTAGGAATTGTGTAGGAAGGCGTCAGGGTTTGTGGAAGTTGTTTTGTGGATTCCCGCCAGCGTGCGCATGCCGCGCGTATTTCACCCCTCCAATTCTTTCAACCAGCCTTTTGTATCATCCGCCCGAACGGCTCGCTCGGCTTCGTGGATCAACGCGTTCAGGCTTCGCCTGCGCCTGAACGGAGCGTTCGGCGGCGAATAGGAAGCCGGCAGGGGCGACGGTTGACTGTTCTGTGAGACATTGAAGCACGGACACCAATGCTCGATCAGCAGTCGCTCGGAGGCGTTCAATTCATTCCCCACAACATTGAATTGCTCCGACCGTGAGTTCAGTAATTCGATGGTGAAATTCATGGATTGGGGCCAATTGACCCAGACGAATCGTCCCACGATGGAGTGACCCTTGAACCCGCTGAGCAAATGCTCCCAGACGCGGGCAAACGCAAGGTGCGATTGACCGACGTAGAAGGCGGCATGTTCATCCCGAAACAGGTAGAGATCCAGATCCGTCCAGTCGACAGGACATCCTTGGATCAACAGGAATCGCTTGAGTGGTATCGCGATGTTTTGATCGTTCATGGTAGCAGGGTGGGAGTGCGGTTTGTGTTCGCGGAGCAGTCCTCGGGGAATTGTGGCTCCGTGGGGCGGGGCATGGTTCGGCTGTTCCTGGAATCGTACCATGACAACGGATAGACTGCCTTGCCTCAATGCATTTTATTGATCACCTCAATAAGCTCGTGCGGAAAATTAACCACGTGATCGGGGTTGCCGCGCAGCAAGCGGTCGATACTCTGATGCCCCCAGGTTACCGCGACGCTCGTCACACCTGCCTCTTTTGCGGCGCCGATATCACTTAGCGAATCTCCTATCATGAACACTGCATCCTGCGGTGTCTCTGCTGAACACTGATCCCTCGCGATCGATATTTTCTGTGCCTTGGAACCGGGCGTGTCCACGCCATACACGGCGTGAATACATTCATCCAACCCATGTTCGACGAGAAACGCATGTACATTTTGCGACGAATTCGTTGTGATAATGGCAAGCGTGTTGCTGACGGCAAAGTCCCTGACGACCGTATCCAACCCGGGGAATATGGCAGGCGGGGATTTCTTTTCGGCGAAGCGCTTCAAACACCGCTGGACAAACTCATCGACAAGGTGTTCAGGGACTCCGCATGCCCGCCCGAATGACGCAAACGACATGGTCTCAAGATTGCCCAGGTCGTCCTTGGTGACCACGTGTTTTACGTTTAATTCATTGCAAACTTCCTGACCAAACCGGATCAAGTCGTCAAGCGTGTCTGCCAGAACGCCGTCAAAATCGAATAGGATCAATGCCATATGTTGTTCTATCGTTCCTGTTTTCGTCCGTTGCTGATCATTGCGCAGGGAAGGGTCGCGCGCTTGTGCCGATCAACTGGCGTCGTCCCGCATACTACGAACCCAACGGGGAATGCATGCGGATGACGACCTCTCCCGGGGCGGTTGTTTCCTAGGGCTTGACGACTTCCTGACGCAGAATCTTCTCCATTGCCTTTCCTTGTGCGAGCTCATCGATCAGTTTGTCCAAATAGCGGATCTTTTGCATCAGCGGATCCTCGATCTCTTCGACGCGAACGCCGCATATCACTCCCTTGATCAGCGAACGATTCGGATTCATGGCCGGCGCTTGCGCAAAAAAAGTTTCAAAATCATTTTCCCGTTTGATCTGCTGTTGCAACCCTGCCGGGGTATAGCCGGTCAACCAGCGGATGATCTGGTCAACTTCTTTCTTCGTCCGATTCTTGCGTTCCGCTTTTTGAACGTAGAGCGGGTATACACCTGCAAATTTCATTCCAAAAATCCGACTATTTGACTTGTTATTCACTGCTAATTGCTCCTCATGACTGTTTGTTTGCAATCCATCAACGTCCGGTTGGTATTGCGCCAGCACGCTCGTACGTCACGACGATGACGCCGGTCGGGGTGACTTTACTTTCCGTCAGCTTGAACGCCATCGGGAGCGTGCCGTCGGCAAACAACCGCTTTCCGGCGCCCAATGTAACCGGATAGATCATCAGCCAGAACGCATCGACCAGACCATGCTTGATCAGCGTCTGAAGGAGATTGCTGCTTCCCCAAACGTGCAAATCAGGACCCTGCTGTTGCTTGATCGCGGCGACCTTTTCTGCAATATCCCCGCTCAAAAACACGGATGGCTGCCAAT
>CAZFDL010000154.1:0-6985 GCA_964517905.1 uncultured Anaerolinea sp. | reverse complement strand
CTTACGCAAATCTTACAGACTCTCCAACGCCTGCCTCATCTCCCTTGCTGTTGAATATCGCCGACTTGGCTTCGGCTGGACGGCTTTCATAACGACGACTTCCATTGCTTTCGAAATCGCGGGGTTGAGCGACCGCACCGGATAGTTCTGAAAAGTGAACGGTTTTTCCTTGCGTGGATCTCGCCGCGTTAGCAAATGGTGCAGTGTTGCACCGAGTGCATACACGTCGCTTTGCGGGGTGACAACACCCCGATACTGTTCCGGCGGAGAATACCCTACTGTGCCAATCGGAAAACCTTTCCTGAAGTGTTTCAAGCCCTTTTGATTTTCCTGGAAGAAACGCGGCGGAAAGGCGCGTGCAAGTTCGAAATCAACGAGAGAAACCCGATCCGCCCGATTGACCATGATGTTGTTCGGCTTCAAATCTCGGAAGACAATTGGATGATCGCTATGAGTATGCAGAACCTCCAGCGCGCCGCACAATTGAATTGCCCAATGGACAACGATCTTCTCCTTCAAGAATCCGTTGTGACTTTCGAGAATCTCTTCGAGGTTCGAGCCGCGAATGAATTCGCGCACAAGATAGGAGTGTGTTTCAGTCACAAAGTAGCCAAAGATGCGCGGTATGGCGGGATGGTTCAACGTGGCGCGTAAGTCCGCCTGACGTTCACAATCCACGATCATCTGCATCGGCATTTGCTTGATTGCGACAAAGCGCGGTGTGTCACCCGTCCGCTTGTCGCGCGCTTGATACACCGTGCCGAAGTCCCCCTCGCCCAACACTTTCATCACTTCGTATCGTTTGTGCAAAAGCGTCCCCTTTTTCAATACAGCACTTTCCATGTTTCATTCCGGGAACACAGGTTTTTCTCTGTCCGTCAGATTCACAACGATCGCATTGCATGCTTTGACTAGATTCTGAGGTGTGATCATGATCTCCTCGCCCCACTGGCCTGCCCCTGTGCCCAGTATCGGTTGGTCGAGAAGAGAAGCCTCGAGGAAGGAACGGAATCCGCTGGGTTGCCAGCCAAACGCGGGAATCGAACCGATCACGTATCCTGTTACCTCTTTCACGGCCTCAGGCGAAGCCATCTGAATATTGCGCGAACCGATCGCCTTTTTCAAATTTCCCGAGACCACATTCTGATCGCCGCCAAGCATCACGAGCACGCGTTCGCCGGTATCCACTTGAAAGATCAACGTCTTCACAGCTTGTCGCTCGGAAAACCCAAGCGCACGTGCCACGTTCGCCGCACCCTTTTCAGTTTCGGGCGGAAAACTGCGCGCTTCGTATGGAATGTTTCGTTCATCAAGATATTTGTGTGAAGGGAGCTTCATCATTACCTCAAAATGAATCCATCTTTCAGCGGATCGCGCGGGTCAATCCACAACTCGCTGCGACCGATGATGTGCGCTTCACCCCGGACCTCAGGGATGATCGCCGCATACGGACCGAACGCCACCTCTTCGACGACCCGACCAGTGAATTTACTGCCGAGTATACTTTCGACGACGATCGGCTCATTCAGTGTTATTTCACCGCGCCGATGGTGAATGGCCAGTCGCCCGCTCACGCCAGTGCCCGTGGGACTGCGATCCACCTCCCCATCGGCGAAAACGCACACATTGCGGCTGTGCGAGCCCGGGTCTTGCGGTTCGTCCACAAAAATTGTGCCGTATAAAAACCCCAAATCTTTTTCTAACGGATGCGCGATATCGCGGCTGTTCATCACCGCGTGTTTGATCGCCATCCCCTTTTCGATCAACGGGCGGAAGTCCTCCGGTAAACACCGCACACCGACATCTTCCGCATTGACATACGCATAAAACCCGCCGCCGAAGGCGAGGTCGTATCGAACCTTCCCCAGTCCCGGCACATCCACTACCGCATCGAGTTCTGAAACGAACGAGGGGACGTTATGAAACGACACGCTATTCACGTGATTCTCCTCGATGTGGGCAAACGCAGTTACCAGCCCTGCCGGGCTGTCAATTTTGATCATTGTGGTCGGCGCGCTCATGGGCAACATTCCTGTCTCCAGCACAACGGTTGCGATCCCGATGATGCCATGCCCGCACATGGTGCTGAACCCCTCATTGTGCATGAACAGGATGCCAAAATCCGCACCCTTCGTGACGGGCGGCGTGAGGAGACACCCGTACATATCCGCGTGACCGCGCGGTTCCCACATCAGCGCGGTGCGGAGATGGTCGTAATTGTCTTTCGCGTATCGTCGTTTTTCGAGTGTGGTATTCCCCTTCAGTTCGGGGAAACCATCCACGATCACGCGGAACGGCTCGCCACCGGTGTGCGCATCGATAACGGTGATTTTCAACCAGCTGGAGGGAGGCGTGAAGTTCAAGGCAGAATTGAGCTTAAGCATTTGAAATCCTTATTGCCGCGGAGGCGCTAAGGCACAGAGAAAAATCAATCCGGTCTCCGCGTCTTTGTGTCTCTGTGGCAGAGTATTTTTCCATCTCGATTAATCTCGATCTCGTCGCCCGTCTGCAACTGCGTAAAATCCGATTCTGAAACTCCCACCAGCGGGATTGGCTTGGAGTACATTTCATCCGCCACAATGGAGGCGAGCGCAAAGAAAAAATCATTTACCGTGGTGATGATCGCGGCTGGCGCGGTCTGCGCGCGGATCGCTTCAAGCAGCACTGCCGTCGTGGTGGACGACCCGCGTGTGAACGGGATTGCAAGTATTTTATCTTTTGCGTTCATGCCGGAAAGCGGATGCCGTCGATCGATGACCTCGCCTGTCTTCCAATCGTATCCACCCCAAAACGAGAGCGGTTCACTGCTCACGAGCGCGATTCCACTTGCAGAGCCAGCGATGTAAGGATTACCCGCGAGGATTATTTTATCCACAACGATTCATCCCGAACGATTCTGCCTTCGATAGCAGATCGCACACAATCCTTCAAGCTACCAAAAGCGATCTTTCGCCCCAACAAGCCGGGGGTGTAATATGCAAACTTTGCCGAATTGGTCATCAAGTTCTTTATTTCAGGGGGCAACATCGGAGTGGTAAGGATACAGGTATCCACGGTCAGTTGAGCCCCAAAGGATTGAAGCGCTTCGAGATGACCAGCCTGCCTCGCGAGTTGCGTCATGGCACGGCTGGATGTGACCAAGAATTTCACCTTGGGATTTTTTTGTTTTCCCGCAACCAGCGGAGCGAGTTGTTTGAACTCCGCCAACGAGAAGTGCGGGCTTCCCAGCACGACCATGTCTAACGCATCGCTGTCGGTATGTGTGAGCTCGGCGCGCGATGCGCACAAAACGTCCATCGTCACGTCGATCGTCGCGGCAGGCTGCCTGCCCTGAAAAGCCGCTTCCAGCGAGGGCGCTTCGGGAGTGACGCCAACCACGTGAAACAACGCGACTCCGCCAGACGATGCAGAGGCCGCGCCCAACGACTTGAGTTGATCCTCGTTTGGAATAACGCTCAAGCCAGCGATGACGGGGATGCGATCCAAGGCTACCTTGCCCATGAAATGGCCGAGCACAGGATAAAAATCGTCGCATTGTTGAAGCGTCACCGGGATGTTTTTCAATTGCAATAACAATGTCCCTGCACGATTTTCCGAAAGGTGTAATCCCATCGCAGGCGCGCGACCCGTGATGGCGCAACAAATGTCGAACAGATCGGGATACCGTTCAGTTCTTGCACCGATAACGGAATTGGCGAACACGATCGCATTGGATTCTCCCCATGCGATCTGTTGACCGAATACCGGGCGCGTCTCGGATTGATATGGCGCGCACGTCCATGTCGGAATTGTCCCCATGCTTCGATATGCTTCCATCTGCCGGTAAGCCTGTTTTGCCCATTCCGCGGGTACAGCCCATTCCTGCCAGTGGTGCTCGTCGAGTCCGCTCACGTTGAGCGTGGTCGGCACAGCCACTTTGGCACCCAGGCTTGCGAGCCGTTCGGCGAATTCAAGCCCGGCGTCGCCGATATAAACTGTACTATCGATATGCGCACCGGTAATGTCGAGCAATTCGCTTGCGTTCGACACCTCCGCCATGCGGACGAGAATGGACATCGCCATCTTGATTGCCGGTCCATGGTCGCCGCGCAACTTTGCACGATCTTGATCGGTCAGCGCAAGTGTCATTTCTTTAACGACCTATCGCTTTTTCGATACGTGTATCGGGAATGAACCAGATTAATGCGATCCCTACATACAATCCGAAGGCGATCCAGGGGTTGGAGAACGCTGTAAAAATCGCGATCGTATACCCAACCAGGGATAAAACACCCTTGAAGTCCCTGCCGATCGCGGCGGCCAGGGCAGACTCCCTGCCATGGTGTGAGATCATCGCGCGGACGAGGATGAAGTATGCCAGGCCTGCCATCCACAAGACGATGCCATACACCGCCATAGGTAACTCGGCAAAGAAGGTTTCCCCGCTCCATGCGGTTGCAAACGGGATGAGCGACAGCCAAAAGAGCAAGTGCAAGTTAGCCCAAAGGATGCGGCCATTGACGTGCTTCCCGGCTTGCCACAAATGATGATGGTTATTCCAATAGATCCCGAGATAAATGAAGCTCAGTATATAACTGAAAAAAACAGGTGCAAGTTCGCTCAGGGCGGCTAGGGTAGGTTCGTGGGGAACCCGTAATTCCAACACCATGATCGTAATGATAATTGCGATCACGCCATCACTGAAGGCTTCGAGGCGGCTTTTGCTCATGGGGCGAGGATAACAGAGAGGGTCGATTCAGGGCAGGGGAAAAAGCGAATATCTTTCTTGACACCACCCCCTCTGGGGGCTACAATTTCGCCGCACTAGATTTGTTCGTTGTAACACCCTACGCCGGCCCTTGACGGATGAACGCTCAAGGCTGTCGATCCAATACTTAACCAAGGAGAAAATCATGGCATTCGAACTTCCAAAACTGGTATACGCCTACGACGCGCTCGAACCACACATCGACGCCCGCACGATGGAGATCCACCACACGAAACATCACCAAACCTACGTGACCAACCTCAACGGCGCGGTGGACAAGACTCCCGAACTTGCGGGCAAGTCGCTGGAAGCAATGCTGAGCGACCTGAACGCCGTCCCCGATGCGGTCCGCATGGTCGTCCGCAATCACGGCGGAGGCACGTACAATCACAACCTGTTTTGGGACGTGATGGGACCCAAAGGCGGCGGAGCGCCGGGCGGCGAACTCGCCAAAGCGATTGAATCAGCCTTCGGGTCGTTCGACGCGTTCAAAGAGGAGTTCACCAAATCCGCCACGACGCGCTTCGGCTCAGGCTGGGCGTGGCTCGTCAAGAAAGGGAGCGGGCTGGCTGTCGTCTCTACCGCGAATCAAGACACGCCACTGTCTGAAGGGATGACACCGATCGTGGGCATCGATGTTTGGGAACATGCGTATTACTTGAATTACCAAAACCGCCGCCCCGACTACATCGCCGCATGGTGGAACGTTGTCAACTGGGACGCGGTCGCCGCGCGGTTCGCGGCGAAGTAACAAAATGCACCTTGCAAGGCATACGAACGAAGATATAATCCAGCCATCTAGTACATAACTTCCCCTAAGGAGACTCGTTATGACCCACATTGTTACCAGTTTATGCGTGCGAGACCGCGGCTGCATAGACGTGTGCCCCGTAGAGTGCATGCTACCGGGCTTCCCGCTCGACAAATGGCCCTGGATCTACATCGACCCCGAAACCTGCATCGACTGCGGCGCATGCGTGCCGGAATGCCCGTACGCCGCGATCTTCCCGGAAGATGAAGTGCCTGCGGCATACACCGCCAAAGGCGGCGAATACATCAGCAATGTTGGGCTCACGGGTCATTTCGAAGGGACGAACCACCACGGCCACCCCATCGTACTCGACACCGCCCGCCAACTCGAGGCTGGCGAAGTCCTTGACCTGACCCCGGATATCAAACCGAATTATGATTTCTTCAAGGAAGGTCCGGGGTACGGAGTGAAAGATCAAGACGACGGAAGATAATCCATCAAAAAAGCCAGTCATTTGACTGGCTTTTTTATTTCAATTTCAAAACCGCTTCCACTTCGTCTTCGATGATCCGTCCTGTTTCCACAAATCCCAACCCTGAATACAGTTTTCGCGCTGCGTCATTTTCAGGCTCGTAGCTAATGCCCACGGTTTTGACCCGCTCGTCTGCGCGAAAAATCTCCAGCATTTTTTCCATCGCAACCCGCCCGTACCCCCTGCGCTGGAACTTTTCATCCACCATCAAGCGGATAATGAAAGCCTGTTGGCTCGGATGCGAAAAATTGTAGCCGTACATCAGAAATCCCACAGGTGTATCGCCATCGTAGATTCCCAACGGATGCAGGTCCCAGTGCCCTTCAAAATCCTCGCCGAATTGCGATTGCGCGATCGAATACAGGTTCGACGCGACGAAATTTTTCTGTTCGGGCTTTACCTTGAGGTCGATCAACGCCTCCCAATTGTCTTTGGTGACAGGACGCAACTCAGGCATTCTTCAAAATCCCTTTTACGGATTCAAGAACCGCCTCGCGCGCCACTTGAGCCTGCTCGCCATTCGCCAGATTTTTAACCACGACCAAGCCCTTCTCCGCCTCGTCGGGACCGAGCACCAGCGCAACCTTCATTTTCATACGGTCGGCAAATTTGAATTGCTTCGGCAGTTTCGCAGGTTCAGGATAGACCATCACATTTATGCCAGCGTTCCGCAATTCAGCCGCGAGCGCGAAGGATTGCGGCAGCAGTTTTTCATCAAACACCGTGACCAACACCTGCGCAGGACTCGGCTGAAACTCAGGGATGAGTCCCGCCTCCTGCAAAATGATCCCGATCACCACATCGCCCATCGCAAAGCCCGTCGCAGGGAGAGGCTGCCCGCCCACATCAGCCAGCAGGTTGTCATAGCGTCCGCCGCCGAAGATGGCGCGCCTCACCGAACCGCTCGTGTCGAACGCTTCGAAGACCGTCCCCGTGTAATACAACAACCCGCGCA
>CAZFDL010000153.1:0-7014 GCA_964517905.1 uncultured Anaerolinea sp. | reverse complement strand
GGGTGATCGGACAGGAAATTCTGCCAATGGACTTTCGCCTCCTCGGGTTCACAGTCCAGAACCACTCGAGACTGTGGGCTGACGTAGGTGAGCACGTGATCCGGCGTATGTGTGTAGAACATACTGCTGCTGTGCTGGATGATGTTCTGGAATTTTTCTTCGCTATCGCGCAGTGCTTCTTCCGCCAGTTTGCGTTCGGTGATGTCGACGAGGGAGACGAACACCTTGCCGAGGGTTTCCTCGTAGCCGGGCGCGACATTAAGACGGAAGTACACATGTCGGCTCCCTTCACCCTCCGGTCTGGCGAACACTTCGTCGCCCTCATAAGATAGATTCCCCTGCGCAAGGCTGAGCAATTCAGCCTTGACCGTTGGCAGGGCGTCTTCATGCAGGCTTCGGGTGAGAGGTCCGAGCAGCTGCGACTTGTCTTGCACGTGGACCATCTCCAGCCCGACGCGGTTGACATCCAACACGATCACGCGCCGGACACATTCCATCACCGCATCGGGATGGCTTTCGAAATACTCACGAAAGTCTGTCACACCGGTGGAACGCAAATGATCGAAGTACGTTTTTACCTGCGAGAAGTCCTCCTCCCAGATCGCGACCGGCGAGTCCTCAAACAACGTCCGGTAGCGTTGTTCGCTCTTTTGCAGGGCATCTTCCGCGAGTTTGCGTTCGGTCACATCGCGGGTGATGCCCAGGAGTGCGATCACCTCCCCTTGCTCATTGCGCATCGGCACCGAGTGAGTGTCCATCCACCGATGCGTACCCTTGAAGCCAACGATCTCGAATTCGAGTTTCCCGCTTTCACCGCGGAACACACGCTGGGTCAACGCCTCGAACGCCGGGCGATAGTTCGGCGCGACGATGGGATGGATGGATTTACCCAACACGGACTCAAGCGAATCCGCCTCGATCATGGCGAGGCCGGCGGGGTTCATTTGCAACAGCCTGCCATCCGCATCGAGCAGTTTAATGCACTCCGGCTCGTTTTGGATGATCGCGTTCAACCTTTGTTCCCGGTCGCGCAATGCTTCTTCCGCCTGCTTGCGAGCGGTGATATCGGAAATGGCGCCGATCATTCGTACTCCTCTGCCTGACTCATCACGTTCGATGTAGCCTCGATCGACGATGTAGGCGTACGAACCGTCCCGGCGGAGGAAGCGGTATTCCTCCGTCCAGAGGGTATCGCCGCTGGCGAGGGTCGCGTTCAACTTTGCCAGGACGCGCTCGCCATCCTGCGGATGGAGGCGAACCACCCACCAGGATTCATGCGGATCCACTTCGTGCGGCTGATACCCAAAAACCGAATACGCATTCTCGTTCCAGATGAGCGCGTCGGTTTCCAAATTCCATTCCCAGATGACATCATTCGTGGCCTGGATGGCGAGACCGTAGCGATTTTCGCTTTGGCGTAATCTTTCGTCCGCCAGTTTGCGCTCGGTGATATCGTGATAATTGACGACAATCGCCCCCACCGACGGATCTCCGAGCATATTTGTACCAACTGCTTCCACCCACCGCCACTGTCCATTCTTGTGACGCAGGCGGAACTGGTCGCGCAGGCTGGAGCCCGGTTCTCGCGCAAGCTGGGCGAATTGAGACTGCACCTGCTCGAGATCATCTGGATGCACGAGCTGGAATAAGTCTTGCCCAAGAAACTCACCGGGCGCATAACCCAGTGTAGGGTTGGCGGACGGGCTTTCATAGAGCAGGCCGCCGTCGGCGGCAAGCAGGGAGATTTCATCAGAACTGTTTTCGATGAGCGCACGGAAGCGCTTCTCGCTCTCGCGCAGTTTTTCCTCCACTTGTTTGCGCTCGGTTATATCGATCAGAGATACGAGCACCCTGGAATAGGTTTGTTCACTGCCCGGAGCAACCGCCCAGTGAAGCGACACGTTGCGCCGGTTGCCCAGCAGGGAATTCACAGTGCTTTCGGATTGAAACTCAAGCCCGCCATCGGCGATGATGAGAAGTTCGTTTTTGAACCCCAGAAGTGATTCTTGAGGAAAGGCCTTATCCAGATTGCCAAGCAGGTCTGCCTTGTTCGTGGCTTCATAGAGTCTCAATGCGGCTTGATTCACGTCCAGCACGTTAACGAGCCGGAGGCACTCGGAAATGACTTCAGGGTGCGAGTCAAGATAAGCTCCCAGGTCGGTGACCCCCTCTGCCTGTAGATCATCGAGGTATGATTTGACCTGCGAGAAATCCTCTTCCCAGATTGCAAGCGGCGAATTTTCAAACAGGCTGCGAAAGCGCTGTTCACTTTCCCGCAGCGATCGCTCGACCTGCCGACGCTCGAGGAGCTCATTTCGCAGTACATTAAACAGGCGGGCATTTTCCATGGAAATTGAGACCTGATTGGCAAACAATTCAAGCAATTGTTCGTCCTGCTTTGAAAACGCCTTCACTTCCATGCTTGCCACCGTTAGTACGCCGAGCAAACGGTTCTCGAATTCGACCGGGGTCCACAGCGCGGAGCGCAGTTCAGGTCCGATCTTGATCCAACGCGGATCGGATCGCACGTCTGCCAGGTACAATGACTGTCGGTTTTTTGCCACCCAGCCAACCAGGCCGCGCTCGTCACCAAGAGAGAAGCAAACTTCCTGTAGCGCATCCAGATCCAGGCTGCTGCCTACGCCCGATTCGACGCACAAGTCGCCGGAAATTTCGTTGTAACGGAAGAACACTACATTTTCGGCTTTCAAACCTCGCACGATGATCTCAAAGAATGCACGGATCTGTGCTTGCGGGTCAAGCTCGCGGTTCAATGCGAGACCGGCTTCGTACAGCAACGTCAGGTTTCTAGTATGGATGTTCGTTTCATTCAGCAGGCGCGCATTGCGCACCGCAATGGCGGCATACCCGGCAAACAGCGATAACAGCCGGGCGTCTTTTTCATTGAATTTGCGCGTCGTGTCGTCGTAGATCTCCACTCCGAGGACCCCGACCAGCTCACCGCCAATGAGCATTGGCACTTCGACAATGGAGCGAAAGGCTTGATCCTGAAATACCTCCGCCTTCCCCTGCCAGGCTTGGTAATCGTCAATGATGAGAGGCTGGCGCGTGACGGCAACCTTACCCGCCATACCTTCGCCGATCTTCAAGCGGGTGCCGATCGGCACGCCCAAGTCTGTGGCTTTGGTTAATACGAGTTCATCGTCTGCGGGGTCATAAAGATAAATGAACCCGCCGGAAGATCCGAGCAGGATGTTCGTCCGTTCGACTATCGTTGCAAGCAATTTTTCCACATCAAGTTCGGAAGAGAGATCTTTGGTGATTTCATAAAGAGCTTCAGATTCACCTGCGCGGCGGTTCAGTTCATGTTCCACCCGCCTGCGTTCCGTGATGCTTTCGAACGCAACGCCCACATGATCATTCGATAGGGGAAAAGCCTTGACAGCAAAGGCACTATCAAGGTTCTGCGTGTCATCGTAGTACACCACCTCCAACTCGACCGCCTTCTGGGTGCGTATCACCTCTGCGTATTTCTGTGGGATACCCTGCTCACGCAAATCCGGGAACCCTTCATCGAGTGTTTTGCCAACCACTTCCTCAACTGTGGTGCCTGAGAACTCCAACGCAGCCGGGTTTGCCGACACCAGCCTGAGACTGCGGTCATCATCACGATCCTCCAGGTGGAAGACATACAATCCGATCTGCATGTTTTGTACGATGTCCGCATATTGTCGAATGCTTTCCTCCGCCTGCTTGCGTTCGGTGAAATCTTCATGGGTGATCACAATTTCCTGAACTTTGCCGGAGCTGTCTTTGATGGGATATATCACGACCTTCACCCAGCGTGCCCTGCCGCTTTTCCCGATCTGCCCCGGGTCAAAGAAGGTCGGAGGTATGGAAACGGTTTCGCCCTTCAACGCCCTATCAATATAGGTCAGCAGACCCATTGCCTTTAACTGAGGATCCTTGAGCAGGTTGTATCCTTCCAATGGGTCGCGGGGCAAATCCCATAGTTGCTCCCATGCGCGGTTGGCCCACAGAGAATCGCCGTTGGCTGAGAATACCTGAATGCTCAGAGGTGATTGCTCGAAAATGCCCGTCAACAGTTCTACGGGCAGGTGTACGAACCCGTCATATCCAATGACAGCCGCTTTTCCACGAGGCGCTGAACGCTTTCTGGTATTTTTTACTCCAGCGGGGCTGGATTTCCTGGAAGATTTTCGTTTTGTCGCCATGGGATTCACCTTCTCGCGTTGGAATCAACAAATACCGATCTTGTTCGATTCCGATAACAACAACCTGTTCTTGATCGCATATCTTTTATCATCAGGGAGAACAAAATGAAGGTCGCACTCCATGCTCAGTATGCGAGCGTGTGCAGACGCGATTGGTCTCGATTCCATGACGCAATACAGAGCCCACGACGGTTTGCGTGAGCAGACCGTCGAACGAGCCAGTTTGTATGATCAGGCGGGGAACGACGACGCGCACATTCACGCGGGGCTCCGGGTGGAGCGCTTCATTCGACCTGTCGGGCTGATTCGGCGGAGGCACGGAAGCGCCGGATGGGATGAATCCGTAGCGGAGCGCTCCGGTCCGCGAATGATTCTCATTTCGAAGCGACTCGACCTTTTCAACAATGGCGCCTAGGTTCCTGGATATCATGTACAGCATTAACTCCTTGATGCGATACCACCCAAATATACTCCCAGCGCCGGAACGGGGCGCAGGGTAACTTAAATTGAATTGAAATTGAAATAGTGATGGTGGAACGCGAAGAAGCAGGCGCGTGCTAGCTGATGGTACATCCCCCGTAAAGAACCTTGAACCGGTCAGTCCCTGCGTTTATACGGACGAAAATACTCGTCCGCAAAGCGGGCGATCAGCAGGAACAACCCGGTGGACACGGCGACAGCAAGGAATTTGAAAACAGTGACCATTTGCACTCCACGGTGGAAAGGGCGGACTTCCTTTACAAGACGTAGATTCTGCAAAAAGATTCACCGCGCACCTTACAGAGAAGTTACAAGCTGGGAGCGTGGTGTAGTACCATCGCCCCATCGATACAGGCACCCCATCGCCCATCCAGATATCGCCTTCATCAAGTATTCACACTGCACAACCCATTGGACTGACGGTAGGAGGGATACTTTAAAAGAGATGAGTTAATGTTTTGAAGGCGTGATCACAGGGTTGCCATTTGAAATTTATTTTGATCAGGAGGCATTTATTCCTCTAACGCCAGGGCGACAGCCTGTTCGGGTGACATCGCGTGGCCCTCCGACCATGCGGACGCATAAACTTCCTCCCCAAGTTGAGTACGCGCCTGGGCAATAGATTCGGCATAGTCCCTCTGATAGGTCGGGGGGAGCGGCTCGTTGATCGCTTCGCGCCAGGCGGATGCGGCACCCCAAAGACGCGCCGCTCGCTTCGCATCCCCTAGAGCAACGGCAACCAATGCCAGCGCTTCCATGGAGAACGGTGGGCCGAACTTATTTCCTGAACTCTGATACAGAGACAGGGATTTTTTAAACATTCCTGTTGCACGTTTGTAATCCGCGCGCAGGCGCGCCACATCTGCCAAACCACCAAGCGACCAACCCATCAGGTAGTCATCCCCCAACTCCTGGTTCATGCGCAGACTCTCTTCCCAGTTTGTGGCGGCGCGCTCAATATCTCCCATCCTGAACCGCGTATCGCCCAACCAGAGGAGTGCGTAGGCGATCCCCCAGCGCTCTCCAGTTGCCCGAAGCAGACGCAAACTCTCTTCGAGCGACTCTATTGCCTCCTCTTCCTTGCCGTCCCAGTGAAGGCTTGCGCCCAGGTCAGCAAGCACCAGGCCTGCGCCTCGGTCGTCTCCAATTTCTCGATATAACTTAATGCTTGATTCTGCAAAGGCTCTGGCTCGAATGTAATCGCCTGCACCGGTTGATAGGATGGATGATGCGCGCAGCGCTTTCGCTCGGTCCTTTCTTTGGGTGCTGATGCCAGATGCAAGGATTTTCTCCAGCCACAGGTTGCCTTCGCTTAAGTGACCCTTACTGTGCCAGAACCATGCCAGCGCCCCTGCCATTTTCAGTCCCGCTTCGATTTGATTGCTTTCAAGCGACCATGCCAACGCGACCCGCAAGTTATCATGGTCCAACTCCAATCGATTCTTCCAGTCCTGTTGCCCGGCGCCAAATAAGTACGGCTCTGCCTCCTCCGCGACGCGGAGGTAATACTTAAGATGACGATCTTGAACCAGGTTCGATTCTCCGGTCTCATTCAGCTTATCTCGGGCATACTGACGGATTGGCTCAAGAAACCGGTAACGCGTTTGATCCTGCTGTTCGATGAGCAGCAGTGATTTGTCCACGAGGCGTGAAAGCGCGTCGAGAACCGATGGATTGGAATCCAGAAGCGCCACCGATTCGAGCGCATCCAATGTAAAGCCACCAACAAAGACCGAAAGCTGTCGAAAAAGTTCCCTTTCCGTTTCTGTCAGCAGCTCATGGCTCCAATCCAGGGTCGCGCGCAGGGTTTGTTGTCGTGAGGGCGCGATTCGACTACCGCTTGCTGCCAATGCGAAACGGTCATTGAGCCGTGCAGCGATTTGCTCTATGGATAACGTCTTGACGCGCGCGGCAATCAGTTCGATGGCTAATGGCAATCCATCGAGTTGCGAGCAGATGGATGCGACGGATCGGATGTTTTTGGCGTTCAGTGCGAAATCGGACCGAGCGGCGCGGCCACGCTCGGCAAACAGCACCAGGGCTGGAAACTCCGAAACGGTTTCTACGTCAACGATGGAGTATTCTTTTGGCATTTCCAGTGCAGGTACCGAATAAAGCCATTCCCCCGGGATTTGTAGCGCTTCACGGCTGGTGGTGAGGATTTTTAAGCGGGAGCAGGCGGAAAGCAGGGAAGAGGCGAGCCGAGCTACATCTTCGATCAGGTGCTCGCAGTTATCCAGCACGAGCAGCATTCGTTTGTTTGCGATGCCTTCGATGAGACATTCCTCAGGAGACAGGTTATTCTTTTCAATATATCCAAGCGCTTGTGAAATGGCAG
>CAZFDL010000152.1:0-7017 GCA_964517905.1 uncultured Anaerolinea sp. | reverse complement strand
CAAATATTCATTCATACGCCAGCACTTCACGTATCGTCAACCGCGCGGCGTTACGCGCAGGGACGATACTCGCCACCGTGGACAACAGCAAGACCAATCCCAGCCAGATGGCGTAGCCCGCGTAGGTGAACACCACGTCGATCGAGGATTGAAACACCGCAAGGCTCACGATCGTCGAAAGCAAGTAGGTGAACGGCACCGATAAAATCACCGCCAACACGAACGAAAGCGAACCAATGACCAAGCCCTCGGCAATGATCGTCCGCATCACGGCGCGGTCGTCCGCGCCGATGGCGCGCATGATGCCGATCTCGCGCGTCCGTTCCAATACGTTCATGCCCATCGTGCCGGTAAGTCCCATCGAACCGACGATGGCGGTAAGGATCGCCATGATCAGCAAAAAGATAACAAGCGTATCGAGACTTTCCACAGCCGTATCCAACGAGGCGCGGCCCGCCTCCGCCACGCGGAGCTTGTATCCCCGTTCGCGGAAGAATCGATCCAGCTCCTCGGCCTTGGCATTCTGATACGCGCGGCCGTGTTCTTCGGTGACGAGACGAAACGAATACGAACGGTTCGCAAGATTGTTCATCTGCGAAACGTATTCATAGGGCGCGTACGCCAGGACACCTTCGCGATCCACAAACTGGAAGATTCCCACCACTTCCCAAATTTCTTCGCGGCCCTCGATCTTGATGTTCACCGAATCGCCAGACCTGAGGTCGGGGAAGTATTCCCGGGCGCCTTCGCTGATGGCAAGCTTCTTCACGTCGTCCGCGCGAATCCAGCGTCCATCGAGGAGGATCGGCTCGACCAGATCGCTGTCTGCGGGCGGACCGAATACGTTGAGGTTCTCCATCACATTACCGTCCGCATCGAGCAACTCGCCGCTCACGAACTGCCACCCTTCCACGCGCTGCACGCCCGCCACGCTCATCGCCACCTGCTCGATCTCATGCAGGCGATAGGGCTGGTCGAAATCGATCGACACATCCGCGACGAAATATTTCCCGATCTGCCCGATGTAATCGTGCAGTGTCACGCGCACGTTAAAGACCGCGATGAAGATCGCCCCGCCCATGGTGAGGGTGAACAACGTCAACGCGAGGCGGCTCTTGCGGCGAAAGGTGTTCCGCAGTGAAATGACGAACGGGCGCGGGATGTGGATTCCGCGGGCGGAAAGGAGACGCGTTGCCTTGACCTGGATCCAATCGAACCACGGAACACGCTTCCCCTCCTCCGTGGAGGCTTGAACCTCATCGTCAGCCATGCCGCCGCTGAGGGCGCGCAACACCGTGATACGCGAGCCGTTGACCACCGGCGCGAGACCGGCGATCAGCGGAACGAACAAGCCGACGAGAATCTGAATCAGCAACGCCATCGGCACGATACGGTAACCGAGCAGGTTGAAGTTCATCTCGCTCGAAATGAACAGCGCCAGCCCATAGGCGCCCTGACCGCCCAGCGGCACGGCGATCAACAGCGCCAGCAATCCAAACGCCATGATGAGCGTGATGTACATACGGAAGACCTGTTTCCGCTGTCCGCCGACAAGTTTGATCACACCGATGTGGCGCAGGTGCTGGTTCAACAACGCGCTCAAGGTGTTGGCGATCAACGAACTGGACAGGAGCACGATCAGAATCCCCAGCGCCATCAAGATGCCGAGAATCGCATTGACCGTATCCGCCAGCGGATGCGTGTGCGTGGTCGAGAACCTCGAACGGATGACGATGTGCCCGTTCTTTTCGAGTTTGTCCTTCAGCTGGGCGCCCACGTCCCGGATGTGCGCAATATTGTCGCCGTCACCCGTCACGGTCACGAGCGCGCGGTTGAACGAATCAGGCTGACCGAGGTATTGAAGCGTATCCATGGAAATATAGCCGAACGGCGCGGCGAGGAAGTCCCCCGCTCCTGAAGCGGTATCCTGCACGATCCCGGTCACGGGGAGCGTTTTTGTGGAACCATCAGGGAGTTGGAATTCGAGCAGGCCTCCCACGGTTACATCCAGATCTTCCAGCGCTTTTTGTTCGAGCAATACTTCACGCTTGTTGGGAATGGTCGCACCTTCAAGCGGAGTCAACAGGTTGATGCGGTTGTCCTCGAAGCTTTCGAAGGCTGTCATGTCGAGTGTGGTCCACTTTTCGGTGCCCGGCACGCGCACACGGACGTTGAACACGCGCCGTGCTTCGGCGTCCAGCACGTTCGCCTGATTGTGGATCGAATCGAGCACATCTTGATCGAAATTCGTCATGCGCATTTCGACGTTGGCGGGGACGTTCGAGGCGTACGAAGCGCTCATATCCTGAGAGATGATCTGGTAAGCGCCTGCGATCACGCCAATGGAAAACACGCCCACCGCGATGGAAAAGACCACCAGCAGCGTGCGGGCTTTATTGTCGATGAGGTCGTGCAGAACTTTTCGCCAGCGAGGTTTCATTTTGATTTTCGATTTTCGATTTATGTTTCAAATGGTGGTCGAGTAGCCCTGAGCGGTGGTTGCGAAGGGCGTATCGAGACCACAAAAACTCAATTGCACAAAATCATTTGTCCACCGGTGACCCGCTGGTCTCGATACCTTCGTACTCGACCAGCGGACAACTATTCTTTGCGGAACAACGAGAACAATCCGCGTGCGCGGCTGTCTTTGGCGCGGTGTTCTTCCAACCGTTGCTGGACGATCCTGCCGACTGCTTCCGACGTGATCGGCGATTCATCCATCACGCGTTTAAAATCCTCCCGCTTGATCATCAACACTTCCACGGGTTCCTGTGCGCTCGCGCGGACGTTTGCGATCGCCTTGCCGCCGCGTAAAAGTTCGATCTCGCCGAAAAATTCACCGGGCTTCAAGCGCGAAACGATGTTCTCTCCATTCTTACGATCGTGCAGCACCACCTCGACCTCGCCTCTACGAATCATAAAGAAATTCTCGACGTGCTCGTCGCGTGAAATGAGCGTGGCTTTGGGCGAATACGTCCGTTCCTGCGCGAGCTTCGTGAACTCCATCATGTGGCGATGCCTCAACCACGGCATGGACCTGGCGATGGTCTCATTGATCAGCTCACCGTCCGCGATGATGATGTTACGCGTGGTGCGCGAGGTGAGCGAGGGGTCATGCGTGACCATCAACACGGTCTTGCCGCGGCGGGAGAGTTCCTCGAAAAGGTCAATGATGATCGAAGCGGATTTTGTATCGAGGTTGCCTGTGGGCTCGTCGGCGACAAGCAGAGGCGGATCGCATGCCAGCGCACGGGCGATCGCCGCCAATTGTTGTTGTCCGGTTGAAACCAACACGGGAAGTTTATTCGCAAATTTCTCCAAGCCAACCAGATTGAGCATTTCCATGGCGCGGGCAGGGCGTTCGTCGAAGTCGTACATGTCGGCAAAATCCATGGCGAGCATCACATTTTCCAGCAGGGTCAGCATGGGCAATAGCTGAAAGAATTGGAACACGATTCCCAAATTGCGCCCGCGCCACTTCGAGCGCTGGCTTTCGCTCACCCCGGTGTAGATATCTGTGCCGCCGATCACCACCTTGCCGTCGGTAGGATGGTCGATGCCGGTGATCATGTTCAACAACGTGGACTTGCCGCTCCCCGATTTGCCCACGATGGAAACAAATTCGCCGCGGTTGATGGTCAGGTCAACGCCTTTCAAGACCGTGAATTCGCCAGCCGCGTTCTTGAAGGTCTTGACCACGCCGTGCAGGTCGATCATCGCTTCAGGTGTGGACATGGCATGAGCAGCCGAAACAGACATCCCCTTCGAGCGACGCGGGCTCATTTCCGCCTCCACCACGACGAGCGCTGTTTGGGATTCGATGTCGCTGCGTTATCCGATCTAGAATCGATTTCCGATGAGAGCGATTCCAACTCCCCATCCGTGATGCGCATGGTGCGCGAAAAGCGCGGCGATAGCGACTCGTCATGCGTCACCATGACGATCGTCTTGCCTTGTTCGGTCACGAGATGTTCGAAGACCTCGAAGATATGCTCGGCAGTGACCGAGTCGAGACTGCCCGTCGGTTCATCCGCGATCAGAATGGGCGGGTCATTCGCCAGCGCGCGTGCGATCGCGACGCGTTGTTGCTGCCCGCCGGAGATGAAGGCTGGCAATTTATCGGCATGTTCTTCGATCTCGACAAGCCGCAACAATTCGAGCGCGCGTTGACGCGAGTGTTTCGGGCTGAACTTTCCGCACAAATCCATGGGCAGTGTGATATTTTCAACAAGCGTCAGCATGGGCAGTAATTGGAACGATTGAAACACGATGCCGAGCGTTTGCCCGCGCCACAACGCGATCTCGTCCTCTTTTTTCTCGTGAATGGAAACGGGCGAACCGTTCGCCTTGACGATGACCTCGCCTTCACTGAGATGATCCACTCCGGTGATCATGTTCAATAGCGTGGACTTGCCCGCGCCCGATTTGCCGACGATACCGACGAATTCGCCCGAACCGATGTGCAAATTGATGCCCTTGAGCGCGGTGAAATCGCCTGCCGCAGTGGAATAGGTCTTGACCACGTCGCGCAGTTCGATCAGGGTTTGGGTTGGAAGACTGACTGATTTCATAAAGGCAAGAAAATTCCCCGAAGGAACTTTCAATGCATTGTACCCCCGCCGTTCGTTTGTGACAATTTTCCTAATATGGCGTTTAGAAAGACTGGACCTTTACGAACAACCTATCCCTCGAGACTCTGGCTACATCGGTTGCGTCCGCGATACCGGCTTGCACCCGGACGCCCAAGCGCGGCGCGGCCTGCGGTATGTGTTGCAGATATTCGATCATGCGAGCTTCGACGAAATTCGCATCCAACTCGGCGTATGCCAATGCAGCGACGGGTTTGCGCTTGAACAACAGGCGGACCTTCGCGCCGCTGCGCAGGTTCCTCCACCAGGTGCGGTTGCGACTGGTCATCACCCACAGACACCCGTCTTGTTCGTAATAGCCAACAGGCGTGGTGTATTCTTTTCCCGTTTTTGTGCCCGTGACCGTGATGAGCATCATACTGTTGCTCAGCAACCCGTGGAACGGCGAGCGCAAAACCCAAGCCATGAAATCGTTGCCTTTCATACCGCCTCCTCGAAACGAGGATAACCCACTCCTCACGTGAAATCACGGGTCAAAAATCACATTGAGGGCTATAATAAAGTAACCCATTTCTGGAGGACGCCCATGCCCAACGTCTACGAATCCAAACACCCGCTGGTTGCCCACAAACTTTCGCGTTTACGAGATAAAAACACCGAGCCGAAGAAGTTCCGCGAGTTCGTGCGTGAGATCTCTGCCCTGCTCGCCTACGAAGCGACGGCAGACCTGGCGGTCATGCCGCGTGAACTGGAGACTCCGCTCGAAAAAATGACCGGTTCGGAGCTCAAAGAGAAGATCGGGCTCGTGCCGATCCTGCGCGCGGGTCTTGGAATGGTCGAAGGCGTGTGGGGCTTGATGCCCAGCGCGGAAGTATGGCACATCGGGTTGTACCGTGATGAGCAGACGCTGCGACCGGTCCAATACTACAACAAACTGCCCACCGAACCCACCGTATCGGTCTGCCTGATCCTTGACCCCATGCTTGCCACGGGCGGTTCGGCAATGGCAACCGCAGACGTGTTGAAAAACTGGGGCGTGAAGAAGATCAAGTTCGTCGGGTTGATCGCCGCGCCGGAGGGAATCAAGGTCATGCAGGATGCGCACCCCGACATCGACATCCACATCGCGGAGATAGACAGTCACTTGAACGAACACGCCTACATCGTTCCCGGCCTGGGTGATGCGGGCGATCGGCAGTTCGGGACGGGGTGATTCGGTGATTCAGTGACCAGTGGCCAGTAAGCAGTGACCAGTAACCAGTAATCAGTGATCAGTGATCGGTGAGGTGGACAGATGGGATACAACGAAAAACTTGTGGAGAGAATTCGCAACGAGTTGGGCGCTATCCCCTTCGTTGAAAAGAAAATGTTCGGCGGGGTCGGGTTTCTGCTGCACGGCAACATGGCGTGCGGCGTTCACAAGCAGAACATGATCGTGCGCGTGGACCCCGCTAAACATGCCGCACTGCTCAAGAAGTCGCACGCGCGTCCGTTCGACATCACGGGCAAGCCGATGAAAGGCTGGCTGATCGTCGAGCCGGAAGGATGCAAGACAGCCAGACAATTAACAGCCTGGGTCAAAGAAGGCGTGGACTTTGCACTGACGCTCCCGGCGAAATGACGGACAAGCCATGCTCCTGCATGAGCGCGCATACTCACGCCAAACCAACCTCCACTATGTTCGAAATGAAACAAGGTAAAATCTGAGAAGCGAACGAATTGCGGATCAACTGACTACGGAGGCAGGCATGGCAAAGAATGCAGAAATACAAACAACCGTGAATAAGGCAAGCGTGACAGCGTTCCTGAACAGGGTTGAGGATGAGCAAAAACGGGCAGACTCGTTTGAGATCCTGAAGATCATGAAACAAGTCTCGAAAGAGGAGCCGAAGATGTGGGGTCCAGCCATTGTGGGATTTGGCTCGTCTCACTACAAGTACGAAAGCGGGCGCGAAGGGGACATGCCGTTGATCGCCTTTTCTCCACGCAAGCAATATCTCACGTTATACCTTCTGACGGGAGCCGATCACGAGGCTCCATTGCTCAAAAAACTTGGCAAACACACCACAGGCAAGGTGTGTTTGTATATCAAAAAGGTGAGCGATGTGGACAGGAACGTGCTGAAAGAGCTGATCACAAAGACCTTCCAGGCCGAGAAGGCGAAAGCAAAATCACGATAACCACTACGACGTATTTTCGGAGGCTGACATGGCAAAGAAAACGGAATTAAAGACCAGGGTCAACAAGGCGAGCGTGGAGGGTTTCCTCAACACGGTCAAAGATGAGGAGGTGCGCAAGGATTGCCTCGAAATCATGAAGATAATGAAGCAGGTGACGAAGGAAGAGCCGAAGATGTGGGGTTCGACCATCGTGGGCTTCGGCAGTTATCACTACAAAGGCAAAAGCGGACGCGAAGGCGATTGGATGC
>CAZFDL010000151.1:0-7037 GCA_964517905.1 uncultured Anaerolinea sp. | reverse complement strand
GCGAAAGAAGCGGAAGTCCGCATGTACGACCGACTCTTCTCGAAAGAGAATCCCGAGGAAGGTGAAGAGGGATTTCTTGCGTGTTTGAATCCCGACTCGTTGGAGATTCTCAACGGATATGTCGAGCCGTCTCTCGCATCGCCTGAGGTGGGTTCGCGCTATCAGTTCGAGCGGCTGGGATATTTTTGCGTGGATAAGGATTCGACGCCCGATAAGCCCGTGTTCAATTTGACGGTGAACTTGAAAGATACATGGGCGAAGATCGAGAAAAAGGGCAAGTAATGCCGAGACTGACGAGGATACCGTTTTCCCTATTCGATACGGGTCTGGGTTCAAATCGATCGTAGCTGCTACGGCTGTGCCACGATTTCAATAAGCCCAAATCACTTGACAACTCATCCGTTTCTCATGTAAACTCCGAGCGCAGTCAAATCTCAAGAAAGGAGGCGCACTATCCATGTTCTTAATACTAAAGAACGATCCTACTCAAAAATTCAAACATCCTCGAAGTGCGCCTGCTCGCCGCCTATAGCGGTTGATCTCTGTGTCTGCCCAGCCACGGTGCACCTCGCATCGTGGCTTTTTTGTTGCTTCGTTCAGATCATAGACGATAAAGATAAATCGCAGACCACTTTCAGCGTCTACTGTCTACGGTCAATCATCAACCTATCAACCTTCAAACTTGGAACTTGATACCTGAAACCCGGAATTCGAACCATGAAACTCTCATTCAAATCATACTGGAACCTGCTTTCCGATCACATTCGCCCTCAACGCGGACGGTTTACCCTGCTAGCGGCATTAATGTTCGGAAGTATCGGGCTACGCATCTTCGCGCCGCAGATCATGCGGCGATTCATCGACTCCGCGCTTGCGGGCGAGGCACTGCAAACCCTCACATGGACGGCGGTTGCTTTCATCAGCATCGCGTTGATTCAACAAGTCGTTGCGATTGGAGTTACGTATCTTGGTGAAAACGTCGCCTGGACAGCCACCAACGCGCTCCGCGCCGAACTCGCGGAACACGCTTTACATCTGGACATGAAGTTCCACAACGACCACACACCCGGTGAGCTGATCGAACGCATTGACGGCGATGTCACAGAACTGGCGACATTCTTTTCGCAATTCGCCTTGAATCTCATCGCAAACGGCCTGCTTCTCATCGGCATACTCATCGCGCTGTTCATCGAAGATTGGCGCGCGGGATTGGCATTCTCGGTGTATTCTTTCCTTACCGTCCTGATCCTGGGCAAAGTGAAGGATATCGCTGTTCCGCATCAAAAGGCGCGGCGCGAAGCCGAAGCACAATATTACGGCTTTATCGAAGAACAACTGGCAGGCACCGAAGACCTCCGCTCGAGCGGCGCGGTTGGCTTTTCAATCCGCGAACTCTTTCGCCATCAAGCCGAAATTCTCACGCACAGCCGCAGGGCACATTTCAAACGCTGGATCATCGAGAACTCGATGGGGCTCGCGCTCACACTGGGCACGTTACTCGCCATCGTCAGCGGGTATTGGCTTTTCACCGCCAGCGTCATCACCATCGGCACGGTCTATCTTTTCGTGCATTACATCAATTTGCTCGAAGAACCATTTTGGGCAATGACGCACGAGATCGAAAGTTTTCAAACCATCGGTGCGTGTGTGGAGAGATTAACCGAGTTCAAGGCGCTCAAGCCCGAGGTCAGGAATGAAGCGGGTTTGGAGGTGAAATCGCATCCAATTCGGTTGACATTCGACGACGTGACGTTTTCCTATATCGGAGACGAGTCAGTTCTCACCCGTCTCTCTTTTGACCTTGAGCCTGGTTCTGTTTTGGGCCTGCTGGGTCGCACGGGAAGCGGAAAGACCACCATCGGACGATTGATCTTCCGTTTGTACGACGTGAACGGCGGCAGTATAAAAATCAATGGCACCGACATCCGCCAACTGCAACTCGATTCGCTTCGCCGCGACATCGCCATCGTGACTCAAGACGTGCAGTTGTTCAGAGCATCCGTCCGTGAAAATCTGACCTTCTTCGACCGAACGATCTCCGACGAAAAGATCATCCGCACGCTCGATGAACTCGAGCTAGGCGATTGGTATCGTGCCCTTCCCAACGGGTTGGATTCGGAACTCGAAACGGGATCACGCTCCCTGTCCGCCGGCGAAGCACAATTGCTCGCATTTACGCGCGTCTTCCTGAAAGACCCCGGCCTGGTGATCCTGGATGAAGCCTCGTCGCGCCTCGACCCTGCTACTGAAGTCAAGCTCGAACACGCGATCGACAAATTATTGAAGAACCGTACGGCGATCATCATCGCCCATCGCCTGGACACCATCCACCGCGCAGATGACATTTTGATCCTGGAACGCGGTAACGTGCTGGAGTACGGAAATCGAAAAGGACTTGCCGAGAATCCGAATTCGCGCTTCGTCCAACTCTTGCAAACCGGAATGGATGAAGTGCTGGCATAAAACTCAGCGTGCCATTCTGAGCCGCGAAGCGCCGAAGGATCTCCGCCACGATATTAGAAGACTCTTCGCTTCGCCCAGAGTGACACGACAGGAAACTATCATGACCGAAACAACCCTCGCACAAGAAGAACTCAATATCCCCTCTCTCCCCGCATGGAAGGTCATCTGGGAAATGATTCGCTTCCGCCCGTGGCTCGACTTCATCGATTTCATCAGTGTGGCGCTGATCCGCTTTTGCTGGCAGATCGCACCAGCGCTCATCATCAAAGCCTTCTTCGATATGCTCACTGGCGAAGCGACCTTAAAGTTCGGCGTGTGGGCGATCGTCGCATTCCTGTTCGCCACCTGGCTCGGACGAGTCATCGCCAGTTACGGTTTTTACTACGCCGACGTTCCCATTTTCGCTGAGATGAACACGCTCGTACGCAAGAACTTGCTGACCTACATTCTAAAACGGCCGGGCGCAAGCCAGCTCCCCGATTCTCCCGGCGAAGCCGTCAGCCGCTTCAAAACGGACGTGGATCAGATCCCGCTTTTCGTGATCCTCATCAACGACATTATCGTTGGGGTGGGCATCGTTACCTACGCCATCTACTTGATGGCTCAGATCAGCGCATCGGTGACCATCATGGCGTTGATCCCGCTCCTCATCGTCGGCATCGTGGCCAACATTGCCACAAAACGGATCGAGCATTACCGCTCCGCTTCACGCCAGGCCGCGGGAAAGGTCTCCGGATTTATCGGTGAATTTTTCGGCGCGGTGCAAGCCATCAAAGTTGCCAATGCCGAGAGGAACATCACGCGCTACTTCCACAAGATCAATGATGAGCGCCGCAAGCTCGCCGTCCGCGAAAAATTATTTGACGATGTGCTGGGTTCGATCTATCGCAACACCTCCACGCTCGGCACGGGAGTGATCCTCATTCTCGTCGGCCAATCGATGCGCGAAGGCAGCTTCACCCTCGGTGATTTCTCGCTCTTCGTGTACCTGCTGGTCAGCATGGGCGATCTCACCACCTTCGCAGGCATGTTGTGGGCGCGTTACAAGCAACTGGATGTCTCGGTCAAACGAATGTACCGCCTGATGGAAAACGCGCCGGTGACCGCGCTCGTGGAACACAGCCGCGTGGACTTTTCTGCGCCCCTGCCCGAAGTGACCTACGCGACGAAAACCGCCTCGGAAAAACTCTCCGAACTGATCGCCGACCGTTTGACCTATCGCTACCCCGGCTCGACCAACGGCATCGAAGATGTTTCACTGAACCTCAAACGCGGCTCGTTGACGGTGATCACCGGTCGCATCGGCTCCGGCAAGACAACATTGCTCCGGACCTTGCTTGGCTTGCTGCCTGCGAGCTCAGGGACGATCTACTGGAACGGAACCAAAGTTGAATCGCCCGGCGAATTCTTCATCCCGCCTCGGTGTGCCTACACCGGGCAAGTCCCGCGATTGTTCAGCAACACATTGCGAAACAACGTTCTGCTCGGAATGAACAAAAGCGACGAGGAGATCTATGCAGCGGCCAGACTCGCCGTGATGGACCGCGACCTCGAGCAACTCGATGACGATCTCGAAACAATGGTCGGCGCACGCGGCGTCAAACTCTCGGGGGGACAGATGCAGCGTACCGCCGCGGCGCGAATGTTCATCCGCGAACCTGAACTTCTGGTTTTCGACGATCTCTCCAGCGCGCTGGATGTGGATACGGAACGCCAGCTTTGGGAACGAATTTTCGAATCAGGCAACGGTAATACCTGTCTAGTTGTAACCCATCGCCGACCGTTGTTGAGGCGCGCTGATCACATCGTTGTATTGAAAGATGGTAAAGTTGAATCCGAAGGCACACTAGACGAATTGCTGGTGACGAGTCAGGAAATGCGTGAACTCTGGAAATTGGAAGAAGGATAATGTCGTTGCGAGGAGGCGATAGCCGGCGAAGCAATCCCCTGATTACGAGGAGATTGCTTCGTCACAAAGAACAAAAGAGTGGCTCGCAACGACATGAAAAAGGAACCAATCATGCCGACCTCAATTGAAATGATTCTCAGCGCCCGCGAAAAATTCAACATCGCCATCGCAAACAAGGACGCGGAGATAATCCGCACGTTGCTCGCGCCGAGTTATCACATCGTCACCGGTCGCAGTGACCAGAACCACGGCGCGGACGAGGAAGCGAAACGATGGAGGCACGTGTTCGCATCCGACCCGACGGCAGTTTATCGCCGCGAGACGCGCGAGATCACGGTCAACGAGGCATGGGGCTTGGCAGAGGAGCTCGGAAACTGGAAAGGCGAGTACACTCTAAACAACAAGCTCGTTCATGCTTCTGGAGTGTATTCTGCCAAATGGCAGCGGAAAATGAATGAAGAGTGGGTCCTGCAAGCGGAAGTCTTTACAACGATAGAGTTCGATGAAGGTTGTGTGCCCCCGGAGCCGATTTAATGTCGTTGCGAGGAGGCGATAGCCAACGAAGCAATCTCCTATAATGGAGGAGATTGCTTCGGGCAAAGAGCAAGGACGCCCTCGCAATGACATGGAGTACGAAATGGACATCGTCACAGGAAAGATCCTGAAATATCACAACTGGCCTGATGGAAAGATCATTGGGCTGGCGAAAGACGCCGGCAACAAAATCATCGAGCAGGGCATGGATCGGGAGGCGGCTCTCGCCACATTGGAGGCAGTTCGACTCAACCCCGGCAATTTCCTCACAGACGCGTCGCTCGCAGACCTCGCGCGTGAGTGCTTGCGGATCGGGCAAAATGACCATGCGCTGCCGAGCGAATTACGCGCGTCGCCGTTGACATATCCAATCTGGGGACGCGAACAAATTGACGACGGCGCGATCAGCCAAATGGACAACGCGATGCGTTTGCCGGTGACCGTTAGCGGCGCGTTGATGCCGGATGCGCACGTCGGCTATGGGCTTCCCATCGGCGGCGTGCTTGCCACGGATAATGTTGTCGTCCCGTACGCGGTCGGCGTGGACATTGCCTGCCGCATGAGGCTATCCATTTACGAAGTCTCGCCGATTCTCATCGGACAGAAAAAAGGCATATTCGAAGAGTCGCTGTGGAACGAGACCGCCTTCGGCATGGGCGCCAAGTGGACCGGTTCAAAGCGCGCACAGCATCCCGTGTTGGATGACCCGGCATGGGAGGCGACCCGTCAGTTACAAACACTGCATGACACGGCGTATGCCCAACTCGGCACGAGCGGGACGGGTAATCATTTTGTCGAGTGGGGCTCGTTCCGTTTGGATGAGCCGATGTTTGGGTTGAAACCCGGCGAATATCTTGCACTGCTCTCGCACAGCGGATCACGCGGCGTAGGCGCGCGCATCGCCGAACGGTTCAGCAAACTCGCCATGGAGAAGCATCCCGACCTCGATAAGAGCGTGCGGCATCTAGCGTGGCTGAATCTGAATTCGGAAGAGGGTCAGGAATATTGGCTCTCGATGGAATTGGCTGGCAGGTTTGCGTCGGCGAATCACTACATCATCCACAAAAGAGTTGCCGCTTCGGTTGGATTGAAAGAAGTGGCGGTCGTCGAAAATCATCACAACTTTGCGTGGAAGGAAAAACTTCCCGATGGTCGAGAAGTGATCGTGCATCGCAAGGGCGCGACTCCGGCAGGCGC
Organism: uncultured Anaerolinea sp.; assembly: GCA_964517905.1. Taxonomy (GTDB): domain Bacteria; phylum Chloroflexota; class Anaerolineae; order Anaerolineales; family Villigracilaceae; genus Defluviilinea. The sequence goes on along the minus strand of CAZFDL010000151.1, from coordinate 934 downwards.
GGGTGTTTTGGGCGTGATCCCCGGCTCGATGGGCGATGCGGGGTATGTCGTCCGTGGAAGAGGGGTGTCAGAATCACTGGAGTCCGCTTCCCACGGGGCGGGCAGGTTGATGAGTCGCAAAGCCGCGCTGAACTCCATCAGCAAGCGCGAACGGGATGAATATCTCAAAGAGCGCGGTGTCACCCTGCTCGGCGGGGGACTCGACGAATCGCCGCAGGCGTATAAACCCGTAGACAAAGTTCTTGCCGCGCAAAGCGATCTTGTGGACGTGGTCGGCAAATTCATGCCGCGCGTCGTACGCATGGCAGATGAGCCGGGTGATATATAATGGGCATACTGTACTTGCGAGCGAGGCGAAGCAATCTCATCGAACATACAATCAGATGATTTCATGAAAAGGCGAGATTGCCACGGCGGGCGAACGCCGCCTCGCAATGACATTGACAACAGAGGTATTTATGGCTCCGAGACCCGCAAAAAAATTTCAAGACCTGCTTCTCAAATTTTCGCAAGCCGATGAAATGAAACTCCGCAAAACCCTGGAGCAAAAACTGTGGGATGGCTACGGCGCGGAGTTCGCGGTGTTCGTGCTGGATATGTCTGGCTTTTCACTGCTCACCCGCAAATACGGGATCGTGCACTACCTTTCGATGGTCCGGCGGATGCAGTTGACGACGCGCCCCATCGTCGAGTCGTTCGGCGGGACGATGATCAAATACGAAGCGGATAACTGCTTCGCGGTCTTTCCGAACCCGCTGGCGGCGGTGAGCGCGGCGGTGGCGATGCAACACGCGTTCACGGCGTCGAACCTGCTGACAACGGACGACCTCGACATCCACATCGCTTGTGGGATTGATTATGGAAAAATTCTCGTGGTGGGACATGAAGACTGCTTCGGCGACCCGGTCAACCGCGCCTCGAAAATGGGAGAGGA
>CAZFDL010000150.1:0-7037 GCA_964517905.1 uncultured Anaerolinea sp. | reverse complement strand
ACGATGCTGATAAGGGTCAACCGCCATTCCAGCGTGAGCATGACGGCGAGCAACGCGATCGCTTCGATCAAGTTGGTGACGATGTTGACGATGGTGTTGCTGATGGCGTTCTGCGCGCCGACCACATCGCTGTTGAGGCGCGACATCAGCTCGCCTGACTTGGTGTTGGTGAAGAATCGCAACGACATCCGTTGGAGCCGCGCAAAGAGCGTCGAACGCAGATCGTAGATCACGCCCTCGCCGACGGTCGCATTCAAGCGCCGTTGAATGACGTTGACCCCGCCCGTGAGCGCGGGGATCGCCAGCAAGGCAACGCCAAGCCAGACCAGTCGATCGGTGTCTTTGGCGGGAATCACCTCATCGATCATGTTGCGAAAGATGAGCGGCGTAAGCAGTGACAAACCCGTGGTGAGGAGAATTGTCACCAACATGCCGGCAATGTGCCCCCAGTATCCTCGCGCGTACGTAAGGACACGCAGTAAAAGTTCTCGTGTTACTTTGGGCTTTTCGTCCCCCTGCCGCATGGACATCCACCAGCCGTAATGCATAGTCTTGTAGTCTCCTGAAAAGGGTAATTGGTAAATAGTAATTCGAGGATAGAGGGCAGAGACTGGAGAATTAGAGAATTGACCAGCTGCCTAACAGACTATACGACCAGATGACCAATTCCGCAACTGGATGAAGGGGGAGGTTAATGAAAGTCTGATGCGAGTCAGGGAAGGATATAATCGGAAAATATTAAACCTCGGAGACTTTCATGCCCAACAAAACACCCGCCATCATCTCTGCTGTATTAACTCTCATCCTGTCGGTCATCATCAGCCTAATGCTCTCGTTCGGTCAGTTGGTCTTGCTTAATGGGGCGAGCGAACGCGTGGGCACGATATCGCTCGTCACATCATTCATTTGTCAGGGCGTGGGCAACCTCCTTGCCGTCATCATCGCGTGGCGTCTAACGATCCGCTTCATCACAAAATCGAACTGGAGCAGTCTCCCCGCGGTGCTGGTCTCCGTGCTGGCTGGCACACTCACAGGCGCAGGTCTTTCCTTCGTCGCGATGATCGCCTCGATTCTCCTCGCCGAGCAAATACGATGAACCAGCAGGAGATCATTCAAAAAACCGCCGACTACATCAAGCAGGAATTTTCCGACGACTCGTCGGGTCACGATTGGTGGCACATCTATCGCGTGTGGCAAACCGCGCTTCACATTTGCAATCTCGAAAAAGCGGATTCGTTCATCGTGCAACTCGCGGCGCTGCTTCACGATCTGGACGACTGGAAGTTCAACGATTCAGGCGATGAAACCCCGCGTCGCGCCAAGGGTTGGCTGGAGTCGCTGAACCTCGACCCCGCCGCCATCGACGCAGTATGCAACATCATCAAGCATATCTCCTACAAGGGCGCAGGCGTGGAGAACAAAATGGACTCGCCTGAAGGCTTCATCGTCCAGGACGCCGACCGCCTCGACGCCATTGGCGCGATCGGCATCGCCCGCGCCTTCGCCTACGGCGGCTACAAAAATCGCCCGCTCTACAACCCCGACTCCTCCCCACAGCTCCATCAAACCTTCGAGGAATACAAAAACAGCAACAGCGACACGATCAACCACTTCCACGAAAAACTATTGTTGCTCAAAGATAAGATGAACACGGCTGCCGCGAGGCAAATTGCAGAACAAAGACATGCGGTGATGGTGCAATTCTTGAGTGAGTTCATGGACGAGTGGAACGGGAAGGACGCGGAACACGGACTTTAGTCCGCAGGCATAGCAGAATGAAATCTGTGCTCCGGGAATAACATAATTTTTCATGATCACCCCCCTCCTCCTTCGCGGCTACGCATGGATGCAGGCGCGCTACCCCGAAATTTTGTGGCGTGGCGACCCATCGCGCCGTGAGATCGCGCTCACCTTCGACGACGGCCCGCACCCGCGCGATACGCCGAGGGTGCTGGATGTGCTGGCGAAGCACGAGGTCCGCGCGACGTTTTTTCTGATCGGCAGGGATGTTGAAACGAATCAAAACATCGTCAAGCGCATCCACGCGGGCGGGCACGAGATCGGGATCCATTGCCATCGGCATATCCCCTTCCCCCTTGAAAGACCGGAAATTCTACACAGCCAGTTGAAAAGAACACAGGAGTTGATCTCACAAGCATGCGGAGTCTCGACGGCGGAAATACGCGACCTCCGCCCGCCGTATGGCCTGTTCACTGCGAAAACAAAATCCATGCTGGCAGGGTGGGGCTACCGCCTCGTGATGTGGAATTGCATCCCGCCGCATTTTTTACAGCCGTTCGATTGGACAATTCAACAGATCCTTGACTCGTCCCTGCCGGGCTCGATCATCGTTTTGCACGACGGTCACGGGCACGGTTCGCGCGCCGAGCATATCGTGGAGGCGGTCGTGCCGAAACTCAAATCACAGGGATATGAGTTCGTCACCATTCAGGAAATGCAAAGCAGGAAAAACCCATGAAACTCATCAGCATAAATATCGGGCACAAGCGAACCCAGCAGAACGGCGAAAAACTGGAAACGACGGGAATTTACAAAACTCCAACTCCGCGTCGCGTGAAGATCACAACGCTCGGGATTGCCGAAGATTTCATCGGCAGTCCCAAACATCACGGCGGACCTGACCAGGCGATCTACGTCTACGGGGCGGCGGATTATGCGTGGTGGTCGAGGGAGTTGGGGAAAGAGATCTCTGCCGGAATGTTCGGCGATAATTTGACAATCAGCGATCTGGAAAGCGCGGCCTTCAACCTCGGTGATCGCTTGCGCATCGGCGAAGCGATCCTCGAAGTGACCGCGCCGCGCATCCCCTGCTCCACGCTGGCATCCCGGATGGGCGATGCTCAGTTCGTGAAGAAATATCGCGCGGCGGAGAAGCCCGGCTTGTATTGCCGCGTCATCGCCGAAGGGGAGTTGGAGGCCGGGATGGGCGTAACAGTTCTACCCGTCGAAGGGGAAGCGGTGGGAGTCCTCGAGGTCTTCCGCGACTGGTACGAGAGAGAAAAGGATGCGTCCACGCTTCGACGATTCCTGCGGAGTCCGATAGCGATCCGCGCACGCACGAAGATTGAAAGTCAACTTGAAAAATTACAGGTGGAAAATCCTCCGTTGTCAATTTAGAAACTATGTTCTATAATCGACGGCATGGTTTTACAAGTCCATCCTCCTGCTTCCCCGCTCGATCGATTTATTGAGGCGCTGGTCTATTACGAAGGGTTTGATCCCGTCCACAACATGGACCGGTTCCTGCCCGACGGCAACACCGAGATCATCATTGACCTGACCGAGCGACCCCAGCACATTTACCACAACGAAACATTGAAGGTGATCCAGACCTTTCGTCATGCCTGGGTCAGCGGCGTGCGGACTCAGCCCATCACCATCCCTTCGGGTAAAGGCAGCCGGATGTTGATCGTGGCGTTCAAGAAAGGGAAGGCGTTTCCGTTCTACCCCATGCCAATGAGCGAGATCCACGATGCGGTTGTCTGCGCGGACTTGATCTTTGGGCGCGAAATCGTAAATCTGCGAGAACAGCTGCTCGCCGCTTCATCCACCGACGGTATGTTTGCCCTGGCTGAAAACTTTTTGCTCCGCCGGGCCGGTGACGCGCTCCGCACAGATAACGACATGAAGTGCATCGGGTATGCCGTTTCGAGCATCACAAACCAACCACACAGACTCGCTTTCGAGCAGCTCAGTGAACAGATCGGGTATTCGCAAAAACATTTTATAGACATGTTCAAACGACAGGTCGGGGCACCTCCGAAGCAATTCATGAAGATCATGCGCTTTCAAAAGGCGGTCCTTGAGATCGAACGCGACACACCCGCCGACTGGAGGGAGATCGCCCTGCGAAACGGGTTTTACGACCAGTCACATTTTATCCACGAGTTCAGGAGTTATTCAGGTTTCACCCCGGGTGAATATGTGACGAGAAAAACGGACACACTGAATTACGTCCCCGTTGCCTGAGGTAAATAATTTCCAATACAGAGAATACAGTATGTTGTATGATAACGGGCACATAATCACACCGAAGAGGAGATTCACCGATGGAAGACCTGTACATCAATCACCTGGCTGTTTTTGTCTGCGCCGTCGCCAACCTCGCGCTGGGCGCGCTCTGGTACTCCCCCTTACTGTTCTACAAAGGATGGCTGGTAGAAACAAAGCTGAGCGAGGAACAGCTCGCAAAACAAAACCCGGCCAAGACCTACGGACTGGCGTTCCTGTTTTCGCTCGTCATGTCGTATAACCTGGCATTCTTTCTCGGCGAAGCCGGCACCACTCCCGCATGGGGAGCCACCGCCGGGTTCCTGGCGGGCTTCGGTTGGGCAACCCTGATCTTCGCGGTCATCGCCTTGTTCGAGCAACGCTCGTGGAAGTATATTTTCATCAACGGCGGTTTCATCACAGTGTACTTCACGCTTATCGGCTTTATTCTTGGCATTTGGAGATAGGACATGGACTCTCTTGACAAAGCCGTTCAAACACAGGTCGCGAACATCCAAAAGAAGACCGGGATGTCGCTCAAGGAATTGGAAGCGTTCATCAAAAAAAGCGGACTCTCCAAACACGGCGAGATCCGCGACATGCTCAAAGCCAAACTCGGGCTGGGACATGGCGACGCGAACACGCTTGTGCATGTTGTGATGAGATCAGACGGCACGCGAGCCGCGGAAGGCAAATCTACTGACGCGGTGCTGGATGAGATCTACACCGGCGCGAAAGCCGCTCAGCGACCCATCCACGAAGCGTTGATGAAACACATCGACAAATTTGGCGAATTCGAGACCGCGCCGAAGAAGGGCTATGTCAGTCTGCGGCGCAAGAAACAATTCGCGATGATCGGACCCAAGACCAACACGCGCTTCGAAGTAGGGATCAACATCAAAGATTTGAAAAAGAACACCCGCCTGCTGGAACAGCCCGCCGGAAGCATGTGCAATTACATCGTCGCGCTCACCAACACGAAGGAAGTGGATGCCGAGTTGATCGCGTGGATCAAATCCGCTTATGAAGGGGCGGGCTAATCAATGACCGAGTCAATGGATTTCACCACCAACTCCTTCCACGAAAATCCAGCTTGAACAAAGATGCCATCGGCGGCGCGCGCGGCCCGGTGAAATGAAGCGGAAAGGCTGACAAAAAACAGGCCGTCTCACACATTGAGACGGCCTGTTTTCATTTGAGATCCTGTAACCTTTTTCCGATTGGGGGATAATATCTTTGAAACCGATGGTCACCAACCTCCATGCACTGTACCAGAAATACGCACAGGATGTGTACCGTTTTACTTTTTGGGTGTGCGGCAACGGCAGGATGCCGAGAACATTACTTTCGTGACGTTTGTCCGGGTATTGAACGGCTTCGACTTCTAAAGGCGGGATAGTTATCCTCGTGATAGCCGTCTCTTTATGCTGGGACCGGTTGGGGCTGTACCTCCGATTTCCCAAAGAACATCCACATCACGCCGATGGCTGTGAGATAAAGAATGGTGGTTGTTATGAATAGTGGTGTGAAACCATACGCCTCTTGTACAAGCCCGGAGATAAAGGGTCCCACCGCCCACCCCGCGTTCCAGGCGATATTCAGGACGCTGCTCACCAGTCCCTGCTCGCTCTCGGGCGTCTGTTCCATGCAAAACGCGCTGTAGAGCGGGGCCGACATGTTCATCAACGCGGCCCGGAATAGGGACGCGATCCCCGCGACCCATAATGAGGGAACGAACCCGATCATGAGCATGAAGATCACACTTGAAACCTGGGTGAACGCCACCGTCCGAATCTTTCCGCCGAGGCGTATCACAAGCCGGGGACCAATCAGCGACCCAATCCCGATAAACAGAGAGGATAGGCTGAAAAGGATCCCCAAAAGCGAATCGGAAATTGAAAACCGATCTTTGAAGAAGACATTCATATAGGGGATCAGGATCGCCGCGCCAAACCCGATCAGGAAATTAGGGGTCGCGAGTTTGACGGTCAATCGCGTCAGGCCGAACGAGTGCCTTCGCCTGCGTTCCCCATCCTTGGGTAGAGGCTGCATCGTCCCCGCAGGGGAACGCGGATCTCGCTGAGGGGTCGCTTTCGGTTCGTTCATCAATCCGAGCGGGATCAGAGCGGTCGTTCCGATCAGGACCGTCGTGATCAGCACTGCCTGATACGCGATCGCACTGGTCGCGCCGACGTTGAACAACCTGCCGAATAGCCCGGGCAATTGACCCGCAAAAATGCTTCCGAATGCGCCGGCAAGGGTCTGCAGACCAAAACTGAGGCTGAAGAGCAGGGTGCGGTTGCTTTCGGTGGAAAGCTTCATCATGAGCGGTGAAAGACTCACGATGATGAACATGTTGAAAAGGCCCACCAGGGCAGACATTCCGATGATCAACGCGGGCTGTTGAAACGAGATCTGCCCGATCAAGGCAACACTGGTGAATACGATCCCGAGGATGAGGGCTGGCTTGCGGCCGATTCGGTCGGAGAGCCGCCCGATGGCGATCCCAAATAGGAGGCCCGAAAGTGACGGGAGGGAATTGACCAGACCCAGGAAGTCACGACCGAAACCCTTTTCAAGCATGAAAATATTGAAGAACAATTGCCAGCCGCTGAAGATGATCCCGTTGATGACGGTCATCCAGAGGAACAGGCGCGCATCCCGGTTGAATGTGCGCATCGGTTGAAGGTAATGGGTATTCAGGTTGTTAATCATGGGAGATAGTCAGGTTGAACAATCGATGTCCTAATTGAAAGGTAAGGCGGGGGCATTCACATCTGTTTCAATTTCCGAATTGATGTTCGCGCGGCTGACGAAGAATAGCGCGGGGGTCAGAAGCAGGCTTGAAGTCACGAGTGATGCCAGGGTCGAGCCGAACGCGGCGATGACGGCGACGACGGGTCCGCCCAATATCTGCCCGATGGCATCCACCTGCCCGAACATCGAATGAACCGTAGCGCGGACGTTCGAGTCCAGTTTTTGGTTGATCCACGCGGTTTGCAGGGGGATGCGAACATCGCGCAACG
>CAZFDL010000149.1:0-7084 GCA_964517905.1 uncultured Anaerolinea sp. | reverse complement strand
TGCTAGTTCTTATTGCAGGAAAAAGTGACCCCAACGGTGTTGCTCGAGTACCCAGCCTGGTCGCGAATTGTCACTCCAACCGTCACGTCGTATTGTTTCGTGCCGCAACTCCACTGCCCGGTAACGATACTGCCTCTTCGCTGGTTGGCATTTGGGGCGAATGAAACATCTTTGATGGTGCCGGAAGTTGTCACCGAAGTGCTGATCAGTTGGAAATCGACGAAGTTTGCATCACCTTCACCATCGATGAAGTAAACATCCAGGTACGCGATCAAGCCGCCCGACGACGAGTCGAACCGCACGAGCACCCGCTCGATGACAGGGGACAGCGCGGCAAGAGGCGTGACCGTCGGAGGTATTTCAAATTCCTGTAAGCTGGCAGTATTCCCAATGATGGTCGCATACTCTCCCCACAACCAGCAGGTTCCGGAGGCGTTTGGGTTATCGATAACCCAGTAATTGGACGCTGAACTCTTTCCGACAACTTCAGCCTGTTGGCCGATGTTCAACGCACCAACAATATCGTAGTCGGCACCCGGACCGGAGCGGCAATTGGTATTGGCGCTAACTGTGATAGTCACCTTGGAGGGCGTCTCTGTGAATGCTGGGGCGGATGTGAAAGTAGGTTCCGGCGTTGTTGTGGGCACGAGCGCGGTTTGTGTCAATGCCTGCAGAAGCTGTGCCTGCGCCGTGATGGTCAATGCCAGATCAGGTCCGGTGGTCGGTGCAGGCGTCGCCGTCGGCGTGCCGCACGCTGTAAGAGTTAGAGCGATGAGAATGATGAGATGGATCGGTTTCTTGCTGTTCATGGTTCTCCTTGCGATTTAAGTAGACGTCCTGCTGAACACGCAGGAGGTCTTATATCATACAATCATGAATGCGTCTTAATCTGGGCATTTGCATGGACTAAATTGTGACCATAGTACTGCCAGTCTGCGATACAACTTCAGGAATCATGCCTGATCACGAGGCACGATTTCTCGTAAACCATTGAACCAACAATCCTCCCACCACCAATGACGGCAGAAGGATCAGCCCCGCTTCAGGACCGAACGCGCCACCGGTCCAGGATTCGGGACCGACAACTTCGATGTGCGTCAATGGGTAAATATCCAAGCCGGAAACGGGGAAGCCGAACAAGACGCCTTCAGAAAAATTCCAGCCGAGGTGCAGACCGATGGGAAGCCACAGTTGTTTCGTGCGGATGTATGCAAAAGCGAAGAAGAAACCTGCGAGCGTAATTCCTGCAATGGCGATCCAACTGGAACCCGGATTGCCCGCGTGCAACACGCCAAATACTAGGGAGGAAATCATCACGCCCCAGAACAGGTTGAGTCCGCTGGCCAGGGTTTGCAAGTGATAGCCGCGCGACAGCAGTTCTTCATTCCAGCCGACCAGGACGAATATGACGAAGAACGTCAGTATGCCGGTGATCACGCGAGGGATCGAATCAACTTCCCAGGCAAAGCCTCCAAAGACTATCCAGCCGAAAGAATGCATCACTGCGTAGATAAATCCCATTTGGACGAAGGTGATGCCGATGCCAGCTAAAACATCGAACAACGCTTGCCGGTCCACTTTCAGGCCGAGGCTTTCGATGGGTTCTTTATCAAGGAATCGTTTCGCCAAAAAGATCGAGGCGGTGAAGGCGAATGTTTCTGCGATCACGGAAAGAAGCAGGAGCTCAGGCGTGAGGTCGTTCGAGAACGCGGATTCAGGATTGAAAAAGAAATACACGATGAAGAGCGGAATGCCCAAACAGGCGAATACAAACAATGAACCGATGGTTTGAATCATTAATCGCCATCCTGCGCGCAGGCGGGAGCCGCCCGGTGAAAGAAAAACCCGCGAGATCAGGTTGCGATTTGGGGGGAGTACAGACTCGTTTGACATTACGCGGATCCTTTCAGGTAGATTCCCGTCGGGTCGAGTTCGTCGCGTAGGATGCGGAGTTCTGTCTCTGTTAGCGGGGCAGTTGTCCCGATGTGTGAAGCGGTTTTCAGATCCCAGCCTGTGTTCGCCTTCGCTTCCTCCGCCGTTTTGACGGGGTGCAACGCGGTGAGAATCATCTCACCCGATTCGTCCGGCTCCAGGATTCCGATGTCGGTGACAACGGCGAGCATCCCTCCGCCTCGCAAACCGGCCTTTTCGCGGTCACCCCGCCCGCCGATGAATCCCGCGGAGGTCATGAACTCCACTGTTTCGGGGAAGCGCCGTTTCTGATGCGGGGTCATGATGTAACACCGGTTCGCCCACGCCGCGATCTCCTGCGAGCCGCCGGAGCCGGGCAGACGCACCTTGGGGTGTTCATAACCGCCGATGACAGTGGCGTTGATATTGCCGTATTTATCGATCTGCGCGCCGCCCATGAATCCCACATCTACATTGCCGCGCTGGAGATAGTTCGTGAAAATATCATACATGCTCACCACCGATAACGAACCGCTGACCAGTGTCGGGTCACCGATCGAAAGCGGCAGGCGCGCTGGTTCGGCGCCGATCACGCCTGCTTCGTAGATCATCACAAGATTTGGCGCGTGAGTCCGCTTGGCGAGATTGCACGCGAGATTCGGCTGACCGACCCCCACGAATACCACATCGCCATCGCGCAACAGACGCGCCGCATTGATGATCATCAGTTCGGCGGATGAATATTTGACCTCGCTCATAAGACCTCTTTCAAAAATGATTGCATAATTTCGAACACTTCTTTCGGACGTTCCAACGGAAGCAAATGTGTGGACCTCGACAGCGTTTCAACTCTCGCTTTTGGCTGTTTCTGTTTTGCCAGCCTCGCCGCGCCTTCAAGGAAAGTGTCTGTCTCAGCGCCGCGGATAAACAGAGTCGGCACGTCGAGTTTGGGCAGTCCGCGCCAGATATCGAAGTCCTGCAAGCCGGTGCGATAGATCTGCGCTTCCCACTCGGGGGAGTAGGTTAACTGGTAGCCCGTCTCTGCTCTGCGCGTAATCCCATCAATATAGACTCTCAAGTTCTCGTCACTGAAATACCGAAAGACACTTCGTTTGCGATACCTGCTGTAAACGGATTCAAGGTCATCAAAGTTCCGTCGGCGTTTTTTCGCGCCTGCGATGAGTGGATGCACTCTGTCACCGAGTCCTATTGAATTGAAGACCTTCCAAAGAATTAACCTGCGCGGGGTAAACAGTACCGGGTCGATCAACACTAAAGCCTTGAAATGAGTTGGCTCGTGCAAGGCTGCTCGCAATGTGACGATCGCACCGATGGAATGACCGACTCCGATAACCTTTTTTACGCTGTGCGAAGCGACCGAGGTCGAGGCGAGAAAGCCAAGCAGGTCCTCCGAAAGCGGGTGCCAGCTCTGAATTTCCTCCGGCTTTGATTCCTTCCACAACGGGCGGAGATGCATGCCAAAGACGCAATACTCGTTTTTCAAGAGAACCAGCAACGGCTGGTAACACTCAGGAGGGTAGCCGTTGGCGTGAAGAAAGTGCAATTGCTTTCCTATGCCGCCAAGGTCGAAATGATTCATCCGTTGATCTACGCTAGTATTTACCGTAATTGATCGGCTCGCTCATCGATTTGGGCACTTCGAGCCGCATGTGGGTCTCCGCGCCCAGTTTTTGCCAATACTCGTTCCGGTCCTTCACGCCGTATACCCACTCATCCAGATACTGATTGATCGCTTCCGACGACTCGCTGAACTTGTCCCATGATAGATAGAAATCGTTATCGCGGTCGTAATATCCCTGCGCGTAACTGGGATGACACGCGAACGGAACATGACACACCGCGCTGACGACGATACCGGGAATCATCGTGCGGTTCGGGTCGGAGCGGATGACTGATTCGTCCACGATCTCCTCGGCGGTGAGAATGACCTTCTGCGCGGCGAAGGCGGCTTCCTTCTGCTCGCCGATGATGCCCCACAAGTGCGCGTTGCCGTTCGCGTCCGCGCGCTGTACATGGACAATGGCAACATCGGGGTTCAACGCAGGGACGACGATCACGTCCTTGCCGCCGTACGGATCGGAAATCCGCTTGATATTTGGGTTGACCCTTTCAAGGTCGGTTGCACCCGTTTGATTCATTGGAAGGAAAGGCAAACCAGATGCCCCCGCTTGCAGACGCGTGATCATCCCGAAGTGTGAATATTCCTCCCATTCGAGTTTTCCCTGCTCGATCGCCGAGCGGATGATGCGCAGCGATCCCACACCGGGATTTCCCATGTAGGAAAAAATAACTTTCTTCGCACATCCCGCCGCGACCATTTGGTCGTAGATCAGATCTGGTGTGGCGCGTGCGAGCGTGAGATCCCTTTTTCCCTGACGGACGATCTCGTGTCCTGCCGCGAACGGAATGAGATGGGTGAATCCCGCCGCGTACACGATGTCACCGTTGTTTACAAATCTTTCGATCGCTTCTGAAAGCGGAATCAATTTTGTCATTCTTTCTTGCCTTTAAATACTTTACTCCACCAGCCAAAGCGTCCGCTGGATGGAGTTGGTCGGCGATATTGCGCGCGGAAAACAAAGCCCAGCGCGGCGAGAACCATGCCCCAACAGAAATAATTCAGCGAGGGCGCGCCGCTGGAATCGGAAAGTATGAAGAACACAAGGAACCCAACCGCCATCATGACGAAAAACGTTCCGATGCGGTAGATAAGTTCTTTCCGTGTATATTGTTCGGGTTCGCCCATGTTAATTAATTCCCCTCTCCCAACGGGAGAGGGGGTTAGGGGTGGGGGAGGGTGATAGTTCTATTTGCGCCGCGCCGACTTCTTCTTCGCGGCTTTCTTTACAACTTTCTTCTTTGAAGCCTTCTTCGGCGCGGTATTCCCCTTGGGAGACGATGTCTTCACGGGTTTCACCAGCGTTTGGATCTGCTCGTGCATGTACAACTGCACGTAATAATAACCTCCGCCATTCTTGCCGCTTGAGCCGGAGCCTTTCCATCCGCCGAAGGGCTGGAAGCCGGGCCATGCACCGGTCGTCGCGCCCTGCGGACGATTTGCGTACGTCACGCCAGCCTCGATGTTATCAAAGAACCATGAGGTTTCCTTCGGTGAACCGTAGAACCCGGCGGTGAGTCCGTAATTGACGTCGTTCGCAATGTTCATCGCTTCATCCAGGTTTTTGACCTTACCGATGGTGCTGATGGGCAGGAACATTTCGTGCTTCCACAGGCGATGTTCGAAGGGCAGGTTGGTGACGAACGTCGGTTCGCAGAAAAACCCATGATCGTACATGCCGCCGGTCTTCACATGACCGCCGGTGAGGAACTTTCCGCCAGCCTGATTGATCTCTTCGGTGAAATTCTTGAAGTCGTTGTACGACCCCTGATTGATGACCGGACCCAGATACGTGGCGCGTTCGGTTGGGTCTCCGATCGCGAGCGCGTCGGTTTTCGCGCAGAGTTTGGCAACCAACTCATCATAGACCGGTTCTTCGACCAGCACGCGTGAAGCAGCGGAGCATTTTTGTCCCTGCAAGCCGAACGCGGAGCGGACGATGCCGGTTGCGGCGTCTTCAAGATTCGCATTGCGCGACACGATGGCAGGATTCTTGCCGCCGAGTTCCAACACGATCGGACGGACGTAATCCCGTTGGGAAAAATCGCGGTACATTTTCATGCCGACGTCGAAGGAGCCGGTGAAGGTCGCACCGTCGATTTCAGGGCTATCCACCAGTGCCTGCCCCAACGTGGAGCCGGGACCGGTTACGAAGTTGAACACGCCGGGCGGAAAGCCCGCGTCGCGCAAGCATTCGGCGTAGAGACGCACGATCCATGCGGTATCGGTGGCCGGTTTGATCACCACCGTGTTGCCAGCGACGAGCGCCGCGCCGGTCGGTCCACCGGTCAACGCGAAGGGGAAATTGAACGGCGAAACGATCAGCCAGACCCCGTAGGGGCGCAACACCGAAATGTTCGTCGAATCATAACCAACGAGCGGGTCTTTGCTCATCGGTTTGATGAAGCCATTGTTCTCTTCCACCATCCTGGCGGGCCAATACATCAGGTCGGCGGTTTCCTGCACATCCCCGAGAGATTCCATGCGGTTCTTGCCAACTTCAAGCGCCATCGCCGCGCCGAGTTCGAAAATTCGCTTCTCGATCAACGAAGCCGCTTTGCGCACCAATTGGACGCGCTTCTGCCAGGGTGTACGGCTCCAGGCGGGGAATGCCTTGCGCGCCGCTTCGATCGCCATGCGCGCATGCAGGGCATTTCCCTTTTGCATACGGGCCAATACCCAACCGGTATTTACAGGCGAGCGGTCTTCGAATTTTTCATCCGTGAACACATCCTTGCCGTCAATATACATGCCATATTCTTTGCCGAGATTTTCCTTGAGTTTTGCAACCGCCCCGTCGAATCCCTTATGCAGCGCTTCGGGCGGATTGAACATCGTACTGTAGGTGAGTTTGAAACCAGCCATGCTTCCTCCATTTGCTTCGAGTTTTCCGTAGTATAGCGTAGGGCATGGTATTCGTCAAAGATGGCATTTGTAACCTTTGTGTAAGGAATTTCTGTTACAACGTATCAGGATGTAAACATATTCCCAAAGGAAAAGGATGATGAAAACCCGCCTCGTTCCAACGTTCAGCCTGCTTCTGCTCCTTGTAGTTTCGTGCGCGCCGCAAGTGACGCAGCCTGTAGCCGCGCCGCCAGTGGATGCGTTGCCCAGCGCAACCCCCATTCAACCGATCGAGACCGTTCAAGGTGAGGCGACCCAGCCACCCGCCGCGGTGGATGCGCCTACGCTCGCGCCCGCTCCCATTGCCACCTCACGCGGACCCGACCTCCATGCCACCGATCCGACCACCGTCAGCCTAGCCTCAGGCCAATATCAGTTGCTCGAGTTTTTCCGCTTTACCTGAGGTACCTGCCGCGCCATGGCGCCCATGGTTCATGGGCTTGAAGCAAAGTATTTTGGCAAGATCGTATTCACCTATCTCGATGCAGACGACCCGCAGACATTTAAATTTCAACAAGAAATGGGCTTCTACTACCAGCCCGAAATCTACTTCCTTGACCCGAACGGGGGGGTTTTGAAAAAATGGTGGGGCTTCACATCGGAGGCGGAACTCGAATCGGTCTTCCTCCA
>CAZFDL010000148.1:0-7162 GCA_964517905.1 uncultured Anaerolinea sp. | reverse complement strand
CGGCGCCCGCGCGCTTGATCCGCTCGCAGGTGTTGAGCATGAAGTCCGAGCCGTACATCGAAGCCGCACGGGCGCTGGGCGCAAACCCGATACGGATCATGGCACATCACCTTTGGTCTGGCGTGCAACCGCTTGTGTTGGTGCAGGTCGTTCTCGTCGCCTCAGCGTCGATCCTTGCCGAATCCAGTTTGAGTTTTCTCGGCTTGGGCGACCCCTCTGCAAAAAGTTGGGGCGCGATGCTGTACTTTGCCCGCGCCAGCGGAGCCTTCCTCGGCGACGCCTGGAAGTGGTGGGTGCTCCCCACCGGGTTGATGATCACACTCACTGTCTTGAGTCTCGGTTTGATCGGTTATGGACTTGAACAAAGGATTTCGAATAAGGTGTCATTCTGAGCCGCGGAGCGGCGAAGAATCTCCACTATGATCTAAGAGACTCTTCGGTCGCAACAAACGCTCGCTCAGAATGACCCAAACAAAAAATATGTCCATCACCCTCGAAGAATCCCTCGCCTACGATTTCGCCCTCCACTGGCGCGATGACAGCTATCGCCCCAACCTCCAACATGTGGACTGGACTCGTTTCGCGCGGCTCCTCACTCACAACCGCATGGCAGTCCTCGCCGCGCCGATTCTCGAAAGGGTCAACGCATCCATTCCGCCCGAAGCGCAGAAACTTCTCACGGAGCAAACCGAAAAATACGAACGCTCCGCGGACAAACTTGGGCAGTCTCTGGTCACCTATCTCAAAGCCGCTGACTCGCATGGCATGGAAACCATCGTCCTCAAAGGACTCTGGCTGTGCGAAAAAATCTACGGTAACTCGGCCGTGCGCCCCGGCGGCGACATTGACATCCTCGTCCGCAAGGATAATGTGGAATCATGCCTTGCCTTGCTCGAAGAACAGGGTGTTGGGCAATTTTGGCACAACCTTATGCACGATGATTATTTCACCCGACATCATTTACACCAGCAACGTTGCACGCGCGATTTAAATATCTGGTTCGAAATCCACTGGGCGTTGGATCATCCGTATACATTGCTCACGGTTGACTACGAATCCATCTTTGCGCGCGCACGATCGTCCACACTGCTCGGCGCGCCGATCGTAGAAATGTCACTGCCCGATCTGTTGCTTAGCCTTGCGATTCATCTCGTCAAACATGCAGTCTATTTGCCCAGCCTCGTGGGTCGCGAAGATCTGCCGCGCATCATCCTCGCCGACGGGATGCTGATGTATTATCTTGACATTGCCGAAGTCATCAAAGGAAACAGCGATATTGACTGGCAACTCACCGTCCAACTTGCGCGCGAGTGGGGCGCGGAGGATATTCTTGGTTCGGTCCTTCAAGTCTGCAAGAGGCGCTTCAACGCGCCGATTCCCGATGACGTGATCATCGCGTTGACCGTAGAAGGTCCCTGGCACATCACGAAAAAAATCATGGCGCGCGTCGCAGACCAGGAATTGGCTACCTACGAAGGCAAACATGTGAGCCGCTTCTGGAAATTGATGCTTGCCTCGAATGGCGCGTTCATTTTACGTCCTGTCCGCTTGCTTGAGACCGCTTCGTATTTCCTCCCACCCGCCGATTTTCTGTTTCGGAGGTATGGAACGACGAACATCATCTGTCGGATCGGTCATTTCCTCCTTGCAATGCGACAAACCCTGCGCTTCGGCTGGGATTCGATCTACTTTGGAATCGAACGCTACCTGCGCCTCAAACGCCTTGGCGAGAGCGCCTCGCTCTTCAATAAGCTGGAGACCGATCTCTAGCCCCAGCGCTGGTTGAGTAGGCGGCGTGGTCTCGATACAGACTTCGTCCACTCGACCACCGCCGGCATGTCGAAACCAGCATGAAATCATCCCCTCAACTCGAAACCGCCTCCCTCTTCCTCCTCGACGGACTTGCCAACGTCATTGACTTCGCCTTCCACTTCTGGATGGGACGGGTTCTCATCCCCTCCGATTTTGCCGTCCTGCAAACCCTCAACTCCATCGCGCTCGTATACGTGACTGCCAGCGGTGTGTTCCAACCGGTTGTCGGACGTTTCGTTGCCGAGGCGCGCGGCAGGGATGAACACGACTCAATCCCCGCCATCGTCCACTCCTTCCTCCGCGCCGCGTTTTATCTCGGAGCAATTCTCGCAATTCTCGTTTTCTCATTCTCAAACTTTCTTTCTCAAATTTTCAACCTCCCGCAATGGACGATCCAACTCTCCGCCGCGTTGATCTTCCTCAGCACGCTGCGTCCCATCGCGGCGGGAGTTCTGCAAGGACAGGAACGCTTCCTCGCCTTCGGTTTAGCCCGTCTCGCGCTCTCGCTTGGGCGCATCCTCTTCATCATCGTCCTCATCCCAACAGGGATCGGGCTCACTCGCGCAATCATCGCTTTACCATTCGGCTGGCTCGTCAGCGTGCTGTGTGCGTTTCTCTTGATCGGCAATCTTTTGTGGAAAAAAAGCGAGCCGCTCCACAAAAACCTCCTGAGCGACGGCTGGAAACTTTCAGCCTACGCGTTGCTGGCGTACTTTGCATACATGTCACTCACCAGCCTCGATCTGATCTGGGTCAATCGGACTCTCGACGGCGACACAGCAGGCGCGTATGCGGGTCTCGTGTTGATGCGGCGCATCGTTGCAGTACTGCCCGGCGTCGCGGTGACAGTCATGTTCCCGCGTATTGCAAAGATGCTGGCGCAGGGTCAGCGCGCAGATCGCCTGTTGTTGCAAACCGCAGCCATCATTCTTACGGCAAGCGGCGCGCTCACGGTTTTCTATTTTCTCTTTTCAGAACAACTCATCAATTTAATTTTTAGTGTCGGCTATCAAACCGCATCGCCACTGCTCGGCTGGATGGGACTGGCGATGATCGGTGTGTCGTTGAGTTCCATCTGGTTAAATTATTATCTTGCCGAACGCCCACGCAGTTTTGTGATCCTCCTGCTCATCGCGGTCGCGGTCGAATGGACACTGTTGAATCTGTTTTCACCATCGTTGCAAAATGCCACCCTTGCATTTGGATTGACCGGGTGGCTGTTGGCGATTGGCGGATTCTTTCTGTACAATACGAGATTGCCACGGCGGGCGAACGCCGCCCCGCAATGACATATGCCTGACTTCAACGACCTGTACCGTACGCATAACGACGAGATGGAGGACTTCTGGTCACGACGCTTCAGCGCGCCGAAATTCCAGAGAGTGATTCGGGTTTTCGGGCATGCCGTCGTCTTTGATTCCAATCACGAAAAAGTGCTGGAGTCTGCACCTCTCGCAGAAGAAATGTACTCGAGAGCAGACTTCGAGGAGCAGACCGTTTGGCGCATACACATCACGGTTCCTTCGCACCGTACGGCTGATCCGCCTCCCCAACGACTCATCGACCTCGTCCGCTATACCGGCGCGGACAACTGGCTCTCGATCGACCTGCTCAAATGGGGAAACTGCTTCGTGGACATGAAACACGGAGAAGCCTTCGCAGTGCTCGCTCAATCACTCGCAGATAAGCCCGAACAGGTTTGCCAGGTTCTTATTAATACGATCCTGACGAATCTCATCACCCGCCACGGCTACAGCATGTTGCACGCCAGCGCGCTCATCAAAGACGATAACATCCTCCTGCTCCAAGCTCCGCATGGGACGGGAAAATCCACGACCGCGTTGCGATTATTATTGAACGGCTACAAACTCTTATCAGACAGCATGGTTTACATCTGCGAGCGGAACGGCGAACTATGGATGGGCGGATTCCCCGTCGGCAGGATCAAACTCCGTACAGACATGCTGCCTCTGTTCCCCGCCCTGGCGGCGGAGGCGGAGGAGGAACCCGTGCGCGGCGAGACCAAACACAGGGTCGAATTGAAGCGTGTGGACGCGGCGATGGCGCATCCACAGTTGATCCGAATCCGTCGAGTCGAATACTGTTTACTCGAGCGTTGGAATAAATCCGAAAGCCAAATCGAATCGCTGACCGAGGATGACTTGTGGCGCGAGATCATGGTCAACAGTTTGCATTACGATACGCAGGAAATGTGGACAGAAAATCTGCGCCGCATTGAGTTAATGGTGCGGTATGCAAGGTTACATCGCGTGCGCATCGGCACCTCGGAAGAGGGGATCATCAAGGCGGTGAATTCATTATGGTGAGTGAACACCGCTGGCTGGGATTGATTTTTTCCTTATTTTTTATTCTGGGGGTCGGGTACAGCCTGCTCATGCCGATCTGGGAGGCGCCCGACGAGCCCGCTCACTTTCATCTCGCGTGGCGGCTGGCGCGCACGGGCGAGTACGCAACGGAGGAAATGAATTACGAAGCAAACCAACCGCGCACGTTCTACTACATCGGCTCGTATGTGATTCGCGCGCTCGATCGGGTCGATACCCGGTTTTCCGACTATGTGTTTCCGCGCGAATACAAATTCAACCTCGGCGTCGCCGAACGCCGCTTTGACTGGAATGCCAGCAATTATCGTTTCCTGCTCGGCGTGTACGCGCTGCGCTGGATGAATCTCATATTCGGCGCACTTGCGTTGTGGCTGAACTGGAAAACCTTCAAACGGATTCTCCCGGATCAGCCAGCGCTTCGACTGTCCGCACTGGCGCTTGCCGCGTTGACGCCGCAATACCTGCACATCATGTCGTCTGTGAATAACGATGCGCTGGGGACTCTTGCGGGCGCGTTGCTTTTTTACTTGACGGTGCGAGTTGTAAACGAATTCAACTACGTGCCTGCCGTTCTCTCGGTTATTCTCGCGGTTCTACTGCCTCTCTTTTCAAAATTGACCGTGCTTCCCGTGAGTGCGGCTGTATTGTTGATCGTGGCGTGGAAGTGGTATGCGAGTCTACGCCGTAAACGATGGCTGATCGTTTCAGCCATCGTTCTTTTATCCGGCGCAGGGGTGTTCTACTTCTCCTTTCCAGAAATAACTCAACCCGCATTCGAAGAAATCACGTGGAGGCTTTTCAGCCTGCGCAAACGAGGCGTGGACTTTGAATACCTCAAATCCATTACAAGCCAGGTCGTTTGGACGTATTGGGGCAAGGTCGGCTGGATCGCGATTGGCTTGTCTTGGTGGGTGGTGGATTTGCTGACAGCGTTTGGGTTACTTGGAATCGCCGTCAAAATTCACAGACTCATCAAATCGAAATCAAGCCACCCGCAATTTCAGTTCTGGGTCTCCGGTGGGATAATTGCCCTGTTCACCGTACTTGCCGTCGCGCGCAACGCATTGACCACTGGCGCGACCCAGGGACGATTCCTTTTTCCCGCCATCGGTGCGCTGTCACTGCTGATGGTCGGCGGCTGGCACGATGTGTTGCCAGAACATATACGACGAAAACTTCCCCTGATTACCCTTGCATTGATGTTTGTTTTGAATATCGGGCTTTGGGTGTCTGGGATTATCCCCGTGTATTACCAGCCGTTTTTAGATTAAGCCCCTGCTCAAGCCGCGGGTCCCGGCGGCGATAGAATTGAGTGAAGTTTAGACTCTGAATGATGAATTGCCATACTTCCTGCTAACATCTGCGCCGAGGACGGCGCAGAAAGCATAAGTACAGCAAGAATCATATCTGCCCCGACGCGCCCCATTGCTTCAACACCTCTTGATACTTCGGGTTATCGTAACGGCTCAACAGGAAAGCTGGCGCATAATCCGGCAACTCCGCGCCGACGATGTGCTTCGCCAATAGATCCGAGGCGCCGCACGAGACCATCATGCCAAACCCGCCGAAGCCGCCGATGAGGTACGCGCCCTCGACGGCCAGGGGACCGATCAACGGACGATTTTCCGGCGTGCGCGTGTAGTAGCCTCCATCCACGAAGGGCTTGGGAATTTGATTGAAGTATGTCGAGAGTCCGGGCACGACGGTAGCCATGCCGCGCAACGCGACTTCCGGCAATTGCGGGTCAAGTTGAATCGGGAACGTCGGTTCGACCGCTTCGGAGTTGTGATACACCCACTGCAAAAGGATCATATTCCCCTCGCCTTCGGGGCGGCCATGCACACCGG
The DNA here is from genome assembly GCA_964517905.1 of uncultured Anaerolinea sp. Lineage (GTDB taxonomy): Bacteria > Chloroflexota > Anaerolineae > Anaerolineales > Villigracilaceae > Defluviilinea. The sequence goes on along the minus strand of CAZFDL010000148.1, from coordinate 1,158 downwards.
AGGGAAGTTCGTGCACCAGCCATTTCGTCTCCTCTGACTCAGCCAGCGCTTCCTTCTCATCGTCTGACCACGGCAAGGTGACCGGGTCGTTCGAGATGAGCAATCCCATCTGACGCGGAAACACGTGACGCGGGTCGTTGAACATCACTTTGAGATGGAGTTCACACTGAACGGGGATGTCCACGCCGATCGTCTTTCCCACTTGCTTTTGGAACGGTCCTGCCGCAATCACAAATTTTTGAGTTTCAATCTTTTGGATCTCACCATTGACACTGACTCGCACAGACTTGATTTTATTTTCAACGATCTCAACACTTTCAACTTTTCCTTTGACGAGTTGCACACCGTGAGCCATTGCCTGTTCGAGCATGTACATGCCGAACTGCTGGGCGGCGAACCAGCCGCAGCGCCGGGTGTGGAGCAGGGCAACCGTCCGTTCGGAGAGATGCGGAAAGTGTATTCGAACCAATGACTGGTCGAGGAAGAGATCGGCTCCACCGGGCGCGTCGGCGAGTCCGTGCTCGGTTACGGGGATATATTCGGGGTCGCCGGGTGCATTGCGATGAATCCGCAGCTCGCCCGCGCCGAGGCGCGAGATTTCCTGCGCGTTGGCGATCATCGCCTCCACGCTGTTTGGATTCGCAGTCGCGAACAGATAGCCGTAACGATGCATCGGCAGGCGCGCGGGCGATTCGTTGTGGAGCGCATCCATGATGTCGATACTGCGGTTCATCAGCCGCACCATCGCGTCGCCGGGACCCGGCCACCAGTTGCGATAACACTCGGTGGATTTATCGCTGGTCAGCGTGAGCGGAGGGAGCGGGTCCACGATGACGATGTTTTTCACGCCGTGTTTCACCGCGAGTTGATACGCGGTGGATACGCCCGCAATTCCGGCACCGCAGATGAGGATGTCAGCATTCATGGGCGGGATTATATCGTTTCAGTCTTGTCAGTGTAAACCCGGTGGTTGAGTAGCGCCGAAGGCGCGTATCGAAACCACCAGTACGTAAAGCAATTTTTGTTACAAGATTTTTCTTGAACATCGTTGGTTTCGATACGGGCGAGACAATCACTAGCCCTACTCAACCAACGGTTTCTAAATGACAGAATGGGAAGAAGAGTTTATACTTTCAGAAAAATCGGTGGTCGAGTAGT
>CAZFDL010000147.1:0-7206 GCA_964517905.1 uncultured Anaerolinea sp. | reverse complement strand
TCACCGCACCGCTCAAACTACGCGGACGGAAATCCTGCGCGACGCTCGATGATTTACGGCGGGCAAGCAATTCGTCCACTTTGCCGATGGCTTCCTCCGCAGAAGAATCATTTTCCGCTTTGACGACGATGAGCAAGTCATCAGGGTTGGCGGTGACAGCCTCAGGCAGAAGATTATTCGCCGCAAGTAATTCGCGGTTGGCGGGAGTTGCCATCACCACGCCTGCATCCACCACGCCAGGCAAGCCAAGCAAGCCGCGTTGCAATTGCATCAACACGACCGAGTCGTAATACGCTCCCGCGCGCACATTCCACCGGACGACGGTCATATCGCCCTAACCGCTTCCTCGATCCCTTTCGCCCATACGAACAGCGACTCGTCAGCATTCCATTTTCCAACCAGTTGCAAACCCATCGGCAGGTTATCTTCGTTCTTCGTTGTGGGGATGTTGATGGCGGGAAAGCCGAGTTGAGTCCACGGCAGGCACAGGACGGGGTCGCCCGTGGATTCAAGTCCTTTCGGCGCGGGTCCGACGGCGGGAGGACAGATCCACAAATCGATTTGATTCTCTTTCATCGTCTGTGTGATCGAATCTCGGAATTGGTCGCGAGCCTCCAAATGAGATTGGCGGTCGAAGACCTTTTGTCCGCGACGGATCAGATCGGCAAATTTTTGCGAGTAGAGGTTTTCATGTTTGGCGAACCATTGCTCGTGAACATTCGCCGCGTCGTAAGACATGATGGCATCGTGGCGATCGCGGACTTGCTGAAAATCATCCATGACGTGGACGCGGCGCAGTGTGTATCCTGCCTGGGCGAGTGAGTCGCACAGGTTGTTGAAGCAGGTTAACGCGTAGTCTGAAGCGCAGGAAAGATACGGTCCGTCGGGAATCCCAAGAGTTGGCTTCCGTCCCGTAGTCTCCAATCTCCAGTCTCCAATTAATACGCTCACAACCTGCCTTGCTGAATCCACATCGGGCGCAAACAACCCAACGTGATCCAACGTCGGCGAGAGAGGAATAACGCCTTTGCGCGAAATTCGTTCATAGGTGGGCTTGAAGCCGACCACACCACAAAACGCGGCCGGACGAATCACCGAGCCGATGGTCTGCGTGCCCAGCGAGACGTTGCACAACCCCGCGCCGATTGCCGCAGCGGAGCCGCTGCTCGAACCGCCTGGGGTGTGATTTGGGTTATGCGGATTACGGGTGGGACCGGGCGTGAAGTAGGCGAACTCGGTCGTGACGGTTTTGCCCATGATGAGCGCGCCTGCGTTTTTGAGTTGCGTCACACTCGCGGCTTCACCGCCTTGCAGATCTTCGGCGGGAAGTTTGCTCCCTGCCTGTGTGGTGAACCCATCCACGTGGAATATATCTTTCACCCCGACGGTCATACCGAAGAGTGGAGGGCGTTGCTTGTGGTCGGGATATTTTTTCAGGAGTTCTTCGGCTTCTCTTTGTATTCGTGCAAAACGATTCGGTTCGGGTAAGAATGCCAGAACTTCAGGCTCACGGGAATCGAAATGAGCCTGGAGACTGGAGATTAATTCAGCGGCAGAAATTTCTCCGTTGCGGAAGGATCGGGTGAGGGGATGGGTCATGTGTAAAAAATCTATTTGATTCATATTCCGTTGGTCGAGTAGCGAGCGTTTGTTGCGAGCGTACCGAGACCAACAGGTAAGCAAAGAAATATTGTTACAGAGGGATTACTTGTAACTGGTGGTCTCGATACATCCTTCGCTTCCGCTACGCTCAGGACTACCCGACCACCGTAATCACTAATCTCCAGTCTCTAATTTCTAATTACTTCATTTTCTCCGCCGCCAACTTCACCGCATCCACAATGTGCTGATAGCCCGTACAGCGGCAGAGATTGCCCGAGAGCGCATGGCGGATCTCATCTTCAGTGGGATTCGGGTTTTGCTTCAGGAAAGGAATCATGGACATCAGAATACCCGGCGTGCAATATCCACATTGCAAACCGTGCGCCTCCCAAAAGGATTGCTGCAAAGGATGCAGGTTATCCTTGTCGGGCGCAAGCCCCTCAATTGTCGTAATGGAGTGACCATCCGCCTGCACGGCGAAGATCAAACACGAGCGCATCGATTCGCCTTCGAAGAGGATCGTACAGGCGCCGCATACGCCATGCTCACAGCCGACGTGTGTGCCCGTCAACCCGAGTTCGTGGCGCAGGAAATCGCTCAACAACATGCGCGGCTCCACATCGCGAGTGTATCGTCTTTCGTTGACTGTCACAGAGACCTGGGTCATTGGATTACTCCCGCACGCTGTAGGGCTTGGTTCAATGTTTTTTTCGTCAACGCCTTTGCCAGATGACGTTGAAAATCAATGGAGGCATGCATGTTACCAAAAGGATTGATCTCCTTTTGGCTGGCAAGCGCGGCAGCAGATTCAATCAACTTATGATTCAATGTTTCGCCCACCAAACTGTTCGCGGCTTCGACTGCATCCACAGGTCCATCGCCTGCATTCAAATAAACCAACCTCGCGGATTTGCATTTTCCGTTTTCAGCCAACGTCACCCACGCGGCAACGCCCATCATTGCATAATCGCCCGAACGCGGCGCAACTTCCATGAACGACCAGCCCGTGCGCGGCGGCATGAACGGTATTTCGATCTCCACCAGGATCTCATCGGGCTCCAGCGCGGTGGTGAACATCCCCGCAAAAAAAGCTTTGGCGTCCAGCCAGCGCTCGCCAGCTTTATTTTTTGCTTTCAACCTCGCGCTCAACGCCACCATCAACATCGGCAGTTCAGCGGCGGGGTCGGCATGGACGATGCTCCCGCCGATCGTGCCGCGGTTGCGGATTTGCGGATGCGCGATGAACGGCACTGCCTCATGCAAAAGTGGCGTGCGTTTTTGAATTAACCTATCAAATTCGAGCTGTCGTTCGCGCGCCATCGCACCAACGCGGATCACATTCCCCTCTTCGCGGATAAAACTCAGTTCCGCCACGCGGTTCAGATCGATCAACAGGCTGGGTTGCACCACGCGGAAGTTCATCGCCGGCACAAGGCTTTGCCCGCCTGCCAGGATTTTTGCCTCGCCCGCGTACTGACCCATCAGATCCAACGCTTGCTCGAGCGATGCAGGGGCATGATATTCAAATGGAGCAGGTTTCATAAAACTTCATGTCATTGCGAGGACGTTAGTCCGAAGCAATCTCCTTGTCAATGAGAATTGGAGAAGCAGTGGCTAGAGAGGGGAGACCGGCTCCGCCTCTTTCTTAACTGATTCCTGATTCTGTTTCCTGAAACTTTTCACCACCTCAGACATGATGGCGAGTGCGATCTCCTCAGGCGTGGACGCTCCGATATCGAGCCCGATGGGGGCGTGCAAGCGTGCAAATTGATCCTCGGCGACACCGTCGTTGGACAATCGAGCGCGGCGTTTTTCATTTGTGGTCTTGCTCCCCAGGGCGCCGACGTAAAACGCAGGGCTGTTCAACGCGATCTTCAACGCGGGGTCATCCAATTTCGGGTCATGCGTGAGCGATGCGATCGCGGTGGAGCGCGTGATCGTGATCTGCCTGAACGCGTCGCCAATCCATGACTGGAGCAGGATATCCACATTCGGGAAACGCTCCACCGTGCCCCACGCCTTGCGCGGGTCGATGAGGATGGTGCGGTAGCCGAGCGTCTTTGCCAGCGAAACCAGCGCGACCGCGATATGCACTCCCCCGACCAGGACGATGGTTGGCGAGGGAAGAATCACATCGAGAAAAACTTCGGTGGATTCATTCAGCAGCACGCGCTGGGAAATGCCTTGTGAAAGCGCTTGTATGCCAACGTTTAACACCGCGTCGTGCCGTTCGTTGCCAAGCCCGCCAGCGACGATTCCTCTTTCAGAGATCAACATTTCGCGACCGAGCAAATCGTCGACGCCGCGGATGACCGTGATATGAACAACGGGCATTTCATCTATTAATGCTGATTGGAAGGTTTGGAAAAATTCTGGATGAAGCGGTTGGACAAAGATATCTATGCTTCCCCCGCAGGCGAGTCCCACCTCCCAGGCTGTTTCATCCGCGACGCCAAAGTGGAGTAGTTGTGGTCGTTTGGATTCAAGTGATTCGAGTCCCGCTTCGACGACGGCATTTTCCACGCATCCCCCGCTGACCGAGCCGACGATCTTTCCGCTGGCGGTGATCGCCATGCGCGAGCCGGCTTTGCGCGGCGCAGAACCCCACGTTTGAACCACGGTGGCGAGCGCGATGGATTCCCCCGCGTCCATCCATTTTTCGACATCCGTCAAAATATCGCGCATATTAAACGCGTCGGGGCGAAGCATACCCTTCGAGTACTATGTGCTTCGCCTTACAATTATTTATTCTCTATTCTCTTCTTCACTTCATCATAGAAAACGCCCGCCAGTTTTTGCGAGACGGGAACCATCAATCGTGAAACGAGGCTCGTCAATTGACCGGAGACGTTGATGTCTGCAGCCCAGTTGACCACGGTCGAGCCATCGGGACCATCGCTCAGGGTCATTTCGCATACCGCGTCCGCCGCGCTGCCCGTTGCGGTGCCGTGCGCTTTCAATTTAGCGCGGTCCGGTTCCTCCAGTTCAAGTACCTCCACGTCGCCGGAGAACCGCGCCTTGACCGAACCGAGCCCCACCGAAACCACACCGCGATACTTTTTCATGTGTTCGATGGTTTCGATCTTTTCCACACCCGGCGCGCACTGCCCGATCTGATTGGGGTCGGTGAGGAAATCCCAGACCTTCTTGCGCGGGGCTTTGATGGTGACATCACCTTTGAGCTGCATGGACTCTCCTGGTTACGAGGATAGGCTTGGAGTGTAGCACAATGGGGAGACCCGAGTCAACGGGGAGGCGGACGCGTCCAACGCAGGGCAGGCGGATGACCGAATGGAGACGGGTTTTTCCTCCCATGCAGGTGAAATCTGCGTATCCCCGCCCAAAATCGAGGGTTATTTACAGTAAGATGAGACCCATCCGATCGCAGGGAATTAACTGCACCACGAACAAGCTCATTGCCCGTGAGTTTATTTGCCTTTTATCCTGTCGCCGAGCGTAAGACGTGGGCGACTTTTTATTTGGAGGTGCGAGCACAACGTGATACTTTCACCCGCGATCATTGAAAAGGAGAATGAGATCGATGGCAACAAAAAAGAAAACCAGCAAGGCAAAACAAACCAAGGCAAGACCAACCCAATCGACAACAAGAGGAGAAATTGCAATGGCTAAGAATACTATGATGGGCTACCTGCCCAACGACACGCCCCCGATGGGGCAGAATGTTTTGCTGGGCTTCCAGCACGTGTTGACGATGTTCCCCGCAACGGCGTTCGTCGCCGCGTTGTGCGGGTTCCATGTCGGCACAGTGCTGTTCATGTCCGGCGTGGGAACGATCGTCGCCCTGATGCTATCCAAATGGCAGATCGGAAAATTCATACCGCTGTTTTATGGATCGAGTTTCAGTTACATCGCAGCGTATCTTGCCATCGCCACTCAGATGACCGGTTCCGTGCCGGCCTTTGGCGTGCCCCTGCCAGATGAAGTGCTCAGCACGATCCAAGCGGGCATCGTGGTAACGGGTTTGCTGAACATCGTCATGGGCTTCCTCATCCGCGCGCTTGGCAAAGACAAAGTAGATATGGTGCTCCCGCCCGTCGTAACCGGTTCGATCGCGGCGATCATCGGTTTCGGTCTCGCATTCGCGGCACTGGGTCTCGCCGGGGCGAACTGGGGCATTGCCTTCATCACATTGCTGGCAACCATCCTTGCCTCGGTGTACCTGCAAAATAAGGGTTTCATGGGCATGATTCCTGTGATCATCGGCGCGGTGGTTGGGTACGTTGCGTCTGCGGTTCTTGTGCCCGGTTCGGTGAGCTTCGATGCTGTAGCCGCTGCGCCTTTGTTCGCGGTTCCGTATTTCACGTTCCCCTCGTTCAGCGGTGCAATGGTCGGAACGGCGATCTTCAGTGTTTCCATCATGGCGATCGCGACGATCCCGGAATCCACCGCGCATTTGTATCAGATCAGCCTCTACGTTGACCGCGTAGCGACCGACATGGGACGCGAAAAATACGAACTCGACAAGAACGTCGGTTTCAACCTGATCCTCGACGGTATTGACGACTTCTTCAAAGGCCTGCTCGGCTCGACCGCCGGCACGAACTACGGCGAGAATAACTCGCTTATGGCGATCACCCGAAACTATTCCGGCCCCGCCCTCATCATGGCCGGCGTGATTGCGATCCTGCTTGGCTTTGTCGGCAAACTCGCCGGGTTTATGCAGACCGTACCCTTGGCTGTGAGCGGCGGCTTGGCAATCTACCTCTTCGGTGTGATCGGCATGCAAGGTATCGCCCTCATGCAGGAGCACAAAGTGAATATGTTCAATCCGCGCAACTTAGCAGTCGGCGCGGTGATCATGGTGCTCGGCATAGGCGGCAACATCGGGTTCGAGGGCGGCTTCCTGCCCATCCCCTTCCTGCAAGGGATTTTCCCCAGCGGGTTGCCTGCCATCGCCACCGCGGCAGTCGTCGGTATCCTGCTCAACGCGATCTTCCTGATCTTCAAACCATCAAGCGAATCGTAGTCAAGTCCGCATCCATCAAAACGGGACAGCCGATTCGGCTGTCCCGTTTTCGTTTACAATGCAGCAGAGGAGAAACCATGCAATACACCAACCTCTGCCTGCTCCACCGCCGTCCCCGGCGGTGAGTAACCACCAATATATTGTTCCCAAATTAGAAATTTTTGCTGTGGACGGCAAAAGGAGCAAGCAACAACCATGACCTTTCCATCCTTCCACGATCCCACTCACTTATTCTTCATCACTGCATCCATTATTGATTGGAAACATCTATTCATCACACCAGATTACACCAACATCCCATTGAGCTCTTTCGCATGGCTGCAAAAGCAAAACAGAATTTTGCTCTTCGCCTTTGTCATCATGCCATCTCATCTTCACGCCATCATAAAACCGATCACCGATACAATCGGCGAGATTGTTCAACAATTCGGTTCTTTCACAGCGCACGAAATTTTGAAGAAGCTACGCACAGACAATCAACAGGATTTATTGAATTTGTTTCAACAAAAGAAACGCGACCAAAGACATGATCATAGCATTTGGCAGGACATTCAGGCAAAGAACATCTATTCACCAGATTTTTTATGGCAGAAAATGGAGTACATCCACCAGAACCC
>CAZFDL010000146.1:0-7213 GCA_964517905.1 uncultured Anaerolinea sp. | reverse complement strand
GATGTTGATGATTCGCTTCAAGTCAATCGGTGTGCCGACGATGACCATGTCTACATCGGATTTGTTGATGGTCTCTTCCAGGTCTTTTCGCTGCGCTTCGCCGTATCCCATGGCAGGCAGGATCGGTCCCGTTTTCGGATATTTTTCATACGTGGCTTGAATCGAACGCACCGCGAACGGGCGCGGGTCAACGATCTCTTTTGCGCCGAACCGACGTGCCGCCACGAACCCCGCGCCGTAAGCCATCTCACCGTGTGTCAGGCTGGGACCGTCCTCAACCACCAAAACACGTTTTCCGCGAATCGATTCGGCACCATCCACGAACAACGGCGACGCCGCTTCGATCTGCACAGCATTTGGATTCAAACTTCTCAGCGATTCGCGCACTGCCATGACATCGTCCGGCTTGGCAGTATCCACTTTGTTGATGACGATCACATCCGCCATGCGGACGTTCGTCTCGCCGGGGTAATACTTGAATTCATGCCCGGGGCGATGCGGGTCTGCGACCACGATTTGAAAATCGGATTTGAAAAATGGAAAGTCGTTGTTTCCGCCATCCCACAGAACGATATCCACTTCCTGCTCCGCTTTGCGCAGGATTTTTTCGTAGTCCACGCCCGCATACACGATCACGCCGTTATCGAGATGCGGCTCGTATTCCTCGCGCTCCTCGATGGTGCATTCCGCTTCGTCGAGGTCTTCGTATTCGGTAAAGCGCTGGACTTCCTGCCGGATCAAATTCCCGTAGGGCATCGGGTGACGGATCGCCGCGACGGTGTAGCCCATCTCGCGCAGGATGAGCGATACCCGCCTTGAGGTCTGACTCTTGCCTGCCCCGGTTCGCACCGCGCAGACCGACACCACCGGCTTGGACGATTTCACCTGGGTGTAGCGCGTGCCCATCAAGCGGAAGTCCGCGCCTGCCGCATTGACGATCGCCGCCTTGTGCATCACATACTCGTGCGGCACATCGGAATACGCAAAGACCACTTGCTCCACGTTATGTTTCTTGATGAGTTCGACCAGTTCCTCCTCCGCGTGGATGGGAATCCCGCCGGGGTAGAGGTCGCCAGCCAGTTCTTTGGGAAAGAGCCGCCCTGAAATGTCGGGGATCTGCGTCGCGGTAAAGGCGACCACCTGATAATCCTTGTTGCCGCGAAAGAAGGTGTTGAAGTTGTGAAAGTCGCGGCCTGCCGCGCCCATGATGATGGTTTTGACTGGCATGGTTCCTCCGATTTACGATTGACGATTTTCGATTGACGAATTGCGATTGATGGTCGGGCAGGGGCGATAAAGCGCTTCCCAGAATCGAGACCATGAGGGTATCAATGCTCTGAATTTAAAACAAAACAGACGGAACGCCAAGATAACGTTCAGCCTGTTTTTCGTATGACACTTGAATTACATGACATCGGGGGCTTTGATGTCGAGCAGCCGTAGCGCGTTCGAGATCGTCTGTTTTGCCGCGGCGACGAGACGCAAGCGCGCAATCTTTACGTTTTCGTCCTCCGACTGTAAAACCGGCACGGCATGATAGAACGAATGAAACGCGTTCGCCAGATCGTACGCGTATTGCGCCATCACCAGCGGGCGATACTCGTTCGCCGCCTGCTCCACCGTCTGCGGGAAGCGTGAGATGCGTTCGATGAGTTCGATCTCGTGTTTCGTCAACTCGTAATCAAACGTTCCATCTTGTAAGCCATCCAACTCGGAAACGTTTGCTTTCTTCAAAATACTATTTGCCCGCACATGCGCGTTCTGAATGTACGGTCCTGTCCGTCCTTCGAACGACAAGGCTTCGTTAATGTCGAAGATGATGTCCTTGTTGTTGTCCACCGACAGCATGGAGTAGACCAAGGCGCCCAGACCGATCTGCTTTGCGATCTCTTCGCGTTGATCTGCGGCGATATCACCCCTGCGCTCCGACTCGACCGCCAGCACCCGCCTGATGGCTTCATCATAAACTTCTTTGAACGAAACCACGCGTCCGCGCCGTGAAGACATTGCGCCTTCAGGCAAACTAACAAAACCATAACCAAGGTGATGGCATTTCTCCGCCTGGGGGAAGCCCCATAAGCGCAGTATGGCAAACGCTTGTTGCAGGTGCATGGACTGACGAACATCCACCACGTAGATCGAGCGGTCCACGTGATATTTCTCGAACTTGACCTTCGCCAGCGCCAGATCCTTTGTGAGGTAGAGCGTTGTGCCGTCGCTCCGCAGGATCACGTTCGTGCGATACTTCTCCTTGGTGAGTCCGAGTTTTTCGTCGATCTTCACGATCACCGCGCCGCCCTGCGGACGTTCATCGTCCGCAATGCCTTTCTGAATTAACTCCTCCACGATCGCCTTTGAGGGCTCGTCCACTTCGGATTCGAAGAACCAGACGTCCATCTTCACATCGAGCATGCGCAAAACGTCCTGCAATTCTTCCAGCGACCACTCACGCGTCACGCGCCACAGCTCGCGCACATCCGGATCGCCCGCATCATACTTGCGATACATCTCGCGGCGTTCGGCTTCGTACGCCTCGCGCTGCGCGGTCTGATCGGGAGATTCGTTCTCTCTCTTCAGCAATAATTCGTTCGCTTCCACGTACAACTTCAACAACCATTGACCGCGTTCATGCACGCCTTGCGGTTCCTGTCCCTTGTAGAACTTATCGTACATCCATAACACGGTAATTACGCCCAGGCCCAGGTCACCCGGATAGGAGGCGCGAATGGTCTCAAAGCCTGCAAATTCAGTTAATCTTGCGAGCACTTCTCCCAGAACCGTGTTGCGCGCATGTCCGATGTGGAAGGAATGGAGCATGTTCGGCTGGGCATATTCCACCATGACGCGCTCGCCTTTCGGCGCGCCCCGCCCAAAGTCCGCGCGCGAGGCGAGCACTTCATCCACCACCCGCCGCGCATATTCGGATGTCTTGTAATAAACGTTGAGATAACCCTTCACCGCATCCACGCGGCTGACGCCAGCCACGCTTCCGATCTGGGCTTTGACCTGTTCCGCCAGCTCCTGCGCCCTCGCAGGGACGGGTTTCCCCGTGCCCTTGCCGACGCGTGCTTCGTCTGCCGCAGTTTGAAAGAAGGATGTCGAAATTCCCCATTCGCCTGAAAAGGGAATCGCCGTCCACTTGAGCGGCGCGAGGGCGATTCCCTTTGCATCGCAAAAGGCTGTGATTTTTTGTTCGATGATGTGTTGTTCTTTTTCAAACATATTGTAGTGATTATAACAGCCGTGAAAATAAAAAGCGGGAGCCTGCGCTCCCGCTTACGGATTCATCCAAAGGATTATTTTGCCGCGGTCTTCTTCGCCTTGGTCTTTTTGGCGGGCTTGGCTTCGGCAGATGCCGCAGTTTCATTCTTTCCCATGGCGGCAAGTCGTTTCATCAGGCGGCTCTTCAAGCGGGCGGCTTTATTCGCATGGATGACGCCCTTGCCTGCGGATCGGTCCACCTGGCTGATGGCAGCCATCACGGCTTCCTTGGATTCAGGGGCGGATTTCGCTACGGTCGCGCGCGCCTGACCTACAGCGGTGCGGGCGGAGCCACGGATGTTGCGGTTGCGCAAACGGCGCTTTTCGTTCTGACGGTTCCGTTTGATCTGAGATTGAATGTTAGCCAAGGTCGTTCCTCTTTCGTTGCTTGTTGATTTGTGTTCGTGACACAGGAGCGGTATTTTACATGAAGCCGCATGAATTGTCCAGCAAGGTCACTGATCGGCTGTCACCAGCACGAAGTAACCGCCGAACAGGCTGTCATCCGATGCGACGTAGGCAATGCCGTATTCGCTAATGGCGGAGTTGAGGATCTCCGTGCGCGTCTGTGGATTGTTCATCCACCAATTGAACGCGGTGACCGGGTCGCTCGCCGAGGATGGATAGCGCGCGAAGAGTTGCTCGAGCACCACCGTGGATGTGTAGCCCTGCGACCGGACGCGGGTCTGCGGTGTGGAACCGTTTAGCCCGGTGTGGCTGAAATAATTGTTGCAGAGCATGTCTACCGCGTGTGCTCTCGCTGCAGCGGCAAGTCGCTGGTTTGGGGTCAACGCCGGCACACCGTTGGCGGTGCGTTCGGTGTTGATCAAGTTCTGCAGTTGCGTCGCATAGGCAGAGTTCTCTGTGAACGCGCATGCGCCTTTGGTCGCCGGCGTCCCAGTCACGGAGGGTCCGGTGGTCGGCAATGCCGTCGAGGTCGGTTGCCCGGGCACGGTTGGTGTGATCGGTGTGCTTGTCGGAGGCAGCGTAGGCGTCACCGTAACGAGGTTGATGGGTACGAGCAGAAGTTGCCCGGCAAATAGCGCGTTGGCGTTTTCGATGTTGTTGGCTTCTATGATGGCTGCTTCTGTGCTGTTGAACTTCGCCGCAATGCCGGCTAATGTATCGCCCAACTCAATCACGTATTCGATCTCTGTTCCGGGCCGCAGATCGGCGGGGATGGGGGTGGGGGTGGGAAGAGGCATGCCCGGATAGGGCAGGAGCAGCACAAGACCCGGATAAACGATCTGTGTGGTTGGGTCTATGCCGCCGCCAGTCTCCGGGTTGAAGGGATTGAGCGACAGAATTAGTTTTATCCCGCTATCCCCAAGACCAAACTTATCCACGATCACCGCGAGCGAATCGCCCTCCACAACTGTATATGGGAACGGAGCAGAGGGAGTGGCGGTTGATGTGACGGTGGCGGTGAGGGTCGGCGTGGGGGTTTCTGTCGGCACGCGCGTATTCGTTGGAGTAAATGTGATGGTGGGGGTCGGGGTGTCCGTTGCGAACACGCTTGCGAGCGGCGCGTCCGGTCCGCTCGTGAGCCAGACGATGATGAGGATGACTCCAAGCACAACAAAACCGATGGAGCCGTACAACATGAGCGAGCCGCGCTGTTGCCTCTTCTTGCGGAAGGCATTCAGCACATTCGATGTATTACCAGAGGGGTTTCTGTTCAGCATTTTTATTCCTTTGCAACGCGCGCGCAGACGATTTGATTCGTCTGGCGCGGTGGAATAATTCTACCTGAAAAAAGGAAAAGCGTATGCACCGATACAGGCAGCCATGCATGCGTGCAAATGAAACTTATCTACTTGTCCTTTAACTGTGCGACCTGCTCACTTTCTCACATGGTCTCTCAAGTATTTCCCCGTATATGAATTTTTGACCTTCATCACCTGTTCAGGGGTTCCCTCAGCAAGCAACTCGCCGCCGCGATCCCCGCCCTCAGGACCGAGATCGATGATCCAATCCGCCACTTTGATGATGTCAAGATTATGTTCGATGATCAACACGGAATTGCCCGAATCGACGAGTCTTTGAAGCACCTCGATCAACTTGTGCACGTCAGCGGCGTGCAGCCCCACGGATGGTTCATCCAGGACGTACATGGTTCTCCCCGTCGCCCGGCGCGACAGTTCCTTCGATAACTTCACGCGTTGTGCCTCGCCTCCGGAGAGCGTCGTGGCGGGCTGTCCGACCCGCACGTAACCCAAACCGACCTCTTGCAGCAACTTCAACTTGCTCAGCATCGGCGGGTAATTCTTGAATTCCTCCAGCGCGTGGTCAACTGTCATGTCTAAAATATCGGCGATCGAGTATTTATCGCGGAACAAGACCTGCAAGGTCTCGCGATTGAAGCGTTTTCCATGACACACGTCGCAGGGCACGTACACATCGGGCAGGAATTGCATTTCGATCCGCAGTTCGCCCTGCCCCTGGCAGGCTTCGCATCGTCCGCCGTGCACATTGAATGAAAAACGACCCGGCTTGTATCCGCGCACCTTGCTTTCGGGCAACTCGGCAAACAATTTTCGGATCTCGTCGAACAAACCAGTGTACGTGCCGGGGTTTGAACGCGGTGTACGACCGATGGGCGATTGATCGATGTTGATGATCTTGTCGAGATGTTCGATACCCTGGATCTTCTTGTGCTCTCCAGCCTGCGTCCGCGCGCCCATCAACTGCGCGGCAAGCGCGTTATATAAAATATCGCTCATCAGCGTGGATTTCCCGGAACCGGAAACACCGGTGATGCACACCAGCTTTCCAAGCGGGATGGTCACGTCAATATTCTTCAGGTTGTTTGCGGACGCGCTAACGATCTTGAGGCTCTTACCATTTCCCTCCCGCCTCTTTTTCGGTATTTCGACCTGTTTGCGCCCTGAGAGATATTGTCCCGTCAGCGACCTCGGGTGCGCCAGAATCTGCTTCGGCGTCCCTTTGGCGATGACTTCGCCACCGTGTTCGCCCGCGGCAGGGCCGAGATCGATCACCCAATCCGCTTCGCGAATCGTCTCATCGTCATGTTCGACGACCAGGACCGTATTTCCCAGGTCGCGCAAGCCCTTGAGCGTTTCGAGCAGGCGTGCGTTATCGCGCGGGTGCAAGCCGATGGACGGCTCGTCTAACACATACAGCACACCAACAAGCCGTGAGCCGACCTGAGTTGCCAGACGAATTCGTTGGGCTTCACCTCCGGAGAGTGTAACGGCGGAACGATTCAACGTCAGGTAATCCAAACCGACATTCACAAGAAAGTTCAATCGTTCGTGAATTTCTTTGATCACCCTTTCGGCTATTGCTTTTTGTGTAGGGGTCAGCGGAGAATTCTTGCCCGCAATCTTTTTCACCCATTCCAGAGTCTGTAACACGGGCCACGAGTTGGCTTCGACGATGTTGACTTCATCCACGGTCACTGCCAGCGCGGCGGGATTCAGCCGTTTGCCTTTGCAGCTTGGGCACGGGCGATCGGACATGAACTCGGAAATTTTCTCGCGAATGTATTCCGAGTTGGTTTCGCGGTAACGCCGCTCGAGGTTGGTGATCACTCCCTCGAAGGCGCGCGAGAACTTGAACTCGTTTCCGTTCGCGCTTTGATACGTCATCTGAATTTGCTTGTCGCCCGTTCCGTATAAAACGATCTTGAGATGCTCTTTCGATAGGTCCTTTACGGGCTTGTCCAGGTCTATCTTGTACGCCTTCGAAGCGTTTATCAGGCTTTGCCAGTAGTAGCCGCCCTCCACTTTCGGTCCGCTCCACTCCATGCTGGCGATCGCGCCCTCATTGAGAGACAGCTCGCGGTCGGGGATGATGCGGTCCGGGTCGATTTCAAGTTTCGAACCAAGCCCCTGGCAATCAGGGCACGCGCCTTGCGGTGTGTTGAACGAGAATGTGCGCGGTTCCACTTCGGGAATCGTTGTCCCATGTTCGGGGCAGGCGAGATGTT
>CAZFDL010000145.1:0-7252 GCA_964517905.1 uncultured Anaerolinea sp. | reverse complement strand
TCGAAAAATTGAGTGATGGCGCTGGTCAGCGCGACGATCACGTACAACCAATTGATGTTGAGGGGAATCAGGAATGGGATGAGAAAGATCAGAAGGGCGCGAAACAGGTCTGCGAACAGCATGATCCGTTTTCGATCATACCGATCCACGAACACTCCCGCCACGAGTCCGATCACAACCGTGGGAGCCGAAGTGGCGATCAGCATCATCCCCACGCTGAGCGCACTGCCCGTCACGCGATAGACCAAAATCGAGGCCGCGAGCGCGGTGAGCGCGCTGCCCATGGCCGAGAAAAGCTGGCCGATCCACAGCAACGTGAACGAGCGATTACGAAATACGGAAAATATCGAGCGCGATGAAACGCCGGCCATGCTTCTCCTCAAGACGGACCTAGACGTATCGAGAGTCTATCAGCCTTTCAACAGAGCCGCTATGTTTTCAGTGGAGGTCTGCGGGACGAGATCACACCCCGGCCAGACCGCGTCGACGCCCGCTTCTTTCACCCTTCGGGTTGACTCAACGACCTGCTCCCCGTCCCCCTTCCACAACGTTGCAACAGGATCAAGATTCCCGAACAGCAACGTATCTTTGAGAAGCTTACGCGCGGTTGCAAGATCATTCAACTGATCCACAGAAATCGCCTCCGCACCTGATTCTGCCAGCGCCGCAACGGACTTGTTCGTATTCCCGCACACCGACAGCACACGCGGGCTTGGAAGTCTTGAATGCAGTTCCTTCAAGGCGGGTTGTACGAACTGTTCGAACTTTGCGGGTCCGATGAACCCCGGCGACCCGCCCATTTCGTGAATGGTGATGTAATCCGCTCCTGCTGCGCGATACCTATTTCCAATTTTTGCAAGGACAGAAGAAAGATGAAAGAGCGCATCGAGCACGGCTTGCGGTTCCTTCTTCATTTCGATAAACAGATTCTTCGGGTTGCACAAATACAGCAACAGCGTGTACGGACCGGGAATCATCCCAGAAATCACTACCTCATTTCCAACATCCTGTTTCACAAAACCAATCGCCTCACATACCAATCCAATTCTCCCACCTTTCCAATTCTTCGATTCTCCAGTCTCCAACCTATTTATCCCACCCACACTCTCCGCCACCGCCCTCCTCACCTGCGGAAAACCATCCCTCTCAAAATTCAACTCAGCTCCCCATAACTCCGCGGGCAAACAGAGATCCAACGGCAACGTTGCAGAGGGCATCCCGGTCAGCTTGAACGTGCTCGCCGCGGCGCGCGCCATCTTCTGCGCATCGTGATGGACTTCATGCAAGGCGAGTCCTTCGCTTTGCAATCCATCTGCCGTGATGTGAATCAACCCGCTGAATGCGGGAGGCGATGAAAGTTTATGTCCGTTGAGAAGCGAAAGAATGTCTGCGCGTGAACTCATGGTGTTTGTCCGAAAATACGAAATCGAATTTCCTTCCCCAGCGGGTAGAGCGGAAGCAGATCGATGCGATACCCCTTACCCGCATATTCCTGCATCCATCCGCGCGCTTGTTGCAATCCGGCGCGATCCCAACTTAACGGCAGCGCCAGAAGTTTTTCGACGGCGCCATGCATCTTGGCGTCCGTCTTTTGATGATACAACCTGAACTGCAACTGCCAGGCCTCCAATTCACCGTAAACCGAAAGCGCGGTGAGAGGTCCCTGCTGCAGATGTTTGACTTCATGGATCAACAAGGTCAGCACACGCGGGTCGGCGGGATTCGTCTCCAGCGAAAAGTGAACCGTGTTCAAATGAACAGTTCCCAAGGCGGTCCAAAAGGCGCCCACATTTTTCCGCACGTGCCGAAAGCCGATGTACGTTCGATGCGCGCGTAAATAGGACGCGGCGACCTGCCCCTCCTCACCAAATTCCTCCAATGAACGCAGCAGGCTCTGACGCCACGCCGCGCGCCTCTTTTTTGATAGCAAGTGAGAGTCACTCCGATTACAATTACGGAAGTTCAGGCGACAGTTCGATTTGCTCGGCAAATCGTGTCACCTGCCCTGACGCAGTGCAACTGCGTCCAGAACTTGTGATACCGATGGTCACGAGTATAAATCATCTGAGGCGAACATGCGACCAGTGGCAATCTTGGGAATCGGACAGACCAAAATCGACGAGCATTGGGACAAATCCCTGCGTGAGATCGGCGGGGACGCCGCGTTCGGCGCCATGCAGGATGCGGGCGTGGATCAAGTGGACGCGCTTTTCGTGGGCAACATGCTCTCCTCCACGATCAGCGGACAAAACCAACTTGGCGCGTACTTTTCCGACTGGATGGGGCTGTGGAAACAGGAAGCCGTGAAGGTCGAAGCCGCGTGCGCTTCGGGCGCCGCAGCGCTGCGCGCCGGACTGATGGCAGTTGCGGCCGGAGACATCGACTCGGCGCTTGTGGTCGGCGTCGAAAAGATGACCGATAAAGCGGGGCACGATGTCACCTCCGCTCTCGCCACCGCCGCCGATGCGGACTACGAACTGGAACAGGGCATCTCCTTCGTCGGGTTGAACGCGCTCATCATGCGACGCTACATGCACGAGTTCGGCTGGAAGCATGAAGATTTCGCGCCATTCTCGATCAACGCGCACGCCAACGCGATGCACAACCCGTTTGCGAGACTGCACGAAACGATCACCGTTGAACGATTCGAGAAGTCAGCCATGATCGCGACACCCATCAACTTAATGGACGCTTCGCCGATCGGAGACGGCGCGGCGGCGGTGGTTATCGTCCCGGCCGGGAAGGTTGTCGCGTTGAATGGGAAACCAAAGATAACCGTGGCAGGCTCTGCCTCTGCCACCGATACGATCGCCGTACATTCGAGGAAGGATCCGTTGTTCTTATCGGCGGCGTATGAGTCGGCGAAGCGCGCCTACGCCATGGCGAGCGTTTCACCAGCGGACATTGATGTATTTGAACTGCACGACGCGTTCACGATCATGGCGGCGCTCTCCCTCGAGGCGTGCGGGTTCGCGGAGAGAGGGCAGGGGGTGAGACTCGGCTTGGATGACCGAATCAGCCCGAAGGGCGACCGACCCGTCTGCACCCGCGGCGGACTCAAAGCGCGCGGCCATCCCGTCGGCGCGACGGGCGTCTATCAGTTGGTGGAAGTTGTCCAGCAATTGCGCGGCGAATGCGGTGAAACCCAGGTCGAGGACGCGCGCATCGGCATGACGCAGAACATCGGCGGTTCTGGCGCGACGATCCTCACGCACATTTTGAAGGCAGAGCGCTGACCCGGCGGGTCGTGTTACAAAGACATTTTTGTTTTGAAATTCCCCTCTGTTTGTTTTATACTAGTCCACGTCAGGAGGCAGTATGACAGATAAACGGAAAATCGACCGGCGCGAATTCACCTATTACATGCAGGTGAAGGAGGAAGGCACGAAACAGGTTATCGGCTACCTTTCCGATATCAGTTCCGGCGGGTTCAAACTCGACTGCCCCAAGAACATCCAACCGGGGCAGGATTTTCGCATGCACCTCGACCTGACTCCCGACCTGTCAGACCAGACCTCGATGGTGTTCATTGCGCGCAGCAAATGGACTCACCCCGATTTCGTGGACCCCAACACATACAATGTCGGTTTCGAGATCATCAACATCTCGCCCAGCGATATGATCATCTTCCAGCGGATGTTCGAAAAATATGGTTCCGAGAGCGCCTCCAGAAAGAAAGGGTCGGACGATTACCTGTGGAGGTGAGCTGTGAATACCAGGTCCTCATGAGACGGGCGGCGGCAGCCGCTCGTTTTATTGTACAATCTGGCCCATGACATTCCGATTTATTCGCTTTTTGATCCGCGTGCTGATGAGGCTCATCGCCACGATCGAAGTCCATGGCTTGGAAAAGATCCCTGCGGGGAACCTGATCGGTGCGGCAAATCATCTTGGCAGGTTGGACACTGCCGCCATGCTGGCGGTTATCGACCGCGAGGATCTCATCATGCCGGTGGCTGAAAAGTACAAGAAGCACTGGCTGTTCGGTCCCATCGGGCGCGCTACGAACGCCATCTGGCTCAACCGCTTCGAAGCCGACTTTTCAGCACTGCGCGAGATCCTGGCACGCACAAAAGAAGGCGGATTGCTCGTCATCGCGCCGGAGGGCACGCGCTCGAAGACCGAAGCCCTTCAAGAAGCGAAACTTGGCGTTGCGTTCCTCGCCAGCAAGAGCGGATTCCCAGTGCTGCCCGTCGCGGTGACCGGCACAGAAGACCGCCTCGTGCTCGAGAACCTGAAGCGGCTCCGACGCTCGAGAATCGTGGTGCACGTGGGTGAGCCGTTCCAGATCGAAATCCCCAAAGGGAGCGGGCGGGAAGAAGCCTTGCGCGCCGCTTCCGACGAGATCATGTGCCGCATCGCCGCGATGCTCCCGGAAAAATATCGCGGTTTCTATGCGAATCATCCGCGTCTCAAGGAATTACTCACCCAGCAGTAGTTGATGCTTTCGATACTTCGCTTCCTCATCCGAATCCTGCTCAACCTGATCGCCCGCATCGAAATCCGCGGCAAAGAGAACGCGCCCCAAACCGGCGGGATGATCCTCGCCGCCAATCACATCGGTATTCTCGACATTGTCATGGTGTACTACGCGATCGACCGTACCGACCTGTTCATCCCTGTTGCCGAAAAATGGGAAAGAACCGGCTGGATCCGCTGGTTGGGAAAACACTTGAACTTTTTGTTCGTGGATCGCTACAACCCGGACCTGAAAGCGATGCGGAAGATGATCGCGCTCATGGAGGCTGGCAATTGTCTCATCATCGCCCCCGAAGGGACGCGCTCGCGCGTCGGTTCGTTGATCGAAGGGAAGCCGGGCGTTGCCTACCTCGCGGCGCGTTCGGGCTTCCCGATCATTCCTGTGGGAATCACAGGGACGGAAGATAAGGTTGTGCTTGGGAATTTGAAACGACTGAGAAAATCAACGATCACATTGACCGGTGGCAAGGCGTTCGTCATTCACCCCCTTCCCAACAAAGACCGTGACACAGCCCTGAAAAACGCCACGGATGAAATCATGTGCCAGATCGCGGCGTTGTTACCGGAACGGTATCGCGGCGTGTATGCGGAACATCCACGCTTGAGAGAATTGTTACAAAACTGATCCTTCCCCCCTCTTCAAAAACCTGCCATCCCCTCGTTTTCCCTTCCACTCATTTCCATCCACGATCATCTTGCCGCGCAGGAAAACTTTTTCGGGGCCGCCTGTCAACTCCCAGCCTTCGTACAAGTTGTAGTCGGTGCGCTGATGCGACAGGGCAACGCCATGTTTGACTTTCTTTTCGGGGTCCCAGATCAAAATGTCCGCATCGGAGCCTGCAAGCAACGCGCCCTTGCGCGGGTACAAACCGAAAATTTTCGCGGGGTTCGTGCTTGTGTACGCGACAAATTCATTCTGCGTAATTTTCCCCGCGCGCACCCCAGTTGTCCACAGCACCGGCATACGGTCTTGTATTCCCGGCAGTCCGTTCGGGATTTTGGTGAAATCATGCTTTCCCAACTCTTTGCCGGGGATGGCGATCTCGCTTCCTTCGTAGACGATGGGCCTGGTTCCGTCAAAGAAGAAGGGACAATGATCGGTGCCGACGGTTTGCAGAATCCCTTCGGTCAGCCCTTCCCACAAACGGGCGTTATCTTCCGCTGTTCGCATCGGCGGAGAGCAAATCCATTTCGCGCCATCGGGCTTGCGCAGATCGTCAACCGTGAAGAACAAATATTGCGGACAGGTCTCGCCCATCACTTTGACGCCGCGTTCGCGCGCGTACTTGAGCATATCCACTTCGCCCCCCGCGTTCATGTGGACGATGTAGACCGGCGCATCCGCTTGTTGAGCCATCGCCGCCATGCGCAACGTGGATTCGACCGCCCCCCACGCGGGACGAGTCAACGCGTGCCATTCAGGTCCCCAGTGACCATCGGCAATTGCCTGCGCCGTCAGCGTTTCGATCACATCGCCATTTTCGCAGTGCGCCATGACGAGCATGCCGTTGTCTCTGGCAATTTGCAAGGCTTTGAAGATACTGCCATCGTCGAGGCGCAGGCGTCCGTTGTAGGCAGTAAAGACCTTAAGGGTTTGAATCCCCAGCTCGCGCAGGGATGGGATTTGTTTTGCGATGCTATCGTTGAACTGCGTGAGGTTCATGTGAAAGGAGTAATCAATGGAGGCTTTTTGCGCTTTTTCGAGCCAGAGACCAACGGAATACCGAAAATCTCCCTCACCCCTATCCCCTCTCCCAGTGGGAGAGGGGGAGTCTAGTGGCACAAAATCCATGACCGTAGTTGTCCCGCCGAACGCAGCGGCCTTGTGACCAGTGTAATGATCGTCGGAGGAGACGGTGTTGAACATCGGCAGGTCGAGATGCACGTGAGGGTCCACGCCGCCGGGGAAGATGAGTTTGCGGGTTGCGTCTATGATTTCAGCGTTGGGATGTTGGAGGTTGTGTCCGATTCGCGCAATTTGTTCCCCTTCGATCAAAATATCGGCTTTGATGGATTCGGATGCGGTGACAAGTGTGCCATTTTTGATTAGAGCTGCCATAGGTGAAGTTCCTGAGGTATCTAATGTTCCTGAAGGATTAAGGTTTCTTGCGGGAATTGGTTTCGATTGATGTTTTCAAACGGGAAAGGAGGTAACCAACCTCGCGTGCCTTGTCTGTCAGTTTTTCATCTGTTCCGTCGGGCATGTAGCCCAAATCATGTGCAATTTCGATATGGCTATCTGTTTCCGCAAGCGAGCCGACCGAGATATTCAAATGGCGTAAATAATTTGGACCCGTTCCCAACGCATACCCTTCTGCAATGTTCGCTTCGATGGAAACGGCAGAACGGCGTATCTGGCTGGTGAGATCGAATAATTCATGTTTGGGGAAGTTCTCACTTGCTTTGTAGATCATCAACGTTAATTCATGGGCTCTTTGCCAGACGATCAACTTGCGAAACGCCTTTAATTCCTTTTCCATCAATACCCTCCATCAACATCATAAACATCAGAGCCTC
Organism: uncultured Anaerolinea sp.; assembly: GCA_964517905.1. Lineage (GTDB taxonomy): Bacteria > Chloroflexota > Anaerolineae > Anaerolineales > Villigracilaceae > Defluviilinea. The sequence continues at coordinate 256 of CAZFDL010000145.1, read as the reverse complement.
CAGAGCCTTCGCGCCCTTTGATCCCCAACAAGGCAATCAATACATCGGGAGGAATATCCAGACCGGGTAATTCTGTCTTATACATTTGCTCATTCTCTGCGCGTTCACGCAGACTCTTCCAAAGCAGATCGCGTTCTTCGTTTTGGACGACGAGATCATTGAGTAATTTTGCATTCAACAAATATTCCCCCGTTGTGTAAAGAAAGGTCAGGCGCTTCCAACTATCGGATCGGACAGGTTCTTTCAACCTCTCCAA
>CAZFDL010000144.1:4805-7253 GCA_964517905.1 uncultured Anaerolinea sp. | reverse complement strand
CACAACGCGGACGGGAAAGCGCACAAACACGCGGTCGAGATCCGCGCCCGCCACACGTTCGAGGAAATGGCCGGGAAGAGACGGGTCACCAAAAAAACGAACCGGCGCATCTGGTTGAAGGAGGCTTACTGGGAGGAAGAGGTGCTTCCCTCCAGCGCGCTCGGCAACCTTTCCAAAGAGTGGCGCATGGCGTCTTTTATCTTTGCCAACATGTTCCGCAACGTGGTCTTTTCGCGGAACACGAAAAAACTGAAGGAGGATCGGTTAAAGGGGTTTTCCAAATTCCAACTCTGGCGGACGCCCGGCGTCCGCCTCGCAGATTACATCGGCTACTACCTTTCCTATTTCTTGCTGTTCCTGCTGGTGCTCCTGCCGTTCAACAACAGCCTGCCCGAGATCGCTGGCTTAAGTGGAATTACACTGGTCGTCCTCGCCGGGTTGATCTGGGCGATAGCGCCCACCTTTGAACACTCGGCCGGCATCTATTGGTATCTTGAAGAGGACCGCAAGGGCATCTTCAAAAGCCTGCCCGGCCTGCCCAGCTGGGTGCTGCTCGCCTTGATCTTCCTGCTGGTGATCGACCCGCAGTCGTACATCGTGTTGATAACGATTTTGTTCGGGCTGCAGGTTGCGCTCATCGCGGCGCGCGCCCTGCTTTGGAAGCAGCGGACGTACGCCAACAGCGACGCGGATATTGCCGAATATTATTCCTACTTCGAGAACGGCGACATCACCAAGAAGCGCATCGGCAAAGTGGACGAATGGTGGCTGACCCGCCTGCCCTTCACGCCGCTGCTGTATCGCTACGTCATCTTTCTCAGCCTGCCGATCGCCTTTGCCGGCACCCTGCTGGCCAGCCTGCTCCGCTGGACGCGCTTTCTCGGCGGCATCGGCGAATCGCTCGATAAATTCCTAAACGCCATGCTGGTGGGCTACATGGACGACGTGGTCAATTACGCCATGGACCCGGCGCAAGCCAACCGCGTGCGCAGCGCGGTGATCAACGATATCGTCTATTTCTACAACAAGCCCGAAGTGAAACGCATTCACATCGTGGCACATTCACAAGGCACACCCATCACCTACGAAACCCTGTTTCACTTTCTCGATAAAAAATATCAAGACAAGGTCTATACCTACGCGACCATCGGCAGTGTGCTGAGTTACTATCATCAGGGACGCGGCGTGCTCGACCCGGTCTACTACGAGAGGTTCCCGGTCTCCGAGTCGGTGAAGCAGAACTTCCCCGGGCAGTTCAAATGGATGAACTTCTGGAACTTCTCAGACCCGATCACCGAATTTTACGGGCTGGATGAATACAGCAGTTTCGCGAGCGCGCCGCCCATCGACAGGGAATTCGAACGCACGCGCACCAGCCCCACGAACATCCGCACGCGCACCTCCCTCGCCGAGAATCACGGTGAGTATTGGGGCAACATCCAAAGATTCACCCTGCCGCTCGCCAAACGCGTACTGGGCGAATTGAGACCCCCGGAATGGAAGCCAGACGTGGAGCGACCGAAGGAAACAGCGGATAACACCCAAAGGAACTGGAGTCATTATCGTCATCACGCCGCTGTGTGGGTGGTTTTTCTATCGATCGTGGGCGGCGCGTACCTTCTCAGCCGCTGGCTGTCTGCGACCACAATGTTTAACCCGCTCCTCGATTTCATCACCGGTCTCATATCCAACGCGCTGGCCGTCTATCATTTCTACAACCCGCTAGAGGACATGAAGGCTCCGGAACAACTCAGCCAACTGTGGGGGCAAACCCTCACCGGTGCGTTGTCCCTGATCGGCTTCTGGATGGCCGCAGACTGGCTCGGACAGATGCGGCGGGCCTTCGGCATCGCCATGAGAAAATAGCACGAACAGAAAGAGACCGGCATACCCGGTCTCTTTTTTGTTTTTCGGGTATCATTGCCCGCACAGGATACCAAGCATGGATCACAAGATCATCGACGGAAAGAAACACGCACAAATCATAAAAGACGATGTGCGCACGCGCGTCACCGCGCTCAAGGAACTGGGCTGGAAACCGCGCCTGATCTCGATCGACATCGGTGAAATCGGGGCGATCCGATTGTTCATCAAGAACCAGCAGAAAGCCTGCGCCGACGTGGGCATCGAATACGAGAACCGGCACTACGCGGCAGACGTCACCCAGCGCGAGGTAATGGCGGCCATCAGCGCGTTGAACGCCGACCCGCGTGTGACCGGCATCATTTTGCAGCGCCCGGTGCCGCCGACGCTGGACCTGGAGGAATTGGAAAACGCCATCCACCCGACCAAGGATGTGGAGGGCATGAGCTCCGCCAACATCGGCAACATCGTCTACGGCGATTCATCGCTCGGACCGTGTACCTCGCTCGCCTCGGTGGAACTGCTCAAAACCACCGGCTTGAACCTGCGCGGACTCGAAGTAGTGGTCGTCGGTCACTCTGAAAT
>CAZFDL010000144.1:0-4705 GCA_964517905.1 uncultured Anaerolinea sp. | reverse complement strand
CCACCGGCTTGAACCTGCGCGGACTCGAAGTAGTGGTCGTCGGTCACTCTGAAATCGTGGGCAAGCCCGTGGCGTTGCTGCTGGTGGAAGAATTGGCGACCGTCACCATTTGCCATCACGGCACACGCAACCTCACCTACCATACGCGCCAGGCAGACGCGCTCATTGTTGCGGTGGGCAAACCCGGCCTAATTACCGCGGACATGGTCAAACCGGGCGCGGCGGTCATTGACATCGGCATCAACCAGGTGGATGTGACATTGCCGGATGGAACGCAGGGAAAGAAAACCGTCGGCGATGTGGACTTCGAAGGCGTGCAACAAGTGGCAGGCTGGATCACCCCCGTGCCCGGCGGCGTGGGTCCGGTCACTGTGGCGATGCTGTTGAAGAACACGGTGGTGGCAACCGAACGGCAAAAGAAACGCTACGAAGAAACGATGCGGGCGTAAAGGCAGGCGCGAGCGTGAGCCTTTTGCAGATCTCCCAATTCACACAGGACCCGCCGGTCACGGTGTTCCGTTTGCAGGACCGCATCAGCCTCGATAACTTCGCGGAATTCGAAGCCATCACCAAACGCGAACACGAAAACGGAATGAAGAACCTGGTGCTCGACCTGAGCGACACACCCGCGCTGACCAGCATCGGTGTGCGCGCCATCGTGGTGATGCACAAGATCCTGTCGTCAAACGGCGGGAACCCGCTCAAACTTGCCGCCGTCCACCCGCCGGTGCGCGAGGTGTTGAAGATCGCGGGCATCACCAGGTTCATCGAGATTTACGATACCGTGGACGATGCCGCTGCATCGTTCTAATGCAAGGTACTTCAACTGCTCACTATTTCTTCAAAAGGATAACCCCATGACCACTTCCACCGCCGACGCGCCCGATAACCAGAGTTACGCCGCGTTGAAAAAGTTAATTGTCGAAAAAGGCCTGCTTGAAAAACAGCCCGGTTTTCTCACCTTCAAGATCATCGTCACCTTCGTGATGCTTTTGATCGGCGTTGCGATCCTCTTCCTCAGCGATACTTTCTGGATCCAACTCATTAACGCCGCGTACCTGGCGTTCGTCTTTGGGCAGATCGGGTTCATCGCGCACGATACCGGTCACCGTCAGGGATTCCACACCACCACGCAAAACGACTTCTTCGGGCTGATTCACGGCAACTTATTAATCGGCATGAGCTACGGCTGGTGGATGGACAAACACAACCAGCATCACGCCCAACCCAACCGCGAAGACACCGACCCCGATATTGCCATCCCGGTGATCGCGTTCAGCGAAAAAGCCGCGCTCGAAAAACGAGGCCTCCCGCGCTTCATCGTCAAATATCAGAAATTCTTTTTCATCCCCCTGCTGCTATTCGAAGCCTACAGTTTGCATGTGGGCAGCATCATCTTCTTCGTCAAAAAGAAGAACTGGAAATACCGCCCCATCGAAATTTTGCTCTTCTGCCTCCATCACATCGGTCTCTTTTCGATCGTCTTCGCCGCCCTCGGGCTGGGGCAGGGCCTGGTATTCATCCTCGTTCAAAAGGCGTTGTTCGGCCTGTATATGGCTTCGGTGTTCGCACCGAATCACAAAGGCATGCTCATCGTCGGCAAAGACGAAGCGATGGATTTCCTGCGTCTGCAAGTGCTCACCGCGCGCAACGTGAAGGCGCACCCGATCACCGATTTTTGGTACGGCGGATTGAACTATCAGGTGGAGCATCACCTCTTTCCCTCGATGGCGCGCAACCAGTTACGCGAAGCCCAGGTCATCATCCGCAAATTTTGCCAGGACCAGAAGGTCAGTTATTACGAAACCAGCATGTTCAATTCGTATGTTGAAATTTTGGATTATCTGCATGCTGTCAGCGCGCCGTTGCGCAGGAAAAAACTGGCGATCGAAACCGCCTGATCCCCTCAGAAGCCAGCCGCGAATCTCGCTGACGCGCGCGAATTGATTTTTAAAATTCGCGAAAAATCAGTGCAATTCGCGGCTATTGATTTAAATTAATCCACGAGGTCGGACAATTCGCTCAGGGTTAACTCTGCGAGCGATCTGACAATACGATTCGCGCCTTCGAGGGATAACAACGAAGTAACAGGATTGGGGACAGCCACCACGTAGATCCCCGCGCGATTCGCAGCTTTGACGCCGTTGGGCGAATCTTCGAAGACGACCGCCGTGTCTTTCTCCACGTTCAATCGATCCAACGCCGTGAGAAATAGATCGGGGTTCGGCTTGGTTCGCCCCGCGCCCACGTCGTCCGCGCAGACGACGGCATCGAACTGGTCGAAGATGCCGAGACGTTTGGTTTGATCGTCCACCCACGCGTGCGGGGAACTGGAGGCGATGGCGAGTTTCAATTTGCGGGTTTTCGCGTCGCGAATCATATCCGTGACGCCGGGCAGAATGGACTGAGAATGGATCATGGCGAGACTCTCCACGCTGTGACGGGCGCGCAGGGAAGCCGAATCCAGCCGTCCCTGCGCGAGACGCGAAAGGTTATCCGCCGCGTCGAAGTCCGAGAGGCCGTATCCGCCGATGATCCGTCCCCACTCGTCATGCGGAAAATCAAACCCGTGTTCGTGATAGATATTTTTCCAAACGAGGTATTCGGGGGTTTCCGTGTCGAGAATCAATCCGTCGAAGTCGAAGAGCAGGGCTTTGAGCATGAGCGGGATTATACTCAGTATGCTCTGCCGCCGTCCTCGGCGGCGAGGACGGCGCCGAGAGCAGGAGACACAATGACCGATCTCTACTATTCCGAATACATCGAGCTCGAGCGAATCTTGAACAGCCAGCATCCGCGCAGTTTTGAAAAAATGGAAGACGGCAACGATGAGATGCTGTTCATCATCATCCACCAGGCGTATGAGTTGTGGTTCAAGCAGATCATCTTTGAGTTGGACCTGGTGCGGAACACGTTCGAGCGCGGACGCATCAACGACAACGCAGGCGACATGAGCAACGCGGTGCACAAGCTGAAGCGCATCGTGAAGATATTGGAGTTGGTCAACCAGCAGGTGAGCGTGCTCGAAACGATGACCGCGCTCGATTTTCTCGAATTCAGGAATTATTTACTGCCCGCGTCGGGCTTCCAGAGCAAGCAGTTCCGCCTGATCGAAGCGAAGCTGGGGTTGAAAATGGAGGAACGGCACAAGAAGGAGTATTACAAGCATACGCGGCGCGGCAGTCTATCGGAAGACGACTCGCGGGAGGTGAGCCGCGCTGAAAGCGAAAGCACGTTGAAGGGGCTCATCGTGCAGTGGCTCGAACGCATGCCATTCTTCGACGAGCGTTATTGGGTGGATTATCTCTCGGCGGGTAACGCGGATAGCAACAAGTTCTGGTCCGATTATCGCAAGGCGTATGAGGCGAGCCTCTCGGACGGCGAACGCGGCAGGCTGGCGGAGTTCGACAAGGTGTTCTTTGCGGAGGGGCGCGGCGACCTTTCGCCGGAGGCGATGCAGTCCGCGTTGTTCATCACGCTGTACCGCGACCTGCCCATCTTTCAGATGCCGTTCGAACTGCTCAATACGCTCTCTGAAATTGACGAACTGCTCTCGAACTGGCGTTACCGGCACTTCATGATGGTGCGGCGCATGATCGGAATCCGTGCAGGGACGGGCGGCACGAGCGGCGCGGGCTATTTGGAGGGAACGTTGAGCCAGCACTACATCTTCCGCGAGGTGACCGAACTGGCGACCTTCCTGATCGAGCGGAGTAAACTGCCTGAGTTGCCGAAGGTATTGAAGGAGAAGGTCAGTTTTAGGGTGTAATAAGCCCGGGCAGAATTGGTTGACCTATGAAAATGAGAGGCATATAATGCACGTATGCTCTTTAATTTTTGACCGCCTAAAATCCCAAATTAATTTAGGCATTAGAATCCAAGAGGTAGATAAGGAATTGGGACGCCTAAGGACGTCCGAATCACTAGTTAGCCCGCTCCGCTACAAATGTTCATAATAGTCCGCAAAGTCAATTGGCTTTCAAAATGCTCAAAACATTTCAAAGTTAGAGACAGATTACGAAGTAAAATCGTCCAACCTATTCGATCACAACTACGAAGGAGACTGATATGCTTACTTTGCTCACCCAACTCAACTGGCTTGCCATCATTGTCGCAGGAATAGCGGCTTTGGTAATCGGTATAGTTTGGTATCTGCCGCCCACTTTCGGTACACGCTGGGCAGGCTTTGTAAAACGCTATACAGGATTATCAGATTCTGACCTCATGCCCTCCAATATTCCCATGACATTGGGGTTGTGGTTGCTTGGCTTCATTGCCAATGCTTTTGCCCTTGCTATTATTCTTCGGGGCATGGGCATCAGCAACCTTATAGATGGAATACTTCTCGCAGTCATTGTATGGGCTGGATTTGGTCTCGTTCTCAGCAGTTGGCCAGTCATTCATGCCAAACAACCCTCGGGGCTCTGGCTGGTGAATGGTGTAGCCTACTTGGTAATGCAAATCGTTATGACGATTATTCTATCGCTTTGGGCGTAAAGGGATATTGGGCAGAAAGTAGAAAGCCTCCAGCATAAAAAGCGGGCTAACACCGCGTGCACCTGACGTGTGGGAGTCTGCGCGATTTACAGGCATTTTTCTGGCTTCGAGTTTTCCCTGCTCTCGAACATTTTCCCAGCCCGCCCACACGCAGGTACCGATTACTGCAGTTGTCAAGTGCTGAAGGAAAATCATTTTTCTTGTAGTT
>CAZFDL010000143.1:3633-7261 GCA_964517905.1 uncultured Anaerolinea sp. | reverse complement strand
AAAGACATCCCGCGCGAGATGTGGAAGTTCAAGCCTGAGCCGAAAGAGTGGAGCGTGCACGAGGTGCTCGTCCACCTCGCGGACTCGGAATCCAATGCTGCACTGCGCGCGAGGAAGTTAATCGTCGAACCGGGCGGAACTTTCATGGGGTACGATCAGGATAAGTGGGCGCACGAACTGGATTACCACGATCAAAGTTACGAAGATGCGCTCGAAACACTGAGACTCGTCCGCAAGACGACGTACGAATTGCTGAAGAAACAACCGGAAGAAGTGTTTGAACATACTGCGAAGCATCCAGAATATGACGAACCTTATACTTTCGAGAAATGGCTCAACATTTATTCAGCGCATATTCCGGGGCATATCGAGCAGATTCGGAATAATTACAAGATTTGGAGAGATAAAGTCGGTTAGTGTCGTTGCGAGCGACCGCTGGTCGAGCAGCCCCGTGCTCGTCGGGGCGTATCGAGACCAAGGGAGCGCGGCAATCTCCTGTTTACATGTTACGCGAGATTGCTTCGTGTGGTTTCGATACGGCGGACGAACGCCGCCTACTCAACCGCCCTATCAATGACACTTGAACTTGAGGAGACCAGATGACTATTAGACATATTTTTGTGATCGGTGCAGGCACCATGGGCAACGGCATCGCGCAGGTCGCGGCGACATCGGGCTACCAAGTCACCTGCATGGACGTCATGCCTGCCGCGCTGGAAAAAGCCAAAGCCGCGATCGCTAAATCTACAGCGAAGTTGTTGGAAAAGGGAACTCTCACCGTAGAGGCGAAAGCCAACGCGGATGCGATCCAATATGTGGGGAACATGGACACGATGAAGGACACCGACTTCGTCATCGAAGCCGCGACCGAAAACCCCGAACTCAAATTCAAGATTTTCAAAGACATGGATGCCAACGCGCGTGAGGGTGTGATTTTGGCGAGCAACACATCTTCGATTTCAATTACCAAAATCGCCGCACAGACGGGCCGTCCCGACAGAGTGATCGGGATGCACTTCATGAATCCGGTGCCGTTGATGAAGCTTGTCGAAGTCATCAAAGGACTCGCCACCAGCGAAGAGACCCTTGCCACCACGCTCGAATTGTGCAAGGTCATGGGCAAGGAAGCGTGGGAGGCAAGCGATTCACCGGGCTTCATCTCGAATCGCATTTTGTGCCCCATGATCAACGAAGCAATTTTCGCGCTTCAGGAGGGAGTCGGCACAAAAGAGGCGATCGATGCGGTAATGAAACTGGGAATGAACCACCCGATGGGTCCGCTCACGCTCGCGGACTTGATCGGGTTGGATGTTGTATTGTTCATCATGGAAGTATTGCACCGTGATTTGGGTGAAGATAAATACCGCCCCGCACCATTGTTGCGCAAGATGGTGGATGCGGGGTATTTGGGGCGCAAGTCTGGTAGAGGGTTCTATACGTATTAATGCAAAAGCCAAAATTTGATTCGCAGAGGCATCAGCGAAGGTCAATCCGATTAGAAGGATATGATTATTCACAGGCGGGCGCGTATTACGTGACCATCGTTACCTACCATCGCGATTGCCTGTTTGGCGGAATTGTGGATGGAGAAATGATTTTAAACGACCTTGGCAAAATCGCGGATGAATGTTGGCGTGCAATTTCCGAACATTTTCCGTTCGTGGAATTGGGGGTATATGTCATCATGCCCAATCATGTCCATGGGATTATCGTGATAACCGATGTTGACCATCGTGCGGACGCCGGTGCGTCCGCACGTAGTAGGGGCACGATATATCGTGCCCCTACTACGCAGGAACGATTTCAAAAACCCGTGGCGGGATCATTGCCAACCATCATTCGCACATACAAAGCCGCCGTCACCCGCCGCATCGGGCGCGAACACAACGCGACGGGCATCTGGCAGCGGAATTATTATGAGCATATAATTCGAGACGAGAAAGATTTGCAGAACAAAACGGATTACATCGAAGCCAACCCATCGTTGTGGGACGAGGATGAGAATAACCCGCGGAGTGTGCAATAACTGAAATAGCTTGAACAGAACCGCCGAGGCGAACTGCACGCCGCCATTCCGATATATAATCAAAACACATCACGTTGCTTTATCCGAAGGAGGTCGTTATGTCTGGCAAATCGATCGCGAAGGTATCGATCCTCGTCTTGCTTGCGTTAGCACTGTTGGCATTCCCTGCCCAAACACAGGCGGGAGGCTACTGCGGAAGGTATTACACCGTCCAATGGGGCGATACGTTGGGGGGCATTGCCACACTTTGTGGAACGACAGTTTCGGCGATCTATGCCGCCAACCCGGGCTTGAGCGGGTACTTATACGCCGGCCAGATCATCGTCATTCCGGATGGCGGCTGCTACTACAATTGTCCACCTCCTCCAACCACTCGATCCTACACCGTGATGTGGGGTGACACGTTCGCAAGCATCGCACAGAAGTTCGGGGTCAGCGTAAGCGCACTGTGGTCCGCCAACCCGCAAATACCTAATATCAATTACATTTATGCCGGGCAGGTGATCTACGTGCCGGGCGCGCCACCGATCGTTATCGTCCCCGTGGCGACCGATCCGCCTCCCCTTTCCTACGGGACAGTTCCCGCCGGGTCCGATTTTGGGAAGGTCTATCTCTCGAATCGAGCGAAAGCGGATGTGTACGTCTCGCTTCAGGGAACAGCCACAGACGGCACCCGCATCATCCGTGAATATCCGGTGAGCGGAAATTCGAACGCCAAGATTCCCGCGGGCTGGTATTTATACGTCGCGTGGGTCGGAGGCGAGAAATTTGAGGGGACGTTCCGGCTCGCCGCCGGCGATCAAGTCACCATCACGTTCTACAAAGGTAAGGTGATGGTTCAGTGAACCGACAAAATTAACTTCCCATCTCACGCTTCACGAGATGGGAAGTATTATCTTGAGACCCGACAGGTATTATCCGCGCCACTGTTCAACGAGACGCATGCGTAGGCATGGATTCGTGATTGTGTGCGTCACGCGGAAACCTGTCAGACCTTTTACTACCGAGTCATCGCGCATCCCTCCGCGCGTGGATATTCTTGATTGACACATTAAACGTTCCGCTGTAAACTTTGGTTACTCCGATGGGGAGTAGCCCCCGACCTGGTGTCGGGTTGGGCAGTCGTCAAGACGTGGCGCAAAGCGCCACCGGCTGTCTGGATGCAAGCGCAAGACCATCGCCTTCGAGGCGGTGGTCTTTTTGTTTACCACCGCCCCAGATCTGATTTGTCTCCACACAGAGAGGAGTATTCCCATGTCTACCAATGCGACCCCCGCACTGCGGAAATACTGGAAGCCCGCCCTCGCCACGGGAGCGGGAGGCACATCCATCGTTATTTGGTTCGAGGAAATCATCCTGCTCGGGCTGGACATCCTTGCGGTGTTGTCGCTGCTTGTAGTGGCAGGTCCCATTTTGCTTTTCAATCACCTCGTGTTCAAGTCAGCCATTCCAAGAAAAGAAGACAAAAACCAATAAGGAGCTCGAATTTAGTCATGGAACAAAATAATCACTGGCACACCCGGAGCACGGATCAGGCGATATCCGAGCTCAAGAGCGGCGCATCAGGCCTGCGTCAGGAAGAGGCGGAGGCGCGTCTCGCCA
>CAZFDL010000143.1:0-3533 GCA_964517905.1 uncultured Anaerolinea sp. | reverse complement strand
GTGGTGCCCGGCGACGTGGTCATCCTGCACACGGGTGACCGTATCCCTGCCGACGGGAGATTGATCGAGTCGGTGAATTTGCAGATCGAGGAAGCCGCATTGACGGGTGAATCGGTGCCCGTGGAAAAACACACCGCCCCGCTTGGGTCGGAAGACATGCCGGTGGGCGACCGCAAGAATATGGTCTACGCGGGAACTGCCGCCACCTACGGGCGCGGACGCGCGCTGATCGTCGCCACGGGCATGCATACCGAGTTCGGCAAGATCGCACAACTCCTGCAAACGGTCGAAACGGGCAAGACCCCTTTGCAACAAAATCTCGACAAGGTGGGTTCGATGCTGGCGCGCGCCGCGCTCGTAGTGGTTACCATCATCGTTGCGCTCGGTCTCCTGCGCGGACAGCCCTTCATCGAGATGCTCATCTTTGGCATCGCGTTGGCGGTTGCTGTTGTACCGGAGGCGTTACCCGCCGTCGTGACCATCTCGCTCGCGATAGGCGTGCAAAAGATGGTCAAGCGCAATGCGCTCATCCGCCGTTTGCCTGCGGTCGAGACGCTTGGAAGCACATCTGTGATCTGTTCCGACAAAACAGGCACGCTCACCAAGGATGAGATGACCGTGCGCAAGATTTTCGTCGCAGGTCAGGTCTTTGACGTGAGCGGGTCGGGGTATGCGCCTGAAGGTCATTTCTCCACCAACGGCGGGACAAAAGCCGAACCCAACGATGAACTGAAACAAATGCTCACCGCTGCGACGCTGGCGTCGGATGCGAGACTCGTCAAAAACGGGGACAACGGTTCGGTCAGCGACTGGGACATCAAAGGCGATCCAACGGAGGGAGCGCTTGTCGTCGCAGCAGCCAAGGCGGGGCTTAAGAAAGAAGCGCTGGACACGTCCTACCCGCGCGTGCAGGAGATTCCCTTTACGTCCGAATCCAAGCGCATGACCACCCTTCACAAAAACGGGAAGGGTACAGTAGCGTACACCAAAGGCGCACCCGAGATCATTTTGGAGAACTGCGATTCGATCCTGACCCCGAGCGGTGTGAAAAAATTGGATGACGCGACTCGGGCGCAAGTGCTGGACACCGCACAGAGTTTTGCAAGCAATGCCTTGCGCGTGCTTGCCATCGCCTCAAAACCCGACGCCGTGCTTGAATCTGCCCAACGGGGGATGACCTTCCTCGGGCTGGCCGGCATGATCGATCCGCCGCGGCCGGAAGCGAAGGAAGCCATTGCAATATGCGAAGAGGCTGGTATTCGTCCGGTGATGATCACCGGCGACCACCCCATCACTGCGCAGGCTGTGGCGCGCGAGTTGGGTCTGCTAAAAAACGGACGCGTGGTCACCGGCGCGGAACTCGACGACATCTCCGATGAAGATTTCAAACGCCAGGTGGAAACCATCGACGTGTACGCGCGCGTCTCTCCCGCTCACAAACTGCGCGTGGTGACGGCACTCCAGGCGAACGAACACATTGTCGCCATGACCGGTGACGGCGTAAACGACGCTCCAGCCCTCAAAAAAGCGGACATCGGCATCGCAATGGGCATCACCGGCACCGATGTGACCAAGGAGGCCGCCGCTATGACCCTGCTGGACGATAACTTCGCCTCCATCGTCGCCGCTGTGGAGGAAGGGCGCGGGGTTTTTGGCAACATCAAGAAATATTTGATGTTCCTGCTTTCATCCAATATTGGCGAAATCACCTTAATGGCTGGAGCCAGTTTGGTAGGCATGCCCCTGCCGCTGACCGCCGTTCAAATCCTGTACGTCAACCTGGCCACCGATGGTTTACCTGCGCTGGCGCTGGCGGTGGATCCTCCGGATAGCGACATCATGCGCTTAAAGCCGCGCGATCCGCGAACAGGCATTTTCACCAGACCTATGATGACCATTTTGGGGGTTGCCGGTTTATGGTCGGGGATTATCAATCTGAGCTTGTTTTCCTGGGCGCTTAACTCGGGTCGCAGTGTGTCGGAAGCGATGACGATGACCTTCGTCTCGCTGATCTTAATTCAATTCTTCAAGGCGTACAACCACCGTTCCGAGCATCGTTCCGTGTTCGAGCGAATCTTCCGCAACAAATGGCTGAACCTCGCCATTGTCTGGGAAGTGATCATGCTACTCGCGATCATTTACCTGCCATTCCTGCATGATGCCATTGGCACCTATTACCTGCCGTTGGTAGATTGGTTGATTGTCATCCTGCTGGCATCCACGATTACGCCTGTGTTGGAAGTTACGAAATGGATGGTGCGACGCGGCTGGTTTGGGAAATTATAGTTTAACAAGGTGAAGCGGCTTTCTCGTTCCTGTGTTTTACAAAGGAGAAGAGACAATAAAACTTCAACTGATTTTCTTTTCTTATGGATTAACTTATGCTTCTTGCCTGCGGCTATCTCTGGTTGAATAACACCTTTGTGAGCGCGTTACGCTGGCGCTTGAATTCACCAAACCATGAATAATAGAGATTGCAAATGAAAACACAAAAGAAAAGACGCAAACGCGACATCGAGAAGAACTATCCTGTGAATCAGTTTGTCAAAAAACTGCGACGATTTGCCGACTGCGTTGAGCGAGGTCGGAGATTTCAAATTCAAATAGCAGGGGAGCGTGTCTCTATTCCCGCCACTGCCATCATCAACATCGAACATGAGCGTGGCGACTCATTAGAAGAAGTGGAGTTCCAACTCAGGTGGCTGCTCGAAAAATAATTCAATACGGTTTACCTCTCTTTTCTGACTGGCGCTGCCAACTTCGCCCATGTCGAAATTGGCAAAATGGACGGAATGCAAAGGCTGGTTTAGTCGGTGCATTGGTTACGTTACGCCGTTCATCATCGCGCTAATTGTCAAACAAGATGCTTCACATATTTATGCGGGAAGGAAAGGAGCATGAAATGAGCAAAGTAGATTTGGCGGCGGTACGCAATTCCCTCGCCGCTGAAATCGAAACCCTCACGGCCAACATTCAGAGTGAACAGAATAATCTCCATGTCAACTCCGAACCAAACCCGGATCTGTTAGACCTGGCAGAAACATGCGCGCGCCAGAGTATTGCTATGATCTGGCGGGCGAAGCTGGAGAAACGTTTAAACCAAATGGCAATTGCTTTGAAGCGGCTGGATGAAGGACTATATGGGATTTGCGAAAAATGCGGCGATGTTATCAACCCCGCGCGGCTAGAAGCCATACCACACGCCATCCGATGTGCGACATGTCAGGAACGCCTCGAGCGCGCTAGGTAACCCGGATGCGCCTTTCCGTGTCCGCTTTCAAATGATGAGAGGACATTCAAGAAAGGAGTTTAACTTTCCCGTTGGTGAGTGTGCAACCTTACCTTCTTTCGAATAATGTTTGGCTCTTTGGATATGAGCTACCGCTTGTAGTAAACGAGGAAAGCAGTCTGGATTTAGACCAGCGTCCCCGCACATCCATCCGACCTTATATCACTCCCCGCGCACAGCACGCCAGATTCTGCATCCCGAAGAATCACCTGCCCCCTGCCGAACAAGGCGCGCTCGTATCCGC
>CAZFDL010000142.1:0-7319 GCA_964517905.1 uncultured Anaerolinea sp. | reverse complement strand
GATGTTCCCCGATGGGAACATCACAATTGGACCGCCGGTGGAAAACGGGTTTTACTACGATTTCGACCTGCCGCGCAACCTCACGCCCGAGGATCTGGAAGCCATCGAAAAACGGATGAGGCAGATCGTGCAGGGGAAGCACGAGTTCAAGAAGACGGTCATCTCGGCGGACGAGGCGAAGAAGGTTTTTGCGAACCAGCCGTACAAGTTGGAGTTGATCGAGGGCCTCGAAAAAGGCGGCTTTGATGAATATGGCAATCCATTAAACGAAAAGCCCGAAATTTCGATCTATCAACAGGATACGTTTGTGGATTTGTGCCGCGGTCCGCATGTGGCGAACACGAAGGAGATCAAGCAGGATGCGTTCAAGTTGATGTCCATTGCGGGCGCGTATTGGCGCGGCGACGAGAAGAACAAGCAGTTGCAGCGCGTCTACGGCACGGCGTGGGAGAACAAGAAACAACTCGAAGAATACCTGCACCAGCTCGAAGAGGCGAAGAAGCGTGACCATCGCAAACTCGGCAGGGAACTCGAAATCTATATGTTTGATGACGAGATCGGTCCGGGCCTGCCGTTGTTCCTGCCCAACGGCGGTGTGATCATCGAAGAACTGGAAAAACTCGCCAAAGAGATGGAAGACAAGGCGGGCTATGTGCGCGTCCGCACGCCAAACCTGACAAAGGAAGACCTGTTCATCCGTTCGGGACACCTGCCCTACTACGCGGAAAGCATGTACCCTCCGATGGAACTCGAGGGCGTGAAGTATTACGTCAAGCCGATGAACTGCCCGATGCACCATAAGATTTTTTCATCCAAGGGACGCTCCTATCGCGACCTGCCGCTCCGCCTGGCAGAATACGGAACGGTGTATCGCTACGAAAAATCGGGCGAGTTGTTCGGGTTGATGCGCGTGCGGTCCCTGCAAATGAACGACGCGCACATGTACGTGACGGAGGACCAGTTCGAACAGGAATTCCTCGGCGTCATTGACCTGTATCTCAAATACTTCGAACTGTTCGGCATCGAGAAGTACGTGATGCGCCTGTCGCTCCACAGCAAGGCCGGGCTCGGCAAGAAATATGTAGACAATGAACGCCTGTGGCTCAAAACGGAGGACATGGTCCGCCGCGCCATGCAGAACGGCAACGTGCCCTACGTGGAAGCCGAGGATGAAGCCGCCTTTTACGGCCCAAAAATCGACGTACAGATCTGGAGCGTGATCGGGCGCGAATTCTCCCTTGCTACGAATCAAGTGGACTTCGCCCAGCCCGCCCGCTTCGATTTGAAATACACCAACAAGGACGGGCAGGATGAAATGCCGCTGTGCATTCATCGCGCGCCGCTCTCCACGCACGAACGCATGATCGGTTTCCTGCTCGAGCATTACGGAGGCAACTTCCCGGTGTGGCTTTCACCCGAGCAGGTGCGCGTCATTTCGATCACGGACAATCAGAACGAGTACGTGGAAAAAATCGCGAATCAGTTGCGCGAGAACGGAATCCGCGCCCACGCCGATGTCAGCGCGCAGCGCATGAATGCCAAGATCCGCGCGGCGCAGTTGATGAAGGTGCCGTACATGCTCGTGGTCGGCGAGAACGAGATGAAGGCGGAGCAGGTATCCGTGCGCGTGAGGGATGGCTCGCAACAGAACAACATTCCTCTAGCAGAGTTCGTCGCAAGAGCGAAGGATCGGATTGCGAGGCGAGCGAAAGAGTTGTAGTGTAAAGAAACAGGCGGAGGAAAATTCTCCGCCTGTTTCTTTGTAATTTTGAACAGTGCTAGCGTTGCACTTTGACATCAAAGACCCAGGGACCATCATGGAAATAGCCCAGCGCCCGGAGAAACATTTCATACGCTTCCTGTTGGCTCACGCCTGATGGAAGTTTTTTGTATTCAGGGTAGGCGCCGTGGTCGATGATGTGCCATTCCATGTCAACGCTGTGCGCTTCGAGGATTTTGTATGCCTTCGCAAGTTCAGAATCTGGAATGACCTCGGGCATGGATTGTTCCAGCGTGGGAATTGTGAGCATGAGGGTTTCCGGGTTCGCGTCTCCGATAGGAAAGCCGATCTTCACGCATCGCCCATCGTCAATGGGCGGGGTCCAGTCAGGATCGCCGCCTTTGCCAATATCGCCAAAATCGGAGTCAAATAGGAGCGCATATTCGGAGAGACCTGATGATTTCTCGTTGATTTGCAGACGCGCGTGCTGCCCGATCATCCAGTCGGCAGAGGTGGGTTTGTCGTAGCACAGGTAGGTTTGGGTATAGGCAGGCGTAACGATCACCCGGTCGAGCAAGATCTCCACGCCGTTTGCCTTCACGGTTTCCTTGAGGTCATACGTTCGAGCAGGGTGGATGGGAATATTCAAGTCAAAGCTGAATGTTTCAGGGGCTGAATTCTCTCCTGTGGAATAAACGGCAAAAGATAAATGTCCATTCAGTTGCTCGATTTGCAGCGTTGTGACGGGAGTGAAATCCACGAAAAAGGTGGATGCATCATTGTCGAAGTTACCCACCCCATAGGCTGTGTTGATTTCCCGATTCTCTGAGTCGCGAAGTGAGAGCAGATCGAGGAAGGGTAGTTTGCCTCCTTCGATGTGAATGACGAAGAAGAGGCGGTTTGCGTCAGCGTAGTAGGATTCGACCGAGGCGGTGATCCCGTTTTGGGTTTGCGCCGGCAGGTAGAGGGGCGCGAGCGGTGGTATCGGAAAATTGGAAACAAGCTCGGCGTCCGTATGGAAGTGAAGCCCGAGCGTGTAGCCTCCCCATGTGGCGGTAGTCAAGAGAGCCAGCGTGAGGATCGTCATGAACAGGGGTCTGGTTTTCATCATTTACCTCCGCGACAGTTAACGGAGGATTCTACCGAAAAGTTCGCAGTGCCTAGCCTGCGTTTTATTGACGATTCCCTGACGGGCATGGTATCATTCGCCCACCAAAAACCAGCCGACGGCTGGATTTATCATGTAACAGGAGAAGCATATCAGCGCCTCAGAATTTCGAGTTAATGAAGGCATCCGGGTTCCCGAAGTCCGCTTGATCGGTCCCAATGGCGAAAATGTCGGGGTAGTCCCGATGAGGCAGGCTCTGCAGATCGCCCGGGATGCCGAAATGGACGTTGTCGAGGTTTCCTCGAACGCCACTCCCCCCGTTTGCCGCGTGATGGATTTTGGCAAGTTCATTTACGAACGCGCCAAAAAGGAAAAAGAAGCCAAGAAAGCGCAGACCAAGATCGAGGTCAAAGAGATCCGCCTGCGACCGAAGACGAACGAAGCGCACCGCGGCTTCAAAGTGGACGATGCCCGCCGCTGGTTATTGGCGGGTAACAAGGTCCGTGTAACGATCAAGTTCCGCGGCCGCGAAATGGATTACCCCGAGATCGCACTCGAAGATTTGAAAGAGATCGCCGCGTCGCTCGCGGACGTTAGTGTGGTGGAGGCGGCCCCGCAAATGGAGGGACGCACGATGCTCGTGGTGCTGGCGCCGAGCAAGGGCGCTGCGAAAAAGAAAGAGAAGCCGGAGCAGGCCGCCCCCGAGAAAGAAGCGAATGCGTAATGCCGACTTAAGTCGGCAGTACGGGCAAGTCCCAACGATGTCGAAGAGTCCGCGGGCAGAACGAATGTCCGCGGTTTTTATTGCAACTTTTTGAAAGGAGAGATAGCGAATGCCTCGCAAAGCAAAGGCTAAAGGCAAGATCAAACTCAAGACGCACAAGGCAACCTCGAAGCGCTTTCGTCTGACCGGTTCGGGCAAGCTTGTGCGCACGAAAGGCGGCAAGAGCCACTTGCGCCGAAACACATCCAAGCGCACAAAGTCGCAGTTGTCTGAAATGCACGATGTGAAGGGCCGCAAGATCATCAAGCGTATCAAGCGCCTGGCGCCAAACATGAAGTAAGGCGAAACTTGTCCTGAGCTTGTCGAAGGATTAATTTTGCCCCACTGTCGTATCCAATTTTTAGTTGCGGCTTTCGGGTGTGCGCAACTGTCACGCTGTCAGCGTGACGACGCCCGCGAGTTGCAGGAGAGTAACACATGAGAGTTAAAGGTGGCCCTCAGGGGCACAAACGTCATAAGAAAGTATTGAAGATCACGAAGGGACAGCGCGGCGCAAAGAACCGCCTGTTCAAGCGAGCCAACGAGGCGATGCTCAAAAGCCTGTGGTACGCGACCCGTGATCGCCGCGTGCGCAAGCGCGACCTGCGCAAATTGTGGATCGCACGCATCAATGCCGCGGCTCGCCTGAACGGCACCACCTACAGCAAACTGGTGGCGCTCTTGAAGAAGGCGAACATCGATCTTAACCGCAAGATGCTGGCAGATATAGCCGTACGCGACCCGCAAACGTTTGCCGCAGTGGTTGCGAAAGCAAAATGATTTTGTAGGGGCGGATCGCGATCCGCCCCTACGTTATTTAACGGGGGTACAATATTTGCATGAACACAGTTTTGGTTGAGCACGTTCTTCCTACAGGTCAAACAATCCAGATCGTACGAGGCGACATCACCATCGAAAGCGTCGATGCCATCGTCAACGCGGCCAATGAACAGTTGCAACACGGCGGTGGAGTCGCGTGGGCGATCTCGAATAAAGGCGGAACGGCGATCCAGAACGAATCGGACGACTGGATCCGCCGGCACGGACCCGTCTCCCACTCGCATCCCGCGTGGACCTCGGGCGGGCTCCTCCCCGCGAAATTTGTCATCCATGCGGTGGGTCCCGTGTGGTTGAACGGCAGGGATGAAGAAGACCAGAAACTGGAAATGGCCGTGACAGGCTCCTTACGCATGGCGGACGAGTTGAAATGTGCGTCAATTGCCCTGCCCGCGATATCAACAGGTATTTTCGGTTTTCCCAAAGACCGTGCCGCGAAAATCATCTTCAGTTCCATTCACCAATATTTCTCGAAGACCCGGGAATCAGCCATTCGACAAATCAGAATTGTCTTGTTCGATATACCCACTTTGCAGGCTTTTATTAAAGGCTGGCAGGCTTATATTTCAAGGACGAAAAAAGATAATATGACCCCTGGCGATTGGATCGATGGGATCGATGAACTCTTCAGCTGATTTTTTCAAATGATCACATCCAATCAAAACTCAAAAATAAAACTGGTTCGTTCTCTGCTCGGGCGGGCGAAGACGCGCCGCGAAGTAAACGCGTTCATTGTGGAAGGCGTGCGGCTGGTGGAAGAAGCGGCAAAAGGAGACTGGAAATTTGAGACTGTTCTGTTTGATGATTCGTTGAGCGAGAGAGGCAGGTCGCAAGTCGCAAGCCTCCAATCGAACGGGGTTGAAGTTGAGGAAATTTCAACCGGCTTGATGAAATCGCTGAGCGAGACCGAAACTCCGCAAGGAATTCTTGCAATTCTTCAATTCTCAGAATCACCAATTATTAATTCCCCCAATTTTGTCCTCATCCCCGACCGGATCCGCGACCCCGGCAATCTTGGCACATTGCTTCGCTCTGCCGCAGCGACAGACGTGCAGGCTGTGCTTCTCCCACCCGAAACGACAGATGCCTTCGCGCCGAAGGTGTTGAGAGCAGGCATGGGTGCGCATTTTCGCCTGCCGGTCCGTGAAATGACGTGGGAAGAAATTCGTGAGCAAACAAAAGGAATGCAAATTTATCTTGCAGACATGGATGGACAATCCTGCTGGAAAACCGATTTCCGTAAACCATTAGCCTTGATCGTTGGCGGCGAAGCCGAGGGTGCAAGCGACGAAGCAAAGAAACTTGCAATGCAAAAAGTTTCCATCCCAATGGCAGGGAATGTCGAGTCGTTGAATGCCGGCGTGGCTGGGTCGGTGCTGATGTTTGAGGTTGTAAGACAAAGAAAATAATGTAAAACCTGTTGGTCGAGTAACGCTGAAGGCGTGTAACAAAACCAAGCCTGTATCGAGACCAACATTCAACATGAAAATAGAAAGTATCTTGAACACAGGTGGTCTCGATACGCCCTCACTGCGCTCGGGCTACTCGACCACCGAGAGAATGTGAAATGAAAATCCGCTCGATCACCTATTTCTGCAATCCCAAATATCCGCTGGAGGAAAAAATCCTGCAAAAGGCGGGGAAGTTCCTCGCGGCTGCCAAGTCCGCGTATGAGGCGGCGGGATACGAAGTGCAGACGGTGCGCATGGCGACGGTTCCATTTCCCAAGTTGCTGGGCGATGAACACATCAATAAATTGCTGGAGTTGACGAGTCAGATCGCAGGAATCGCTGAGCAACTCAACATCGGATATGTCTCGCTGGGACCCGCGTTGCCCGAGTCCCCGCGCAGTTACGAATTGATTCCCGATGCGATATTTGTATCGAAGAACGTCTTTTTCGGCGGCGTGATGGCGGAAAAGTCGCGCGGCATCCACCTCGCCGCGATCCGCGCCTGTGCGGAGGTGATCGTCAAATGCGCGCCGATCGAGCCGAACGGGTTCGCCAACCTGCAATTCGCCGCGCTGGCAAACGTCCCTGCGGGCGCGCCGTTCTTCCCTGCCGCGTATCACGACAAGGACAAACCGGCCTTCGCCATTGCAACTGAGTCCGCAGATCTGGCAGTGCGGGCATTTGAGAATGTAAAGACCCTCGAAGAGGGAAGAAACAATTTAGTCAGCGAAATCGAAAAACATGGAAAGAAACTTGCCGAAGTTGCAAAATCGTTGAGAGTTAAGTTTTATGGAATAGATTTCTCCCTCGCCCCCTTCCCCGACGATGCAAATTCGCTCGGCAACGCGGTCGAAAAAATGGGAATTCCAAAAATTGGATTGCACGGCTCGCTTGCCGCCGCGGCCATCCTCACCGAAGCGATTGACCGCGCGGACTTCCCTCACACCGGCTTCAGCGGATTCATGCAGCCCGTGTTGGAAGATTCCGTCCTTGCGCGCCGCGCCGAAGAAGGGACGCTCACCATCAAAGACGCGTTGCTGTACTCGGCTGTGTGCGGCACGGGATTGGATACGATTCCCCTGCCGGGCGATACAACCGCAGAGCAACTCGTGCCGCTGTTGTTGGATTTGTCCGCGCTGGCGTTGCGCCTCGATAAACCCCTCACCGCGCGGCTGATGCCGGTCCCCGGCAAGAAAGCGGGCGACGAGACGAATTTCGATTTTGGATTCTTTGCGAACAGCAAAGTGATGGCGTTGGATTCGGACGGATTGAAATCCCCATTCAATCAAAACGAAGTGTTGCAAATCAGAAAACGTTGAAAGGTTGGCAAGTTTGAAGGATTGAACGTTTCAACGTGCCAACCTGCAAACTCTTAAACCCTCAGCCTCCACATCGTGAACGGCTCGTCGAATCCCTTCACTTCGCCGGTGAAGCGGCTCA
>CAZFDL010000141.1:0-7360 GCA_964517905.1 uncultured Anaerolinea sp. | reverse complement strand
GCGGTCTCTGTGCCGGGGTCGAGACCGGAGGTTGGCTCGTCGAGGAAGAAGAGGCCGGGTTTGGTGAGCAACTCGACCCCGATGGAGACGCGTTTCTGTTGTCCGCCGCTCAAGCCGCTGATCTGCACGTCCTTGCGATGAGTGAGATCGAGGTCGGCAAGCACTTCCATCACGCGCTTGTGCCGTTCCTCCGCAGAGGTGTCGCCGGGCATACGCAACTGCGCCGCGTAGTCTAACGCCTGATAGACGGTGAGCTCCATGTGGATGATGTCTTTTTGCGGCACGAATCCGATCTCGTTGCGGATGGAGTCGAAGTGAGCGTAGATGTCGGTATCGTTGACGTAGACCTTCGACGGGGGAGTGGCGGGGCGATAGCCGGCCACCGCGTCCACAAAGGTGGATTTGCCGCCGCCGCTCTGCCCGACCACCACGATGAATTCGCGCGGTTTGAACGCGACCGAAATATTTTGGAGGATGTTCAGATCCTTGCGCACCCATTTGTTCAAGCCCACCACATCCACGCGCAAGCCATTGCTGTCGTCGTACTGTGCGAGCTGATCCTTGCCAAGCACGAAGCGATATTGCCCAATACGGACCGTGTCATTCGGCTTCAGCCATAACGAACCGTCCACTTTTTCGTCGTTGACGTAGACGCCGTTGGAACTTCGCAGGTCTTCGATGCGATAGCGTTGACCCACTTTTTGGACCTGCGCGTGAAAGCGCGAGATGTTGGGCGAAG
Source organism: uncultured Anaerolinea sp. (assembly GCA_964517905.1). Taxonomy (GTDB): domain Bacteria; phylum Chloroflexota; class Anaerolineae; order Anaerolineales; family Villigracilaceae; genus Defluviilinea. Next base: position 6,621 of record CAZFDL010000141.1, on the reverse strand, counting down.
GCAGCACCACATCGTTGCTCGGGTCGCGCCCGAACTGGATGAGGGTCTTTTCGCCGAAGACGATGTCGCGTTCCACTTGTGCCGCGGCTTCGGCAGGCGCCTCGTAGGTCAGTGTGACCATCACGCCGGGGTCCTGGCTTCCGATGCGCAGCAGATCGCCGTGACGCAATACGCGCGAACCTTCGAGAGGTCGCCCTTCGAACAATACCGGGTTTCGAGCCTCCGGCAGGACGGTTAGTTTATAACCGCCGCCGCTCGCTTGTTCGAGGCGCGCATGCTTCCCGGAAACGATCGGCGATGGGATGACGATATCGTTTTCGTCGACCCGGCCGATGGCATAACTTGTGCGTGTGAGAGAATAGCTCTTTGGGTTTTCGCCTGCAATGGTGACGATCAGCTGTCGTGGACCCGAGGCGACCGGTAGTGATATTTCTTCGCCGATCGTGGTCTGCATCACATGCGCAGGCGCGGATGGAACGGGTGTCGCTGGACGCACGGCGGTTTTGCCCGGCTCCTCGGCAACGGACGATGAATAATTCAAGGTGATCGCCTGGCCCAGCCGGATCTGGTCGCCGTGGATTAAGGTGCGCCGCCCGATCAACCTGTCGCCGTTGACGAACGTTCCGTTACTGCTGCCGAGGTCTTCTATCGCGTACGAGTCGCCCTCCAGCATCAACCGGACGTGGCGGCGCGAAACGGCCGGCGTGGCAATGACGATCTCCACGCCCTCGTCACGGCCGATCACAACCTCGGATTTGATGAGTTCGAATTCCTTCGCGGGAGCGCTGCTTTGGGTGTTGACTAACGTCAATTTGAAACTGCCAGATGGGGTCACGTGTCTGTTCCTTTTCTTGTTGGAGAGGTTGTTTCAGCCAACACTCAGTTCCAAAATAAAAAAATTTTCCTTTCCACCCTCGAGTCCAGCCCAACGGATCGTGTAGAGGATTATACGGTTGCGAGGGAGGCGTGTCAAGGAAACTTTCGGACAGTCAATGAAGCAGGACTTTTATGATATAACATAAAACCATTCGGACTCCGTTGGTCGAAATCAATGCAATCGTTCTTTCAGAATCAACCCATCCCCGCCACGCTTCTCGGTCTCCTGCGGTTGAGGGCGGAACAGCAACCCGATCATCTCGCATACCGCTACCTGCAGGATAATGAAGAAGACATCGTCACCGCCACGTACGCCGAACTCGACCGCCGCGCTCGAGGCATTGGCGCGTGGCTCGAGACACATGGCGCGCGCGGCGAACGCGTGTTGTTGCTCTACCCGGCCGGGTTGGACTACATCGCCTCCTTCTTCGGATGTTTGTATGCCGGCGCCGTAGCCGTGCCCGCGTACCCTCCGCGTTTAAACCGGCCCGCGCCGCGCATCCAGGCCATCGTTGCCGATTCGCAGGCGAAGTTCGCCCTCACCACTTCCACCATCCTCCATAATATCGAACAACGCTTCGAGCACGCGCCCGACCTGCAGGCATTAAGCTGGCTGAACACCGAGCAGGTGTCCCCGGGTCTCGAAGCGGAGTGGCGCGACCCGAATGTGGACGCGAACACTCTCGCGTTCCTGCAATACACCTCGGGCTCCACGAGTCAACCCAAGGGTGTCATGCTCACGCATGGCAACCTGATGCACAACCTGAAAGCCATCCGCCACGGTTTTCAAATCGACGAAAGCGATTCGGGATGTTTTTGGTTGCCGAGTTATCACGATATGGGCTTGATCGGCGGCATCCTCGAACCGATGTACATCTGCGGGACATCCACGTTGATGTCCCCCGTCTCGTTCCTGCAGCGCCCCTTCCGCTGGCTCGACGCCATCAGCAAGTACAAAGCGACGACCAGCGGCGCGCCGAATTTTGCGTATGACCTGTGCGTGGACCGCATCACTCCCGAACAGATCGACACGCTGGATTTGAGCGGATGGAAACTCGCGTTTTGCGGCGCGGAACCGATCCGCCCTGAGACTCTCGAACGCTTCGCGCGCACGTTCGCACCCGTCGGCTTTCAAAAACACGCCTTCTATCCGTGCTTCGGCATGGCAGAGAGCACGCTCCTTGTCTCCGGGGGAGAGGGTCCGTCCGTACCCCGCTCGTTCACGATCGACAGAAGATCGCTCGAGCGTGACCGCGTCCTTGAAGCCCCTCCCAACGATTCGAATTCACTGACCCTGGTCAATTGTGGTAGCCCCATCGTCGACCAACGAATCGTGATCGTGAACCCAACGACACTGAATCGTTGTGACGGACACGATGTGGGCGAGATTTGGGTGACGGGTCCGAGCGTGGCAAAAGGATATTGGGGACTTGAAGAGGAGACGCGCAATACATTCGGCGCGTACACAGCCGATAATGAAGGTCCCTTCATGCGCACGGGAGATCTGGGCTTTCTGCAAAACGGCGAATTGTTCGTCACGGGTCGCTTGAAAGACCTCATCATCATTCATGGGAGCAATCATTACCCGCAGGATATTGAACTGACGGTCGAGTCTGCGCATCCCGCTTTGCAACCAAGCGCGGGCGCGGCGTTTTCGGTCACAGAAAACGGAAAAGAACAACTGGTCATTGTTCAAGAGGTCACCCGCCAAGGACGCCAGGCGGATATGGACGAAGTCGCCTCCGCAATTCGACAAGCGGTTGCCGAGAAACACGACCTGCAAGCCTTTGCCATTGCGCTGGTCAAGCCGATGAGCATCCCCAAAACCTCAAGCGGAAAGATCCAACGCCGCGCCACGAAAACTGCGTTCTTGAATGGAGAATTGGAAGTGGTTGGAGAGTGGCGCGCCAAGCCCTCATCCCCAGCCCTTCCCCCAAAGGGGGAAGGGAGCCAGAATCCCCCTCTCCCATTGGGAGAGGGGTTAGGGGTGAGGGCGATTCAAAATCCTCAACCAACGCCCTCCATCCAATCCATCCACTCCTTCCTCCTCACGCGCATCGCCTCCATGCTCGAAATGGACACGTCTTTGATCGATCCGCGCCAGCCGTTCACGTACTACGGGCTCGGTTCTGTTCAAGCCGTAAGCCTTACAGGCGATCTTGAAACTTTCCTCCATAAAAAACTTTCGCCAACCCTCGCATGGGATTACCCAAGCATTGAATCGTTGGCGAATTTTCTCGCGAGCGATTCACTTCCTGCGAAAACCTCAACACCTGAAACACCTCAACCAAGAATCAACAACATCAATGAGCCCATCGCCATCCTCGGTTTGAGTTGCCGCTTCCCGCAAGCGGACAGCCCGCAGGCGTTCTGGGAGTTATTGCGCAACGGCGTGGACGCGATCACCGAGGTCCCGTCCGATCGTTGGGATGTGGACGCGTTCCACGCGGAGGAACCAGCCGCAGGGAAGATTCTCACGCGCTTTGGAGGATTCCTCGATAACGTCGATCTGTTCGATCCCGCCTTCTTTGGGATCTCACCGCGCGAAGCCGCGCGCATGGATCCGCAACAACGCCTCCTCCTGGAGGTCAGTTGGGAGGCGATGGAGAACGCGTTCATCCCCCCGCAGTCCCTCGCCGGGACGCGCACGGGCGTGTTCGTCGGCATCAGTAGTTACGATTATTCGCGTTTGCAATTCGACAACCCAGAAATGATCGACGCCTACGCAGGGACGGGCAACGCGCACAGTATCGCCGCGAATCGTTTGTCGTACGTGTTCGACCTGCGCGGACCGAGCATGGCAGTCGACACGGCATGTTCATCGTCTTTAGTGTCGGTGCATCTCGCGTGCCAGAGTTTACGAAGCGGCGAATCGGATCTCGCATTGGCGGGCGGCGTGAATTTGATCCTGACCCCTGAGTTGACCATCACCTTCTCGCAGGCGCGCATGCTCGCCCCCGATGGTCATTGCAAAACCTTCGACGCCAGCGCGGACGGCTACGTGCGCGGCGAAGGTTGCGGCGTTGTGGTGTTGAAACGCTTGTCCGACGCGCTGCGCGACGGCGACAATATCCTCGCGTTGATTCGCGGCTCGGCGGTGAATCAGGACGGGCGCAGCAACGGTCTCACTGCGCCGAACGGACTTGCTCAACAGGATGTTATTCGTCATGCAATGGCGCAGGCGGGGGCGACGCCGAATCAGATCGGTTATGTCGAAGCGCACGGCACAGGCACTCCGCTTGGCGACCCGATCGAGATGGCATCGTTGAACGCAGTGCTGGGTGGGGACTCGAATCAACGAGTCATTGTCGGCTCGGTGAAGACAAACATCGGTCATCTCGAGTCCGCCGCAGGCATTGCAGGCTTGATCAAAGTTGTCCTTGCGATGCAGAACGAAGCCATCCCGCCTCACCTCCATTTAAAAGAGATCAACCCATATCTCTCGTTGGAAAACTCGCGCATCGAAATTGGGACCTACCTCCGCCCATGGAAACGCCGTGATGTGCCGCGCTTCGCAGGAATCAGTTCCTTTGGCTTCGGCGGCACCAATGCACACGTGATCCTGTCCGATGCGCCGCTGGCGGGTGAAAAGAAAAAAACGAGTGAACTCGAACGTCCGCGACATGTGTTGACCTTATCTGCCAAATCTGAAAACGCTCTACGAGAATTCGCGCTATCTCTCAACGACTCGCTACGCAGTACGCAATACGAAGTACAAGATTTCGCTTTCACTGCAAACACCACCCGCTCTCACCTTGAGCATCGTTTGGCAGTGCAAGCCGGTTCGCTGGATGAATTAAAGAATAATCTCGATGAATTTCTCAGCAGCAGAGATTCACCTTTCATTTCGACTGGGCAGGTCAAACCCAGTGCACAACTAAAAATCGCCTTTTTATTCACGGGTCAGGGATCGCAATACACGGGCATGGGCAAAGGACTGTACGAGACCCAGCCTCTCTTCCGCGCCGCGCTGGACGAATGCGCGTCGATACTTGATCCGATTCTGGGTCGTTCACTCCTTGAAATCATCTTCGCCGTTAAAAGCGATTCGACGATTAATCAAACCACGTTTACCCAGCCCGCGCTTTTCGCCTTCGAATATGCGTTGGCACAGATGTGGCATTCGTGGGGCATCCAGCCTCACGCCGTGATGGGGCACAGCGTCGGCGAGTATGTCGCCGCGTGCATCGCTGGGGTGTTCTCCCTAGAAGATGGACTTCGCCTGATCGCGGAACGCGCGCGCCTGATGGGCAAGCTTCCACAAAATGGGACGATGGTCGCAGTCTTTGCAGAGGCAAGCCGTATCGCGGATGTACTGAAGCCGCATCAAGATAAAGTTTCCATCGCCGCCACGAACGGACCCGATAACACGGTCATCTCCGGCGAAACATCCGCAGTTCAATCCGTTATGAACGGATTGACGAAACTCGGCATCACCTGCAAGCCGCTGACCGTCTCACATGCGTTCCACTCGCCGTTGATGGATTCGATTTTGGATGAATTCGAAGCATTTGCAGACAAGACTCAATTCTCCAATCCTCGAATCTCTCTCATTTCAAATGTGACTGGCGAAGCCCTCGCCCAGCCCGCCACCGCCGCATACTGGCGCGATCACATCCGTGCGGAAGTGAAATTCTCCGCAGGGATGCAGTCGCTTGCGAATCTTGGGATCGACGCGTTCATCGAGATCGGTCCGAGCCCGGTGTTGGTGGGTATGGGCAAACGCTGCCTGCCTGAATCGAAGTCCGCGTGGCTGCCTTCGCTGAGGCAAAATCAGGACGAATGGCAAACGATCCTCGACAGCCTCGGCCAACTCTACGTGCAAGGCGCGGAAGTGAACTGGACCGGATTCGATACCGGATACGCCCGCAGTAAAGTCGTATTGCCGAATTACCCGTTCGACCGTCAGCGCTATTGGTTGGATGTAAACGCAGACAAGGAAATGTCGCCATGGCGCCACGGCGACGCACGTAAACAGGTCAACACGAGCTCGCCGCGTTCGAATGGCAAATCACAACCAAAAGAAGAAAAAGTTGTTGAACGAAAGAATGGAAGGCAGAACAAGCCGCGTGGTCTCGATATGCCCCTCGAAAAACACTCGATGCTACTCGACCAGGGGCTTGTTCAAAGTGATATCGAAGATTTCATCCAAAGACAAGCCGCGCGCATCCTCGGCATGGACGCCTCGCGGTTAAGTCTCGATACTCCGCTCGATACGCTCGGACTCGATTCACTCATGGCGATGGAACTCAAGAATTCGCTCGAGTCGAAACTCGGTGTGAAAATTTCTGTGGCGAGTCTCTTGCAGGGACCGACCATCGCTTCCCTTGCGGCGGAAGCGGTCGCAAATTTGGAATCAGCCGAACTCGAGGGCGATGCGCCGTTCGTCGTCGCGGGAGAGTCTTCAAACGAGAGTCCGCTTTCGTACGGCCAGCAGGCGTTGTGGTTCATGCATCAACTCATGCCGGATGAACTTTCGTTCAACGTGGCGGGCGCGATCCGCATTCGTGGCGATCTCGATGTGAATGCATTACAGCGTGCCTTTGACCAGCTCATTGCGCGGCATGAATCGTTGCGAAGCACATTCCACGTTGTGAACGGCGAACCGATTCAACGCGTGCACGATTCGATGGATGGAATTTTCAGCGTGACGGATTCGTCCGCGCTGGACGATGACGCCCTGCGGGAACAACTCGCCAGGGACGCGCACGCATCCTTCGACCTTGAGGCGGGTCCGGTCATCCG
>CAZFDL010000140.1:0-7370 GCA_964517905.1 uncultured Anaerolinea sp. | reverse complement strand
TCTTTTGGGTGGTGATGGTTATGCTCGCTGTGAGCGCCTTTGTTTTTGTGCGCAACCTCGCCACGTGTTGGGTGATCACGCCGCTCCCCGGTTTGCCGCCTTCCGATTGCGGAACGGTCGTGACGGGACTGAACGCTCCAACGATCACCAATAGTGAGGGCACGCCGGTGCCCGGTGTGGAAGATCTGCCGGATCCGGTCGTTGTACCGGAAAGCAATTTGCCTCCCGCGTGGGATGGTGCCAGCCGGATTACCGTGCTCCTCATCGGATTGGATGCGCGCGACATCGCTGAAACCGCCCCGCGATCCGATACGATGATCCTCCTGACGATCGACCCGCTGACGAAAACCGCAGGGATGTTGTCCATCCCGCGCGACATGTGGGTAAATATTCCCGGCTTCGGCTATAGCCGCATCAACACGGCGTACTCTTCCGGCGAGGGCAACAAGCTCCCCGGTGGAGGACCCGAGCTGGCCCGCAAAACGGTCGAGCAATTCATCGGCGTGCCCGTGCAATACTATGCACAGATCGATTTCAATACATTTGTTCAATTCATCGACCGGATCGGAAAGATCGAAATCTACAACGACGAGGATTTGCGCCTCGACCCGGTCGGTGGAGGAACCGATAAGATCAAACTCACATGTTGCGGCATTCGCCAAATGAATGGCACCACAACCCTCGCCTACGTGCGCTATCGCAAGGGCGATGAAGGCGATTTCGGCAGATCGCGCCGGCAACAAAAAGTAATTCTTGCCATCAGAGACAAAGTGCTCGACCCCGCCAACTTCCCCACGCTGATCTCACAGGCAGACGAATTCTACAACGAGTTTTCCTCGGGTATTCGCACCAATATGCCGTTCGATACCGCCATCCAGCTGGCGGTGTTAGCCAAGGATATTCCGGCGACGAGCATCGAGCAGGGGCGCATCGATACGACCATGGTCGCCTTTGACAATGTGACCTTGGGGGGGCAGGATGCCAGCGTGATGAAGCCGTTACCGGACAAGATTCGTATTCTACGCGATGAGATCTTTACCTCGGCGGGCGCGACCAGTCCGCTCGCCGAGGGCGACCCCACCGCGTTGATGCAAGCCGACGCCGCGCGCGTGCGTCTGCTTAACGGCACATTCTCGCCGAACCTTGAAGTGAACACCGGCAACTACTTTATCGCACAAGGGATGGCAGTGACCGAAGTGGGTCCGGCGGATCGCGCGTACGATCGCACGGTGATCGTCTTGTACTCACCCAAACTATACACGCTGAAATATTTGCAGTCCGTTTTTGGAATTAGTTCGAGTACACAAATATTGATTCAACCCGATCCAGCCGCCACCGTGGATATCGAAGTGAGGTTGGGGAATGATTGGGCGAACAACAACCCAATTCCATGATCAAAAATCCTCTTCCGCTGGAAGAGGATTTTTCTATCAGGGTTGCTGGAAAGTGAGTTTGAATCCGCCAGCGAACGGCTCACCACTCGGTGTCTGGCAGACTGGCGCGACCAACCCGATGGCAGTGTCACTCCCCAGCGCCAGTTGAACTGTGTAAGTGACGTCCGCTGTCATGATGAAATCAGCGTAGCCGTTGCCGAGTTCGGGTTTCAAGCCCGTAAAGAAAATGTCTTCGCCGCCATCCCAGGTGATACGGATCTCGACGCCCGGAAGTTGTCTGCGTTTTGCGTTCAGCACGAGGACTTGCAGCAAGCCATCCGGTAGATTCGAATCGCAAATCGATTCCTGTCCGGTCAATGCGAACGGCGCACCTTGAGTGGGAACCGGTGTGCGAGTGGGGCGCGGCGTGGCTTGCAGGACGAACGTCTGAGTTGATACAACTTCCGGTATGGATGTGAAAACCCCTTGCGCTGTGGAGGTGGGTGCCGCTTCGTCCCCCGTGGAAACCGGTTGCGCCGTGGTCAGGGGAATTGCCGTTGGAGAAACTGGTACAACGAATGCATTTCCCTGCACGAGGGCAGAGGCAAGTGCAGCCACCCCGTCCGCCTGCTGAATTTCGCCGCGGGCGAGCATGCGCTGTGCCTGTGCGTTCAAAGCCTCGATCGGGTTGACATCGCCGAGCAAACCGAGCCGTACCCGCGCTCGCTCGAGATTGCCCGTGCTGGTGTAGGCTGCGGCAATTGCGGAACGATACTGGTCCTTGAAATCAGGACGTAAAGCAATCGGTGCTGAGTCCACAACGCGTACGGGGGAAATGTTCCAGGAGTACAGCAGACCAAGCCCAAGTCCGGCGAGAAGCGCAAGCAAAACATCCCACGGAATCCGTTTCATGGGAGTCCGCTCCATGCCTGCATGGCAGTCACTAGTTCCTGCATTAGCGCGATATCCGTGGGGTCGAAGCCGTTGGAGCGTGCGAATTCCAATCCTTCTGACGCAATGGAACTCGGAGATTGCGAACCGAATATCGCAAGCTGGCGCGCGGCAGATCCGGGATCGCGGTGAGCGCGATATGCCTCCGCGACCATCAAGACGTAATCTGCTTTGTAATCGGCGCGCAGGGTGTCTGGGGTCAGGTCGAAGAATTCAACGGGGTCGATCACCCATCCATACGTGAGTCCCAGTGCAGTTCCGGCGATCAATGCAGTGACGATGAATATCCAGCGATTCGGTTTCATATAAATATCCGGGCAGGTGATCGGCGGCACCCAGAGGCACTTCCTTACCGTTGCTGTCTTTCGACCCTGGCGGGGTTCGGCAGGCTCTGCCGCGCCGGGCCTGCCCGGACGTGCGAAGCATACTCGAAGTAAAGAGGGGTGTCAATTCACGTGGAGAGCATTCGAAGAAAAAGAATTCTCGTGCCCGGTTTGGGCACCGGCAAGGTGCCACTGGTATGCGCTGCCGCAAGGTGGGTTGAAGTGGTTCGCCGGACGTTCACAGTCGCCGGTCCCGTTGTGGGATCTGCTTGAACCCGCACCTAGGAGATACTCATACATTCTCGTGATATAATTTTGGACAACGACATCGTAACCAAACCCGGAGGATGTGTCATGGAAATCACGCATCAGGAATTTAAACATTGCGAATTGATCAAGGTCAAGGGGCGGGTCGATAGTTCTACGGCGCCGCAACTTGCCCAGACACTTGAGACAGCGAATGAGAATGGCAAGCACAAACTGGTGATCGACATGAGCGAGTTGGAATACATGTCCAGCGCCGGTTTCCGTGCCCTGCTTGCCGCCCAGCGCAATTCGAAGAAGTACAATCGCGGCGAAGTCGTTCTGGCTTCCGTGCCGGACCGGATCCACGAGGCTTTGGAACTGGCAGGTTTTACCGAGCTGTTCAAATCCTTTGATGATCCGCTGCACGCGGTAGGATATTTTTAGGGCAGGCAAAGGGTTGGAGCCGAAAAGACATGTGCGAGGGAGGCCGCTTTCGGCTGTGATCGCCTGAAGCGGCTTTTAAATTTTCCGATGCAAACGGTAAAATTTCAGGCAAAATTCGAACTCCTCGACGAGATCCGCGAGTTTGTGGGGACGATCGCGCGTGAGAACGGCTTTGGTGATAAGGATGTCTACAACATCCAGCTTGCCACCGATGAAGCCGCGTCGAACATCATCGAGCACGCCTACGAAGGTGTGACCGATGGTGTACTTGATCTTTCCTGTGGCATGAACGAGCAAACGTTGGTGATCACCCTGGTTGACCACGGGTTACCGTTCGATCCGTCCGGAGTGCCCATGCCGGATCTGCAAGCCGACCTGGTCGATCGAAAAATCGGGGGTTTGGGAATCTTCCTCATGCGCAAGTTGATGGATGATGTGCATTACCATTCCAACGCGGATAAAAGCAACGTTCTCACGATGATCAAACGAAAGGGTTAGGACGCATGAAAGCGGCGTCTTCGTCCGGTTGGCGCGAGTTGGCCAGGCTGGGTGAACAACTCATCGGAAGCGCATCATTGTCTGCCCAGCGCGATCATATCGCAGCCTTTGCAGCGCGCCTGTTCAAAGGGGATGTTGACCTGTGGCTCGATGAAAACCTCTTTCGCCTGCCCGACGCGCGGGAGGAGACTGTCTTCCCTTCGTATCCCGATTCGCAAGCAATCACCCGCGCGCTAAAATCGCGAGGTTTGCTCACGAATCTTCAGAAAGGAAGGCGGAAAGGCGGCTCGCGCGAACGGTGGGCGTCCATTCCATTGCGGAATCGGGAAACGACGTTGGGAGCCATCCAGGTCATCCGCCCGCACGGTCCCGACTTTGTCAAGGAAGAGCTTGACTTGCTGGTCGGTCTTGCCGGTGTGATCGGATTGAGTCTGGTCGCCTCGCATCGTGTTGCCGTTGAGGAATTCAGGCTGAACCAATTGAATCTGGTAAGGGAGGTGAGCGCACAGATCGCCAACGTGCTGGATCTGAATGAACTAGCCGAACGCGTTACCCAGTTGATTCAACAGACGTTCCACTATTATTACGTTGCTATTTTTACTCTGCGAGACCGGTCCACGGCGTTGCGGTTCCGCGCGAGCGCCATGGCGCCCCGAGAGGGGAAGCGCCGTGCCAAGATCGCACTCGAGGTGAAGATCGGTCAGGGTTTGATCGGGGAAGCTGCCTCAACCGGTGAACGGATCGTCGTCCCGGATGTGCGAAAAGATAAGCGCTACCGATTCATCGACGCGCTCCCGGAGACGCGGTCTGAAGTGGTGATTCCGTTGAAGATCGAAGGCCGCGTGCTGGGCGTGTTGGATGTGCAAAGCAATCAGGCGGATGCGTTCCACCCAAACGACCTGCTCGTGCTCAATGCCCTGGCCGATTCGATCGCGCGCGCCGTGGAGGGTACGCGGTTGTATCGCGATCTGCGCCGGCACTCCGATCATCTCGCCCTGATCGCGGATGTCAGCCGGAGTGTGAGCGCCTCGCTTGAATTGAATACGTTGATGCAGAACGTCTCCGATCTGATCCATCACCGCTTCAAACATCCCCACGTGTACCTGTTCACCGTGCACCGGAATCGACGCATGATCGAATATCAGGCAGGGAGCGGCGAGCGCAGCACGGAATCGGTGGGATTCACCATCCCGTTGGATGACAAGGTGGGAATCATCCCGTGGGTGGCTCAGGAGGGGAAGACCGTGGTCGCCAACGATGTGCGCAAAGACAAACGCTATGTTCCCTCGCCGTTGCCGCCGGAGAATACAAAATCAGAGATATGTGTGCCGTTGAAATACGACGGGGAAGTGGTTGGTCTGCTGGATATTCAATCGGACCGTTACAATGCCTTCACCGCCGAAGATAAGTTCATGTTCGAGGCGGTAGCCGATAACATCGCCATCGCGATCCATAACGCGGCGCTGTATCGCTCCGAGCAATGGCGGCGACAGGTAGCGGACAGTCTGCGTGAGGTGGCGGGCTTGATCTCTGCAGACGAAGATGTGGACGATGTTCTCGAGGTGATCCTCCTTGAACTGGAGAAGAACCTGGCGGTTGACATTTCCGCCATCTGGCTGCTTGAAGACGATGAGTTGTATCTTGCGGCGAGCCACAACATTGACGAATCCCTCCTGGAAAATACCTTGTACAGTAACACCGAAGCGTACTCAGCATTGATGCGTGTGATCGAGTCGGAAGGCGCAGAGGTCCGCATGCCGACAGATGTGATTGGCGCTTCCGGCCTTGCCGCGGGGTTCGCGCAGAATTACTCCGCGCTGGCTGTGCCGTTGCGGGTGGGCGATCAGCCCTTCGGTGTGATCACACTCGCGCATCATTCGCCGGGCAGATATGGCAGTGAGGCGCGCGCCGTGGCGACCACGTTTGCCAGTTATGCCGCGGTCGCCATTGAGAACACTCGCCTCTACGATATTGCTCAGGAACAGGCATACGCCTCCGCGGCTCTGTTGCAGGTGGCGCAGGCGATCGTGAGCCTGAACGACCTCGACGAAATTCTGGATACGATCATCCGCATCATGCCGATCCTTGTGGGTGTGGAACGGGCTGCGTTGTATCAATTCGATTCACTGGAAGAAACCTTCAAGCCCACGCAACAATACGGTTTGAACGAAGAGGACGAGGCTGGTTTCTGGGCGCGTTCGTTCGCCGTGGGAGAATTTGCACTTCTGGATGCGTGTCGTGGGGCAGTAGGCATGCTCGCCAGCCCGCTGAACGGATCGGGCGGGCTCACAGCGTGGTTATCAGCCGACCCGTCGAATGATGCGAATCTTGCCAATCCGAACGCGTTGCTGCTTGCGGTTCCCATCTCGGTCAAGGACGCGATGTACGGCGTGATGCTGATCGAGGAAGCCGATGGCGGATTGCGATTCCGCACGCGGCGCCTGGAAATCATCAACGGCATCGCACAACAAGCCGCGCTGGCGATCCAGAACGACCTGCTGCAACGCGAAATGGTAGTACGCGAACGCCTCGAAACGGAAGTGCAGCTGGCTCGCCAAATTCAGCAAACCTTCATCCCCGACTCGCTTCCGCAGATCGAAGGCTGGGAGTTTGCGGCGCGTTGGAAGACCGCGCGGCAGGTCGGCGGCGACTTTTACGATGTGTTCGACCTGCCGGACAACCGCATCGGCTTGTTCATCGCCGATGTCGCAGACAAGGGCATGCCCGCCGCGCTGTTCATGGCGCTCACGCGGACCTTGGTACGCGCCGCGGTGATCGAATCGGACTCTCCCGCGGTGGCGATGAAACGAGTCAATGACCTGCTCATCCCGGATACTCGTCAGGGCATGTTCGTTACGGCGGTGTACGCCGTGCTGGACTTGGACAAGAACGAATTCACGTACGTCAACGCGGGGCACAACCCTCCCTTGTGGGTGAGGGGCGATGGAACGATCGAACGCCTAACCCGCACTGCCGTTGCACTGGGCGTGCTGATCAACGAACCTGTCAACCAGCGGACGATACACCTTGAAAAAGGAGATAGCCTTCTGCTCTATACCGACGGCTTGACCGAATCATTCAACGGGAACCGCGAGTTTTACGGCGAAGCGCGCCTCAACGAAGCCATCCTTGCGAATCATTGCTCCTCGGCTTCTGACTTGATGGATGTGGTGGAAAAATCCCTGCTTGATTTTGTGCAGGATATCCCCGCCGCCGATGATCTCACCATGCTGGTGGTAAGGAGGGTGTGATCCCCGTTGAACGGCGGAATTGCCAGAAAGATTTTGCAGTCTGTGGCATGAGATCATCATTTGCAAAAATTTAATCGCCTTTTTTCACGAATACATTGGCGTTAAGTCACTTGCTGCAAATATTGACTTCTGCTATCCTGCCTCCATACAAGAGAGGAGTCTAATCAGGGTGTTGACCATGAAAACCGGGAAAACAGAAAACCCCAATCCTCCCAAACCACGCGGCTACCACTTTTGGTTAACGCGTTTAGCCCTCCTGTTGGGGTTGCCATTGCTGTTCTATT
>CAZFDL010000139.1:0-7470 GCA_964517905.1 uncultured Anaerolinea sp. | reverse complement strand
AGTCCCAATCTTCTTTGTGGGTCTGTCCGGGTTCGCGCACGTGGACGTGAGGGTCTATGAGGCCGGGGAGTTTGAGCATGTTTCGAGTTCCAAGTTTCAGATATCCGGTATCCGGTCGCGCTTCCCTCAGCGCGGATACAAGATAAAAAAAGAGAGCCGCTGAAAGCGACTCTCTAGTTTCCAACAGTAGAAACGATCATTCCGAAGAAGTGCTGGGGAAAGAACCGTTCGCGGTGGGGATGTCCGTGCATTGGGCGGAATTTTACGCCGATTTCCGGGCATGTCAAGGTGCGAATAAACCAAAGGACCGGGTATCCAGTTTTCCCGGCGCGAGAACCGTCAAGCGGTCATTCAACACGCTATAATGCCCGATGACAGGAGAGTCCCGATGAAGATCGTGAAATCGTTACTAATGCTGACTTTATGCACCGCGGTTGCTTGCCAGCCTCTTTCACCTTCCGCGCCTGAGGGGGCTCCGTCAGAAACCGCGACGGTTGCCCCACCGACCTCATCAAATACGGTCGTTCCCACGCAAACCCCATATAAATTTCAGGATCTGCCGTGGGAGGCCTGGGTAAAATTACGCGGCATGCCGACCGCCCGTTCTGAAGCACATGCGGTCGTGTTGAACAACGAAATTTATGTGGCGGGCGGATATTTGAATGGCAACCCATTTCCCTCCTCGAGTGCATTCGAAAAATTCGATCCTGTAACGAACCATTGGAAATCCCTCAAGAACATGCCGCGCAAATTAAATCATCTGCAGGTCGCGGCACACAACGGAAGGATCTATGTCTTCGGCGGATACCCTGAGGTTAGCTGTTGCGATGCAGATGGTTCCTCGTGGGTATATGATCCAGCTACGAATGACTGGTCTCCCATCACATCCATGCCCGACTCCAGAGCGGGAGGCATGGCTGTCGCGCTGGGTGATCACATTTATGTGGTCGGCGGTTCCAGTTCCGTATATCGTGAACAACCGATCAGCGACCTGCTCCGCTATGATCCGGCGCAAGACCAATGGGAGGAGATGGCACCGCTCCTGACGCCGCGTGATCATGTTGTTGCCGCAGCCTATGGTGGAAAGATCTTCGCCTTCGGCGGGCGGATAACCCAGGACTACAAATCGATGGAAATATATGATCCGTCAACCAATACGTGGACTCCCGGTCCCGATATGAGAACGCCGCGCGCCGGGCATGGAGTTGCAGTGATCGGCGATCTGATCTATGTGGCGGGCGGTGAACAGATCGGGATTATTCCGGAACAGATCGTCGCCACGGTGGAAGTGTACAATCCACAAACAAACACCTGGATGAACGTGTTCGATCTTCCGCAGGGTTTGCATGGTGTGCCAGTGGCTGGTTTTGACGGTGTGTTGTTCTTATTGGGCGGCTCGTCCAAGGCAGGCGGAGTTGTGAACAATGGTCAGGTCTGGGCATGGAAGGTCGCCAGCGCAAGCCCATAAATGAGCTGAAATGGTGAGTCTCGTCACTTCGGTCAACAGAACGCGGATGTTATAATCCAGCCGACATTTTCATAGGAAAGAGGAAGGCATGACATATCAAAACGTGAAAGTCCCCGCGGGCGGGGCAAAGATCTCGATCCAGGACGGAAAATTACAGGTTCCCGATAACCCGATCATCCCGTTCGTGGAAGGCGACGGCACCGGGCGCGATATCTGGCGCGCGTCTGCCCGGGTGTTCGACGCCGCGGTGGAGAAGGCATACGGCGGCAAACGCAAAATCCACTGGATGGAAGTGTATGCGGGCGAGAAATCGTTCAAGTTGTTCCAGAGCTGGCTGCCTGACGAAACAACCGAGGCATTCCGTGAATTTTTGGTGGGCATCAAAGGTCCATTAACCACGCCCATCGGAGGCGGGATTCGTTCGTTGAATGTGCAGCTGCGTAAAGTGCTCGACCTGTACGTGTGTCTGCGTCCCGTGCGCTGGTACAAAGGCGTACCCTCGCCGGTGAATCATCCCGAGTTCGTGGATATGGTCATCTTCCGCGAGAACACCGAGGATATTTATGCGGGCATTGAGTTCGCGCACGGGACAGAAGAAAACAAGAAGTTCAAAGAGTTGTTCAAAGAGGCCTTCCCCAAGGAATTCGCCAAGATGCGCTTCCCGGACACATCGGGCATCGGCTTCAAACCTGTTTCTGTGGAAGGTACAGAAAGACTCGTGCGCGCTGCGATCACCTACGCGTTGCTCAATAAGCGCAAGAGTGTGAACTTCGTCCACAAGGGCAACATCATGAAGTTCACCGAAGGCGCATTCAAGGATTGGGGTTACGCCCTCGCCAAGCGCGAGTTCCGCAACGATGTGGTCACCGAACGCGAGACATGGATCCTCGGCAACAGGGAAAAGAACCCGAATCTTTCGGTGGAGGAAAACGCGGGAATGATCGACCCCGGTTTCGATATGATGTCTCCTGCGCAACAAGGCGAGATCAAAGCCGAGGTGGAAGAAGCGTTGAAGTTGTGGGGTACACACGGCGACGGCAAGTGGAAATCGAAACTGCTGTTGAAAGATTCGATCGCCGACGTGACCTTGCAGTTCGTGCTGATCCGCCCGAAGGATTACGATGTGATCGCCACAATGAATTTGAACGGCGATTATCTGTCCGATGCGCTCGCTGCGCAGGTGGGCGGAATCGGTATTGCCCCGGGCGCGAACATCAACTACGTAACCGGTCACGCGATCTTCGAAGCGACTCACGGAACCGCCCCAAAATACGCGGATTTGGACAAGGTCAACCCGGGCTCGGTCATTCTTTCGGGCGAGATGATGCTCCGCTATATGGGCTGGGGCGAAGCCGCCGACCTGATTGTCAAGGGCATGGAAGGCGCGATCGCGGCAAAGACCGTCACGTATGATTTCGCCCGCCTGATGGATAAGCCGACCGAAGTCAAGTGCTCCGAGTTTGGGGATGCGATCATCAGTCACATGTAGACGGGTGAACCCATAGACAGGAAATAAAACGTCGGGACTTGAAAGTACCCGACGTTTTTGTTTGTGCTCGTCATGTTGAACGGAAGCGACCTTGTGCCCGTAGAGTAATCATCTCTACGATAATCTCAGAGACCCTTCGCCTATCGGCTCAGGGTGACACGCTGGTGTGTCACCTCACGTCCACCAACTCAACATCGAAGACCAGTGTCGCGTTCGGAGGAATCACGCCGCCTGCGCCGCGTTCACCGTAGGCAAGACCCGGCGGGATGATGAGTTGCGCCTTGCCGCCGACCTTCATGAGCGCGATGCCTTCGTCCCAACCTTTGATGACGCGTCCCGCGCCAAGCGGAAAGGTGATCGGCTCGCCGCGCGAGACGGAACTATCGAACACGCTTCCATCCTGAAGTTTGCCTGTGTAATGCACACTGACGGTCTTCCCCGCCTCGGCTTGTGCACCCGTGCCTGCCTGCACTTCGATATATTCCAGCCCGCTGGTTGTTTTCATTTTCTCTCCTTTGAAACTTAATGATTACCGATTGTACCTTTTTGCCGGTGGAACAAAAAGGCTGTCAAACAATGACAGCCTTACCCTGATTCGAAGATGCCTACGGAGTTTGTGTCGCCTCCGGCGCCGGTATCAGAAACAACGCCGAAGCTTCCTCCGCGGTTTTCGGCATTCCGTTCATGATCCAGCGGATGAATACGTCTACCACGTTTGGTTTGAGCGGCCGGGTGGGCGGCATCACCCCGATGACCTCATCGCCGTTCTCGTCGAGAATGGGAGTCTCTTGAATGATCAGGAGGAAATAATTGTTCATATCTCCTGCGATGATGTTCTTATCAACGTTATCACCGGTGTTCAATATTTCGTCGTAGGTGGTCATCAGATAGTTATTGTTATCCTTGCCCGCGCGATGACAGGACACACAATACCGGTTGACTATCGGCGCAATGTGAACCTCGTAGGACGGGACTTCGCCCTCTGCGAGAGGCGGGAACAAGGGCTTGAGCGGCGGCGCTTCAAAGCGGTCATCCCAGGAATAACGCATGAAAATAATGATGTAATCGATCTCGCTGCGGGAAAGATCGCCGCCGTATGACTTCCCGTACGGTGGCATGCCCGCGTTGGGGCGCCCATACGCGATCACTTCACCCATCGCAGAATCGGTGATCGTGTACAACACATCGCGGCTGTTGATGGGTGTGATCTTCTCGCCTTCAAGTCCCTGCACACCTTCGATAACCGCGACCGATCCGTCGTCGCCGTGGCACTCGACGCAATGGATGGAGTACAAATCCTGCCCGGCAAGGATCTGCTCGGGGAGCGTGGAGGCGACTTCAACCTCAGTCGATTCTTTCTCCGGAGCGAGTACAAGCACTGTCCCTGAGATAATGATCATGGAAAGCGCGGCAAGGCTCGTCGTCCAGATCATGAAGCGTGTGTTCGACCGGAAGAGGAAGAAAAGAATGTACGCGGTCAAAGGGATGAAAATTCCCGAAATGGTTTGCAATACTCCCAACAGATTCGAGCCGTCCCCCGAAACGGTGGGCACCTCTGATGTCAATGTCAACAATACAATGCCCACGACCATGACCGTCATCAGCGCGATAGGCAGGACCCGTTTGCCGTAATACCGATAAGGAGATCGTTCAAGGAAAGGAAGTAATGTGAGCACGCCGACGGCAATACCCGGAATGAGAACGGTGGCGATCCATTCGATCTTGCCGAGCAGTGGAAGTTGCCCATACAGCGCGAGAAATTTAAAAAGGAAGAGGAAGTACCACTCAGGGCGCGGGATGTAGGATGTGTCACTCGGGTCGGCTTTGGCTTCGGGCGCGACACCGATGAACGTTGCCAGCAGGATCAACACTATAAAGATGGCGAACGAAACGATGAGGTCCTTGAAGAGGCTGTCGGGCCAGAAGAACTCGCCTTTTTCCACTTCCTGTTCGTAGCGTTCGTTGATTCGCTTTTTGGATTCGTCGTTCATGTCAATCTTCCTTTTTAGGCCAGTGAGATTCACCGTGCCGCATAACGAGATACAGGTGAATGCCCATGAGACCCGCCATGGTGACAGGAATGATCCAGATGTGCGCGGAGAAGAAGCGTTGCAGGGTGAGCGCGCTCAGGTCCGGCCCGCCCCGCAGGGCTTTGAGGATGAATTCGCCGATGAAGGGAACGGTGCCCGCGATCTGCGTGCCGACCGTGGTCGCCCAATAGGCGCGCTGATTCCATGGGAGCAAATAACCGGTGAAGCCCATCCCGAGCGTGGCGAGAAGAAGCCCCACCCCGACCAGCCATGTCAATTCGCGCGGGTATTTGAAGGATGCCGTGACGAACACACGGAGCATGTGGATGAAAACGACGATCACCATGAGCGTGGCCGCCCAATGGTGGATGCCGCGGATCAGCCAGCCGAACGCGACTCCCTCCATGATGTATTGAACGGAATCATAGGCGTGATCGGGAGAGGGTGTGTAATACACCGTGAGGAAGATGCCGGTGGTCACTTGAATGACGAAGAGAAACAGGGTGGCGGAACCGAGCGTGTTCCACCAATTGCCCTTTGGCTCGGGGCGCTCAAGCAATCCCTTATATAGGTCGTTGAAACCGATGCGCTCGTCGAGCCATGCATAGATTTTTTTCCACATGATTCAGCCCTCTTTGAAGAAAATCTCGATCGTGCCGTCTTCGGCGATGCGATGCTCGCCATAAACATCCAGTGGACGCGGAGGAGGGCCATCCAGCACTTCGCCCTCCACGCTGAACTTCGCATCATGACATGGGCAGAGGAATGCCTTCGCTTCGGCGGACCAGTTCACCGTACAGGCAAGATGCGTACATCGGCTGTTGAGGATGTGTAGATCCTCCGGATTATCGGATTTTCGTATGGCATAGCCCCCAAACGAGGAGGCAGTCCGCTCCCAGCCGTTGACCTGAACACGCGTGAACGAGAAGGGATAAGGCACACCGACCTGCATAGCGTCGAATTTGCCGATGGGAATCCACGCTTCCTTCCCGCCTTCGCGCAGGGCTGGATCGATCAGATAATACACGGCGGGCAAGCCGATGGCGGCACCGATCAGGCCGCCGATGATGCCTGTGGTCACCTTGATGAATTCGCGGCGAGAGAGTTCGTGCGGATCAGACATAGCCGAGCCTCCTTCAACGGAACGTATCTCGTTCCGGATGCGGTTTCAAACGGGTAAATTGTATTATATGGGTCTATTTCCTTTTCTTGAAGGACAGCAGGAACGAAAATTGCAGGATGTTTGTCACGATTCGACCTGCCCTCATTTTTAGATAATCGAGAGTAAAATGGGCAGTTGTAATCACATGGGAGGGCGCGCGGTGCCCAACCAAAACTATGGAGGCATGGATGGGCTTAAAACGTAACGTCAGTCTTTCCTCGGCGCTGAAGTATAAGGGACAGGGTCCGTACCTGACTTACATCCTTCACCGCATCGGCGGGGCTGGCATGGCGGTCTTTCTGGCAATGCATCTGACCGCGTCGTTTTTGGAGAGCAGGGATTTCGGGGTCGGCTCGCAGGTCGGGGATGTGTTGAACGATGTTTACTACAATCCCGCTTTTCAGTTGTTTATCTTCTTCTGCATCTTGTTTCACGCCATTAACGGCTTGCGCATCACCATCCTGGACCTGTGGCCCAAATTGATGGCATATTATCGTGAAATCATCTGGATCGAATGGGCGGTATTCTTCGCGATCTACGGTTTCGCCGCGATTGTCATCATCACCGCCGAGCTGGGAGGCTGACATGGACAATGCCAAACCCCGAACACTATCTCTTTCTCAGCGCGGCATGAGTTTCGAGACTTTCATGTGGCTCTTCACGCGCCTTTCCGCGCTGGCGATCTATGCACTGGTCATCGTCGGGCTGGTCGGCGCGCTGATCATGGGGGCGCGCAACGAGATGAATTTTGCCGAAGTGATGCGCTGGGCTTTCAATCCCAATGTATATCACGTGCAGAGTACGAGCGTGCCAGACCTGACACCTTGGGGGGGACTCTTCTGGAAATTGATCGCCATCGCCCTGCTCTTTGTCACCGCGGCACACGGCGTGCACGGGGTCATCGTCATCCTGGACGATTACCTGGTCAAACCGTTGTATCGGCAGGGGGTGCGGCTAATCAACATCGCGATATTCATCGCTGTTATGTTGATGGGCGTGTATCTCATTTGGAGAGGATAAAGTTTTTCCATAAAGGGCACAAAGACACCAACCCATTCTCAAATGCCCTTCGTGGTAAAAAGAAATCAGGAGCAGTTCATGGCAAATGTTCATCAGTTTGAAGTGATCGTCGTCGGCGCGGGGGGCGCGGGACTCATGGCAGGGCTGTACGCATCGCGCGGCGCGAAGACGGCGGTCATCAGCAAGTTGTATCCGACGCGTTCACACACAGGCGCGGCACAGGGCGGAATCAGCGCGGCGTTGGGCAATTACGAGGAAGACAAACCCGAATGGCACATGTACGACACGGTCAAAGGGTCGG
>CAZFDL010000138.1:0-7511 GCA_964517905.1 uncultured Anaerolinea sp. | reverse complement strand
GACCGTAGAACGGCTTGCCCGTGGAATCTTTTCCCGGCCCCGCGTGGTCGCGCCCGACGATGAAATGATTTGCGCCGTGGTTGCGGCGGATGATGGCGTGAAGCACTGCTTCCTTCGGCCCCGCCATGCGCATTGCGAGCGGAAGCAGGCTGAGCATGGTGCTGTTCTGGTCGTAGTGATTGTCCACCAATGCGCGGTACGTGCGGACGCGGGTATAGTGATCCACATCGCCTGGCTTGGTCATGCCCACGACGGGATGAATGATGAGCGAGCCTTTCACTTCTGCGGCCGCGCGCTTGGTCAACTCTTCGTGGATGCGGTGCAAAGGGTTGCGCGTCTGGAATGCGACAACATTTTCGTGTCCCATTTTTTCGAGTCGCTCGCGCACCTGCGCGGGTGTGAGACGCAGGCTGACAAAGTCGTGATACTTCGGCAGATTTACAACCTTGATCGGTCCGCTGATGCATACCTTGCCCCAGCGTTCCATTTCAGAGACCATCGGGTGTCGTGGGTCGGTGGAACCGTAGGCGAGCGCGGCTTCGGTGTTCGCGTCCCAGTGAAAGACCTCATCCAGGGTCATCACCGCGATCACGTCATTGTTGGTATTGCGCAGGACGAGGTCTTCGCCGACAGTGGGCAGTTCTTTTGGATCAGCCGTCAGGGTAATGGGTAGGGGGAAGAGGGTCCCATCTGCAAGACGCATCTCATGCAGGACGCGTTCGTAATCCGCTTTGCCCATAAAGGTGGTCAGCGGTGAAAAGCCGCCGGTGGCGAGCAGTTCGAGGTCGCAAAGATTGCGCATGGTGATCTTGATGGAAGGAAGTTGAGCGGCGCGGGCGAGAAGTTCTTCGCGTTCTTTTCCCTCTATAGTAAGGTTCACCAGTTTTCCCCCATATGGGGCGATCAATTTGGCTTTCGACATTCGTACTCCTTGATATGCACAGATTGCTCTGTGGATTTTGTGTGCGAGGCGCAATTATATCCTAAAATTCAGCTAGTGAATTTTGAATTTTCCCCAGCTTTACAATGATATTTCCCGACCGGAGCGAGATGATTCTTTGACCGCCAGCGCCAGACGCATCACGCGGACGCCGTCCTCCAGCGGACACGAAGACTCGGCCTCACCGCGCGCCACAGCGGCGAAGTGTTTCATTTCCTCCATGAACATCACGTTGCGTTCCCAACCTGGAGGAAGAGGGTATGTTTCCCATTCTCCCTCACCCTTAACCCCTCTCCCACTCGAGGGGGACTCAGCACGATAGATCCGCGTTGCGCCATCGGACAGATTCAACTGCAATGAACCTTTTGTGCCAACCACTTCAAAATAGTGCGACGGCGGTTGCTGGTTGTAATCGAGGTGGATGCTCCCCAGCGCGCCGTTTGCAAAGCGCAGGCCGATCTTCGCTGTGTCTTCCACGTCGACTTCCAGATCGCTGAGTTTTGCGGTGAAACCCCAAACCGATTCGACTTTCCCTACCAGCCACGGAAGATAATCCAATGAATGACATTGAGTCAAAACGACCCCGCCGCCCATATCGGAGCGAGCCGCGTAGCCTTTGCGATAATCCTCCCACGGGTGCCAGGCCGGTAAATATTCACCGAAATGTACGTGAGCGGAAACGACACGTCCAATCTCACCATCTTGAATCAGTTGTTTCGCACGAACCATACCAGGATGAAATCGAAATTGGAATCCGACCAATACCTTTGCCCCATTCTGGGAAACAACACTTTGCAACTCGTCAATTCTTTGCATCGAATGGGAGAGCGGCTTTTCCAGCAATAACGAACAGCCCGCTGCGGCGGCGGGGATGGCAACATCGAGATGGAATGCGGTGGGGTTGGCCACGATGACCGCATCCGGCTTGTGTTTCGTTAGCGCCGTCAGCAAATCATTTTCCTGAGGAAATCCTGCAAGGTCTTCCTCGGGCATGGTGCTTTTGCCCGTACGATATAGCACAATATCTTTTTCGCCCAAGGCGACCAGATTCCGCATGTGGCGGCGACCGATCGAGCCAAGACCAGCAATTAGGAATTTCATAAACCACCATGGCTGCGGGTTGAGTCGGCCTGCGTGCAGTTCGTGGGCATACTCAACCTACAAAGCATACAAATCACCAATTCAAATCCTTTTCAAACTTCCATGTCACCAGCGTCTCACCCGCGACTTCTTTGAATAAGGATTTATCCTGCGTGGAGAATAATCTATGCCAGTTGCCCGCCTGCCCCTTTGGGAGGAAGGACGCGATTCTCTCATCCCGTTGTGCCTGCCACGCCTCATCCGGGTTGGATGACATTTCGGCTTTGAGCCTCTTTTCGAGCGATTTGTTGGTAGTCTTCACGCCGAGAAATTTCCACAGCCTCGACATTTCCTTGAACGGATTCTTCAGCAAATCTTCATAACGAAGACTAAAATAATTCTTGCCGTAGAGTCTGCGCGCTTCGTCGTCAGTCTCTTGTAGATTCGTAACCCATCCCTTCGCCACGCGGCGGATGAAGGAGTCGGTAAAGATGGAACGCCGTCCATCGGTGAAGAGAGCAGAATCAGCCCGAAGATCGGAGAGGATGCGTTTGTCTTCCACAGATAGAAATTTGGATTCCTCCACGAAATTCCGAAAGCGTTCCGAGATCAGTACATCGCGCCCATCACGGACGATGTAAACGAGTTTGGCGTCCGGATAGATCGCGTGCATATCGCGCACAGCCTCGCCGTGTATCGTGGACGATGGACTCTTGTCGCCAACGATGCGTTTGCCTTCGCGTGCCGCGTCGCGTTCCATGATGAAATCCGCAGCAGCCCGCAGAACGAGCGGCGAGAGGTCGCGCCCACCATTCCAGCGATTGGATTTACGCGTCAGCCATTCCTCCATCTCGGGCGAATCAACCATCGCCTTCAACAACGGCTTGCGCGTAAAGAAATGCGCCTGATAGTTGCAATGCACGTCGGGATGCAGGCGCGCCAGACGCATGAGCAGCGTGGTGCCGGAACGCGCATGACCGAGAATGAAAAATTTTTCGCGCGGAAAGAACTGCCTGACCTCCTTCACTTCCTCGCGCGTGAGGGCAGGGATGGCGTTGCGGCTTTTCTTTTTCGGTTCGCCTTTGAGCAAGATACGCGCCGAACTCTTGATTCGCTTAACGATTTCCATTCACCCTCAGTCCTCGAACTTCATAACCCCGCTCACGTCGGCGAATAACGCCAGTTCGCGGACGCTTTTCTTCCGCACGGGATGAATCAGATCCGGCGCGATATCCAGCAGCGGCACAAGGACGAATCCGCGTTCGTGCATTTGGGGGTGCGGAATCATCAACGCGGGCGAATACAGCACGAGATCGTCATAGAACAAAATGTCAATATCGATCAGGCGGGGACCATTTTGGAACGATGGTTTGCGCCCGAGTGCGACTTCGAGCCGTTTGAGGTGTTTGAGTAACGGCTCAGGCTTAAGGTATGTTTCGACGCGCACCACCTGATTGAGAAATTTCTCCTGATCCTCGTATCCCCATGGCTGGGTTTCGTACACGTTCGATCTTGCCTTCACCTCCATTTGCGGGGGGAGGGACGCGATCGCCTCCTTCAAATTTGCCGGGCGGTTGCCGAGGTTCGTACCTAATGCCAGATACACAACATGTACTTCCATAGTTCACCCTATACTGAATGTTCGTCGTAATGCGCGACCACATCGTCTTTGAGCCAGCCTTCGATATCCGCATTGGTGAACGCGTCGTTGGGCAGGCTGGCGGTCAGTTCCAGCATGACGCGGAGCACCATTTCGTAATGCTTGTACAGCTCATCGTCCGGCCACGTCGAATATTTTTTGATCAGGTCACGATTGAGCGCATCCGTATCGCGACTTTCCCACGTAAAGCCCGGCTTTTCGAGGATCCCTGAAATGATCCGCGCGCCCTCCTCCCACCAGCCGATGATGTGCGCCAGAAGGTCGTGAAAACTTTCGAACCCCTGCTTTGATATGAATTCCTTTTGCTTCCCAGCATCGAGGCGATTGAAACTTTCGATATATTCCGCCCATTCGTTCTTCAACAAATCCATCACGAGAAATCGACTTAAGACCACCAGATGCTCGCGCGCATGATGGATGAAGATGCCGTTCACCCACGAGCGGACCCGCCGATTCTCAAAGACCGAGTCATCCATCGACTGGAAGTCTGCTTCGATCTTCTGACGCGTCTTCTCGAAGTGCGCCGCGAACTTGCCTTCCTCCCAACTTTTATATTTCTCCACCGCTTTCGCGTTGAAGGCGTCGTAGTCGTACTTCTTCCGCTCGAACTCGCGCCCCTCCGCGATCGCACGGATGGGAACCATACCCTCCTCCCACCACGCGAGGATGTGCGCCAGCATATCGCGAAACGATTCGAACCCTGTCGTTGTGAGCCGCGTTTCCTGCTCCGCTTTGGCCAGGCGATCAAAACGCTCTATGTAGGTTCCCCATTCGAGGTTGAGGTATTCCAGCGTGCGTTGCTTGGTGATGGGCATTCGGGGCTCTCCAAAAATCAAATCAGACACGTCTTACGTCGACGAAAGAATTTTACTCCGTTAAATGACGGGCTAGGGAAGTGGATTGCAAGGTCCAGGGAGACTTGAAAGGGTAGTCCGGGACGTGAAATGCAAGTCATATCTTGAGAATCATGTGTCATTCGTCCTCCCTGATCTGTCCCATCTTCCAACGTTCGAACAAGATCAATCCGTCAAGGAAGGCGAACGTGGCGAGGAAGAGCAGTGCGCCAGCCCAGTCGTCCACGATCTGCAAGGCGCCCGCCCGGCGCAGCGAGTACATGATGAGGAAGATCAGCATGTTGATCGAACTTACGAATAACCACGAGATCAGCAACGCTCCCTTCTTGTGGCGGATGCTGATGCGGCTGTAATCGAATGAAAAATAGCCCGCCATGCATCCGCCTGCGAGCAGGCCCAACACCACCGAAAGCATTTCGAACGACCGCGTGGTCCGCTCCGTTTCCTGCGCGGCGGGTAGCGGCTCCACGGCAAAGCGCAGAAAGATCACATACCCAAGGAAGCCCGCGAAAACGATCGCGCTGACTACCATGCTCCTGCCAACAGTGAGCCGCGAATCCGATTTGTTCATGTGGATGACCTCGTGTGATTTTATCACCGCCCGAATCGTTATTGACAGGGCACAGATTGCTTTTCGATCGGCACACCGAACGCTTCATACACGGGCACTCCATCCCATTCGAGCGGAATCTCCAAGCCTAAGGCGAACGCGGCCGTGGCGGCAGTGTCCATCGTGTGGATACGCGTTGTTAACTGTTTCGGCTGGATGCCCGGCCCCGACGCGATCCACGGGATGGTCATATCTTCGGGGAGCGTCGAGCCATGTGTCGTATCGTGCCCGCCATGATCCGACGTGATGATGATCAGGGTTTCACCGCGCAGACCTCTTGCATCCAGCTCCGCAAGGATCTGTCCCAACGCCTCGTCGGCGCGAAAGGCGACGCTGATCTGCTCGGGTGAAAGCCAACCGTACGCGTGTCCCATGCCATCCACGAGCGGGAAGTGCACGAACAGAAGTCGAAAATCTCCAGGAAAATCCGAGATCAAGCGCTGCGCAACGACAGTATCGCGGTCATTAACGTAGGTGAAAATATCTGTGCTTTGCGGCTCCGTGATTTGTCGCAGTTTTTCCTTACCCACGTGCATTACAGTTTGCAGGCCGGCCTCGTGAGCGATGTCGAACAGGTCTGTGCCGAAGGCGAACCCTCGTTCAGGGATGTAATCGTTCCAATCCACGCCGTGTTTGGAGGGGCAGACTCCTCCGAGCATGGAAGCATGGGCGATCAACGTCACGCTGGGGTACACCGTTTGCGCGCTCAGCGTGTACGCGCTATTTTGCATCAACGATTGGAGATTCGGCATCGGTGCAAGCGAGAGCAGTTCAGGGCGGAGCCCATCGATCGAGAGGATCAATACGCGGCGCGCGAGAGGCGCAAGCGCAGGTGTGATCGTTGGTGTGGATGTCTCGGTTGGTGTGGCTGTAACCGCAGGTGTTGTGGTCAGTGTTGGGGTGAGAGTTGCAGTAGGTGTGGAAGTTGGAAAAGAAGGCACACCAGCAATGCTCGGTGTCTGGCAGGCAGGGAGAAGGAGTAATAGAAAAATGTGCAAAAGTTTTTTGCGATTCATTGTGCCTCGATCGAAACTTCTTCCGAGTTGATCAATACATCCACTTCGTCGCCATAGCGAATGTCTTTGAATTCCATGGCGATCACCTCCAGCAGGGATGGGTTTTGAAAATGGCGCAGTTTTGTTTCAGGGTGGGGATAATACACCCAGCCATCGTTTTCGATTCCGTTGAAAACGACTTTGCAACGCGAAAAGGAAAAATGCTCCGGCGGGTGCAGATCGGTCCATGCGACGTTGTAAAACGTGAATTCAGGTCGGACGAGTTTGAAGGCGTTGGGGCTGATGTCGATGTTGAGCGTGCCGTTGAAGTAGTTGCGCAAGTCGAGTCCGCGGGAGGCGAAGAGAGGTCGTTGGCGGTTCAACGCTCCGTAGGGGTAATCAGCCGAAGGTGCGGAAGCGACGCGGTAGCCCTCCACGATCCGTCCGTGAACGCGAGTCCATTGCATGAGTGCATTGTACACGCTTGCAAAAAAGAACTCCGGGATCTTCAGCATCGCGGAGTTCAGAGTACCCTTTATTTGGTTCTGTTATTTATTCGCAACATCTCGTAAAGTGCCTTTGCCAGTTCGATTCCCTGAATGATGAGGATGACGATCAGGATGATCGTGGTGGTATAGTTGGCGATGAGTGCGACGCCGCCGACCTCCTCCGAGATTCGTATGAATCTCAACAGCGACTCGTCCGTAAAGATGGTGAGGTTCGGCGTGCGGATGAGCATGACGGTTATCGCAATTCCAGCGGCTTCTATCAACACTTTCCCAACCCGCCCCAACATGCTCCATTTGGCAAGGAAGAGCAGGTAAACATCGAGAATGATCTCAGCGAGGAATACCGCGTTGATCCACGGGATGAATTGCGAGAACTCGCCCGTAAAGACCGGCAGGTTGAACAACCCGTTCAGGAATGCCAGCCCGAGCACGGTAAAAACGATCTCCGCGATCAGGTCTCCTCGCTTCACGATATCGGGGTCGGGTTGTTTTGCGAGCGAAGCGGGATCCCATTCCTTTTCATCGGAAAAGTCACCGATCTCTTTTTCCGGCAGGACGCGTTCGAGGATGGCGAAGACGATCACCACGTTCCCGAATGCCGCGATGGCGGTGGAAAGCGCATTCCCAAATCCCTGAATAATGATCTGCATGAAGTCTGCCGCCAGTAGTGGATAACTCGCCACAGCGTTTATCCAACTGAGCGCCAGCATGACGATGACCACGACCGCGAGGACGATCTTCGAGACCATCAGGAAGAATGGGAACATGCGCGGACCGATCAGATACGGATGAGGGTTGTAGGTGGAGGCGATCTTTTGCGGTGAGCCATATTCCTTTAATAACTCGATCTCCATCGCTTCATC
>CAZFDL010000137.1:1969-7550 GCA_964517905.1 uncultured Anaerolinea sp. | reverse complement strand
AATATTCGACCTGCAGTTGGGGATGCGATGTGCTGGAGTTGTAATTACCGCTATAGAAACGAATCCAATCGTTGCTCCTGTCGGCGTTATCGCCAAGTTGGAAGCGCAAACGGAATTCTGTCACGCCGGTCAGGTTGATGAATTGCGATGCGGCAGGGTCCAACACCGTCCAATACCAATCCGTGACCGGGTTGTTGAGAATAAAACCCGCGTTGCTCAAGCTGGCCGGCGCGGAAAAATCTCCGCGGTCGAGACTATTGACTCCCAACAGACCAGAAGAACCGAAATATCCCTTTCGAACGTCAACGGCTATGTTCTGGTGCGTGGCGAACGGATTCGCCCCGGCATAACTCTGGCTTCGAATCATCAGCGTCACTTTGGTCACGACTGCATTTTCGGGCAGTGAGGCGGTCGAAAATTGAAGGATGGAAATATATTGACGGTCGCGGTTGTCGTCGCCAAGCACGAACGTTGTCTCCGACGCATTGCGCGTCCCGCCGGTTTCACTGGTCCTTTGCGACTCAAGCACCCAGCCATCGTTCGATCCAACCGACCTGAATATTGCGCTGATAGGAGTTGGGGCGGGCTTGTTAATTGTATAAATCTCGCCGTTCATGAAGTTTCCGTTCCCTGTGCCTGCACCACCAAGCGGCTGGCCCACCGAGTCGCGAATACTGTCATCGTCCAGCACATAAAGTTGGATTGTCCCGTTGCCCGAACCGGTATTCACTTTCACCACATAACTTGTGCCTGATTCCACAGTTACTCCTGTGATCGAAGCGCCGGTGATCCCGGTGTTGTTCAAGGTGAAATCTATGATCGGCGCGAACGAGTCGACGCCGGACACATTTTCGGAAAACGCCACCCGGAATTGGACAGCGGCTAAATTGGAGGGGGACGCGTCCACGCGCGTGACAGACAGAACCGTCGGAGGCGAATCGACCGGGAACGGAGTCAAGCTCGGCGTGGTTTGTGTCGGCGGCGATCCAGTTGGAGGAAATTGCGTTGGCGATGACTGTAGCGAAGGCGTACCTGTGATCGTAGCGGGAATCTGCGTTACCGTGGAAGTTGCAGTTGCGATTTGTGTCGATGTTGGAGGCAGGGAGGTCTGCAATTCGAAGGCGCCCACATCCGGCGCCGACCCGCCGAACGAATCGTTGATGCCGGGTATGCGCACGCCTCGATCTACGTTCGGGCTGGCGGCAAGCAATGTGAAGTTTCCTCCGCCTGGGTTGACCAGACCCGGCGCAGAGTCGTAGCCATTACATTCGAGGGTTGTCGCACTACATAAATTTCTTATTCTGTCGTAGTTGACGTTCTCCCACTTGAAATGCGGATTGCTCGACGTGCGCGTGCTGTGCCAATTGTCGAAGTTCCAATCGTTATTGATCGAACCTGTTGGTTTTTCGGTGAATGAGAATCCATTGACCTGGAAGATGTTATTCCGCAGAACGGTGTTCTTGACCGGGCTGATGAATTCCATGCCGCTGGCGTCGGGCGCGTTGGTCCAACTTGTATTGTGATAGAAGAACACAATGCCGTCGGGGTTCCGATCCCATTTGACCGCCTTGCTGGTAAAGTTTGAGATGGTGTTGCGTATCACCCATGTGGGACCGTACGTGATCGGGGCAAGCGAAACTCCGCTGAACACCGAGTCCACGATATTGTTGCGCAAGCGAACATTGATGCACGCGCCTTCCGGCTCCAATCCGTCGTCGCCGATGTGATGGATGCGATTATTGTAAATATCGGCGTCGAAGGCGATGGCGGGGTTCTCGCCTGCGGCGCCGGATGTGCCAACATAAATTCCGTTGAAGGTGTGGTGCACTTCATTGCTACGCACGATCGCGCCGATATGACCCCGCACAATAATGCCGGTGCCTTCCATAGGTCCGCTTTTGATCGCGTTCCATTCCCAAATTGCGTGCGGCGTATCGTACACTTCGTTGAACTCGATGCGCGTGTTGTTCCCCTGCGAGTCGCCGCCGTTCCATTGGATGAAGATTCCCAGTTGCATGTTGTGAATGCGATTCCGTCGAACGACCACATTCGACGCGTTGAGGCTGCACACGCCGCAGCCATCGGTGCGGGTGCCGTAGAAACGCACCTCGAAGCCTTCGATCCAGATCCAATCGCGGGCGATCACATCGAACGCATGATTGAAGCGCGGCAACTGCCAAATGTGTGTGTTGGGGTCGTCCTGTGAACGGATGTACAACTTCAACGTGCTAGGCTCGAAGAACCAACCCTCGCGGACAGTTACGTTATTGTGCCCGGCGCTGTTGTTCAACCCGTTCAAATCATTGTATTGATAATAGCGTTTTCCATCGCGCCCGAGATAACCGATGGCTCCGCCAATCCTCGTGAACCAAATATTATTTTTCCCTTCCACGGGTTGCCAGACATTGCCCGAAAGCGCTTCGGATCCATCCAGAATTGCGCCATTACCCGCGGCTTTGACCTGTATCCAGTTGTTAGCGTTGCCCGAGTTCGGAAAAGAGATCGTTTCATTGTAAATACCATCCGCAACCAGCACCTGCGTCCCAGGACCTGCGCGATTCACGGCTTCCTGGATCGTTCGGAATGGCGCGGCGGCGGAGCCGTCTCCGCCGGGGAGCGCGTTCGCGTTGACGTGCAAACTGACCAACGGCGTGAACGAGAGTTCCTCCGGTTGAGTTGTGAACGAGCTGGTGATTTCTGCCGCACCATCAACCACTCTGACTTGATACGTTGTGGATGGCGCGAGCCCGAATAAACTTCCGACCAGCCTGCCATCGTCGATCCGGGAGAGTGGGTGACCTGTTCTCCAGGTTGTTTCACCGGCCGCCTGATAGAGAAGTTGAGCCGTGGCGGGCAAGCTGGTGCCCGCGATTACCACGCCGCTGGTTTCGATATTTGGATACAGGCTAATACTGGAAAACGCCGCGTTACCCGAGGAGTCGGCTTGGGCTTGTAAAGTCGGAGCGGAGGCCGGAAGGAGCGACAACAAAATCGCGGCGAGCAAGACGATCCGAAATTCCCTCAGGGGTCCGGCTCTCGAGTTTTTTGTATCCGCCCATGTTGTGTGAGAAATTGCATTCACGTGATAATTGTACGCCAATCGGTGAGGATTTTCATCCCTATCCTGGAGCCCCGAGCGTCGCTCTTTAGGGCTCGCGGCAAATTATTTTAGAACGTAGTATTTCACGACCAAATGAGGGCGGTTGGAAAGCGAGTTGTGATTGCCGCTATAGAATGTGATGTAATCGTCGCTCATGTCATCGTTGTCATCCAACTGGAAAGCAAGGCGCAATTGTGTCATTCCGGTAAGGTTGATAAATGGATTCGCCGCGTTATTCAGCGTGGTCACGTACCAGTCACCCACAGGGTTGTTTGAGATTGCCCCCGCCGAATTCAGGCTGGCGGTGTTCTGAAAATCTGAGGCTTGCAGGGCATTGATCCCGAACGGACCGAGGCTCCCGAAAACGCCGTTGCGAATGTCGATCGAAATATTCTGGTGCGTGGTGAAAGGATCGGTGCCAACCACTCCCTGCCGCCTGATCAGCAGGATCACTTCGGTGACGACCGCGTTATCCGGCAGGTAATAGGATGGAAAGTGCAGGATGGCGCGGTATTGGCGATCTTGCGCGTCATCGCCGAGCCTGAATACAACATCGGTGGCATTCTTTGAGCCGCCTTGATTGCTTTCTTCGCTCGACTCGAGAACCCAGCCATCATTTGTGCCGTTTGAAGTGAAGGTCTGGGTAAGAACGGTAATGGCTTTCTTATTGATCGTGTATTCCTCTCCTGTCTCGAAATTTCCGTTGCCGATCCCTGCGCCGCCGAGGGGAAGACCGGAAGAGTCGATGATGGAATCGTTATCCATGAGGTCGAGGCGGATGGTTCCGCTACCTGTGCCTGTTCCAATGGTCGCCGTGTATAGATTGCCGAATCCGCTCACCTCTTTGATGAATGCATTGGCAACATTACCTGTTGTCGCGAGGGCGAAATCGCTGGCATCCAGGCCGCTGACCGCCTCAGAGAAAGTAACCGTGAAGCGGATGCTATCAGCAGCTGTCGGATTTATGTCGGCGCGCAGGATCGAGGTCACTACCGGAGCGCTTCTGCTAACTGTGTACTCTTGGCCGGTTGTGAAACTTCCGTTACCCGCACCAATTCCCCCTAGCGGCATATTCCCTAGATCCACTATGCTGTCATTATCGAGCAGGTCGAGGCGGAGGGTTCCGTCTCCGGTGCCGGTATTCACCGTTACGATATAGGAGGCATCCAAGCCGGTGATCTCAGCCAGAGATACGCCGGTGATGTTACCTGTTACGGTTATCGCAAAATCGCCTGCATCGACGCCGTTTACCAGTTCAGAGAAATTGACCAGAAAACGGACTTGATTTGCGGCCGAAGGATTGGCATCCATGCGGACGATCTCTGAAACGCTCGGTGGGCTATTGCCGATGTTATATGTCTCTCCCGTGGTGAGGCTGCCATTACCCACACCCGCGCCTCCCAACGGATTGTCTCTCCAATCGCGGATGCTGTCATCATCATTCAAGTCCAAGCGCAGGGTGCCTTCGCCAGAACCGGTACTTGCGGTAACAGTGAACGTTGACACAGTTTGAAATTCATCCTCCCTGGGTGAAATGCCTGTAATGGAGGCACCTGACAGGCTGCCAGTTGTGGATAGTACAAAAACTCCGGGATTGACTGGCCAGACCGGCTCCGAAAAAGTTACTGTAAATCGAACACTTCCTACCGCGGCAGGGTTGGGATCGGCGCGCGTAATCGAGGTGACAATGGGATCGTTTTTGTCGATCCAATACAGATGTCCCGTGGTGAAATCGCCATTGCCCGTACCGGAACCGCCCAGAGGGTTGAGGCTGGTATCCTGAATGCTGTCATTGTCAATAACCTTCAGGCGCAATTTACCCTCGCCTACGCCGGTGTCGACGGTGACAAAATACTCGCCGGCGGATCCGCTCACGCCAGTTATGGAAGCGCCGGTTATACCATCGAGCATCTCTAGAGAAAAATCATCCACGCTGACGCCAGCGACTTGCTCCGAGAAGATCACGATGAAAGAAACACTGGATGGGGTTGGGTAGGTGCATTGGAAGTTAAATTGCCCACACTTGGGAGTAACTGAAACAACTGTTGGGCTGCGTTCTGGGTCAAAAGTTATCTCGCTGGCAAAGATATCGGAAGTTCCATTGGTATCTCCGCCGACAAAATTCGAGGCACCAGACCAGAAGGAAACGATACCTCCATTTGTAGAAAGCGATGCACCGAAGGATGACTCGTTACCGCCACCAACCCGAATGGTGTTGCCCGTCTGGAGATCGCGCACCCAAATATTCATGATCCCATTGTTGTCCGCTTTATCGTAAAAGGAAAAAGCCACGTATCTTCCGCTGTTGGATATGGTGGGCTGGTCTAACAGACCCACTGTCATGGTCACCCCGTCTGAATAGACCGAGGCGAGTGTGGTCTGTCCGGTCTGTCGGTCGTGTACATAGACGAGGTCTTTGCCGCGAAAGTCGTCAACGCCCGGCGCAAGATTTCCTGAATTGGATAGGAACACCACGAACCT
>CAZFDL010000137.1:0-1869 GCA_964517905.1 uncultured Anaerolinea sp. | reverse complement strand
CAACATAGCGTCCGTCGCCAGAGAGTGCCACGACGGAATCTGAGTTTTCACCATTGGCTTGGTTCCCGCTCGAACTTATGGAAGCGCGTTTTGTCAGGCCGGTTTGACGATCATGCACGAAGATGTCACCGATCCCGTTGGTATCACCGCTGACCAGGTTGCTGGCGTCTGAGTAGAATGCTACGAAGCGACCATCATTGGAAATGGCGGCGGCCGAGGAACCGTTGTTTGCCTGTGCTCCGGTTTGAGAGGCGACCGATACGCGAGTAATAGCACCAGTCTGACGATCCTTTACAAAAATGTCTTCGAAATTGTTCGTATCATTAGGGATAAGATTCGTCGCACCAGATGCGAACGCTACATACCGTCCATCCGCCGAGAGTTGGCTTCTAGAAGAGCCGGCATTCGCCTGCACACCACTCGAATCGACGGAGACCCGGGTGATGATCGTCGCTGCGCGGACGGAACTGGTTGTTATCGAAACTGAACTAGAAAGAAAAACCAATATCGTACATAACGCAACGGACCTGGAAATGGTTTTCATGGGATTCTGGTACATTTTCTCTCTCGATTCTGTGCGGTTGCCCCTCGCCCGCGCCTCATCGTGGCGCGGTACGCATTTTCAGTGTAGGCAGTTTGGCGACCTGAATCCGTAATTAATTCAATACAGGTTTAAGAGATAAGGAACACGGAGGGCGTGTAGGCATTAAGTAACCGGGCGGGTAAGAAAACCCCGAGTGCACGCACTCGGGGTTTTCTTTCATCCAAACAATTCTTTCCTGAAAAACTCCGGCAGAGCGAAGGCCGCCTTATGGATTTCGGGGTTGAGGTATTTATTCTCACCAGGCGGATAGGGTGTTTTCAATCCGTGTTCCCAAGGCGTATCGGAAACATACATGAAGCCGATCCCTCCGCCGGGGTAGGTTGGGATGTTGGCGTAGTAGTAAGCGGGATTTTTCGTTTTTTCTTTGGCTGATTTATAGATCTGCTTGATGAGTTCTGTGTCGAAAAACGGCTGCTCGCACTGGGTGGCTGCGGCGCCGCCGGGGACGAGGGCGCGCACGATCAGCTTTTGAAATTCGTCCGAGAAGAGTCTCTCCGCCATGCCGATCGGGTCTGTCGTGTCGGAGATGATCACGTCGAATTGACCGGGATTTTCCTCGAGGAACGCGAACGCGTCACGTATGATCAGCCGCGCACGCGGATCAGCCCACGGGTCGCCGAAAGAAGCGGCGAGGAATTCGCGCGACAGGTCGACCACTCGTTGATCCAACTCGCAGACGACCGCCTCTTCCACCGACTCGTATCGCAACACCTGTTGCAGCGACCCGCCATCCCCGCCGCCGACGATCAGCACGCGTTTTGGTTTGTCGGCCGCCAGCATTGGCACATGCACGATCATTTCGTGATAGCCCATGTTGTCGCGCTCGGTGAGCTGGATGATGCCGTCGAGAATCATCGCGTTGCCGAAGAATTCAGTCTCGACAAATTGCAGGTGCTGGTATGGGGTTTGTTCGTCGGCGAGAATTCTCTTGATGCGAATCCCTTTTCGGTAGTAGGGGTGCAGTTCCTCGGTGAACCAGATGCTCATTTATGCCACCATCGGCATGGCGGCGGCTTCGACGGACGCTTCGCGATCCAGTTTGCGCAGCGCGAAGTCGTCTGCACCGAACGCGTCCTTGATGCGCTGGATGAGCGGCAGCATATCTTTGCCGATCGCGCAGGTGAAGATGTCCACCGCGCAAAAGCCGTATTCGGGCCACGCGTGCAGGCTGGCGTGCGACTCTGCGAGGAGCAGGAAACAGGTAAAGCCGTGCGGGCTGAACTTGTAAAAGCCCTCATCCACAACCGTCAAGCCGCTTTCACGCA
>CAZFDL010000136.1:0-7588 GCA_964517905.1 uncultured Anaerolinea sp. | reverse complement strand
ACGTAATCACTTATCGGTTTGAGGTAGATCTCTGCACCTTCGGGGTCGAAGATGTCCTTGAACACATCGAACAGTTCGCCGTTTTCTGAAAGCTGAGCCATCATCAAACTGATGAGGTGCTCGCTGACGATGAAATCGTCCACTTGTGTGGCTTCGGCGAGTTCGCGGTTGCGCAGGTCGAGCATTTCACTGACGATGGAGAACGGTGTTTCATCCTTTTCCGCCATATCGCGTAGGTGCAGAAGAGTGACCAGCGTCTTCGCATCCGCCTCCTGCGGTTCCATCGTGCTGTATGCCAGCACGATCACATGATCATAATCCTCCACATGTAATCTGTTGAGCAGGTCGCGGTCCGTGGTTTCACCCTCCATCACGGACAGTCTTTGATTCTTCAATTTGCCGCCCTGCGTGCGGACTTGTTTTCCGATGTTGTAGATGTCGGCCACCACCGTCACCTGCGAACCTTTCGGCACGTATTGATCGAGTTCATGCACAATGGTCGTGCCGCTTCGGTTCCAGCCGAGTATCAGACACTTTTCAGGCTTGGGTCTTTGGGGTTTCCCGGCGGAGCGTATGGCGGCTTCGTTGATCTGGATCAGGCTGGGGTCGGAGAGACGAATCGTATCGTCATCTGCTGAGAGGGCGAAGATCTGGTCATCCTGTTCGATTCGCGCATCCATGGACGGGCTGAGGAGAACTCTTCCATCTGCTTTGCGCACGCCCATCACGGCCGAGTCTTCGAAGGCGAGCAGTGCATCGCCAAACGTTTTGCCTGCCAGCGCGGGCTCGTGCTTGAAATAGATCTCATCGCCGCCGAAATTCATCAGTTCGGTATACACCACCGACAGCCCCGATTGCCGCGAGGTCTGGGCGACGACCCGTGCGATCAGGTCGCCGGTCAGGAGGGCTTGCACCTTGTCCTTTTCGCCGACGAGTTTCAACACGTCCATATTCTTCGCCTGACGGATCTGCGTGATGATGTGATACGGTTCGGCGCGTCGTGCGGGATTGTTGGTGATCGCCAGCGCGGTTTTGATCACATCGGTATCGGGGTCCCCGGTTTCGGGCGGCAGGAGGATGATAGCCTTCGCCTCGTGCGGACTGGCGATCTCGAGATCGTTCGGGTCAATGGGGCTCCCACTGCGGCAGATGATGCGCGTCCTGCCCCTGACCTCCACCCGTTCCCGAATTTCATCCTCCATCTCCACTTTGTCTTTATCCGCCAGCACAACGATCCTGGCATTGCTTTGATTTTCGTTGGCCATCATCAACTCGTTCAACACGGTGAACACCTGCGCCGACCAGCCCAGCACCAGCGTATGATTCGTCTCGAGCACTTGCGAGCGTCCCTTCCGCAGGCGTTCCATCTGCCCTTCGATGGCGTTGTTCAATACGCCGATCAGGGCGCTGACGATGAAGACACCGCCGAGGGTGACAAGTAACATCACGATGCGGAAGCCCGTGCCGGTATCGCCGCCCATCGTCCCCGAGTCGAGCGTGCGCATCAGGCTTTGCCACGCGGCTTCCACGAACGAGAGCCGTGCGCTCTCTCCCTCCTGCCGAAAGCCTGCGATAGAGATGATCGCGCCTGCCACCAACACAACCGCGAGCGAGAAAACGAACAGCATACCGATCATGGCGGGGGTGCCGCGCGCCATGAGGTTGTCGAACCAATATCTGAACTTTTGACGGAACGAGGGTTTCATATAATCTCCACGATGAAATGATGTGGAGATTATACGGCTGTTTTGCAAAGACCATCTCCCCCGGTAGGCGGATTTACTTTCGCATCAGCGCGATCTTGTACGGATGCAACGTGGCGGTCATCACACCGCCCGCAACTGCGGGGTCTTTCTCCATGATGCTTCGCGCAGCGGAATCGTTCTCCGCTT
This sequence comes from uncultured Anaerolinea sp., assembly GCA_964517905.1. Taxonomy (GTDB): domain Bacteria; phylum Chloroflexota; class Anaerolineae; order Anaerolineales; family Villigracilaceae; genus Defluviilinea. Next base: position 5,696 of record CAZFDL010000136.1, on the reverse strand, counting down.
CGAAAATGGCGATGCCAAATGTGGATTCATCGTTATCCAGCGTCCGCCCGACGAGGATCATTACCCCTTGTTCGGTGAGTTCCGTGAGATACGCAAAGTGGCGCGAGACGGTCTCGGCTTCCTCGGGGGTGGGTCCATCGGTGACCATGCCGAGGCGGGCGGGTTTGAGGTGGTAAAGGTATTGAGGCATACGCGCATTATAGTTCACCCAGCTGATTTCAATACTCTCAACGCCCGCAACGTGACCCACTCATTCGGTTGTTTCATTGTCCCGAATCGCAACCAGGTCTTGCCATCGTAGTTGTATTCCAGCGGCCAGCGTCCCTCCTCATCCTGCTTCGAGCGGATGAGTTCGAGCGTATTCGTCAGGCGTTTATCTTTGCCGAAACCCAACGCGACCAGTGCTTCGGCGATCTGCAAAATATCAGTTACGTAGAAAACGGGGAAGCCGAACTTCCACCAGTTGCCGCTCGGTTGTTCAACCCAGCCGTTGGGATACTCGGCTGTGGATGGATCCACGCGAAAGAAGAATTCCACTCCGTGACGGACTGCCTTCTCGATGAGCACGCTTCTTTTCTCGACGGGAACTTTGCTCAACGCCAGTAAAACTTTGACTCCCCCCCACGCACATGGCAGTTTGTTGTTCGCACTGCACGCGAAATCTGGTCCGCACTTGTTGTTGTAATAGCAGATGAGCGCGTGCTTGTCTTGCATGGGTGCGATTCCCTCACCCGTGACCGTGCGCGCCATCCACTCGTAAGCGATATTCATGCGCGCGTCTTCGTAGCCGAGTGCCATCAGCGCGTTGAGCATATTGCCCTGCAGACAGTCCACCGTCCCCGAGGGCGCCTTGTTGGTCATGGCCGAAATTTGCCCACCCGGGTTCAATGCTTCATCAAGGTAATATTTACACGCCAGTCTGACACGCTTATCTTCTTTCACCGACGCGCCGAGTTGCGCCAGCAATATCAACGCCCACACCGTGGACTTGTACTTTGGTCCATATCCCGTCCCTGGTCTGCCCCACCATCCCTGCTCGTTCATCTTCGAGAGAACGTGCGCGATCGGACCTTCTTTGTGTGCCAATTTGCGGGCAGACTTTATTTTTTTATCATCAGGGGAAAGATCAAGCAAATCTCGCATCGCGAGATAACGGATTCCGGGATTATCAGAATCAAGCAACCACGATGTGGAGTCGCTTCGTAACTGGTTCTTCCAAGACATGTGTCACTCCTTTCAAAACCCGATGTCCCCGTTCTATGAAAGGTTATAGCATGTTCTTCCCCCGCGTTGCACCCTCAAATGTCACCAATCATTCAGGAGCTTGAGCATAGAATTCCGTGAACCCGCACTCGTTGCACGCGAACGCGACCAGCGCTTTGCGGCCTTTTGACAATGGCTTCCCGGAAAACATCTTCGAGAGATCAGGTCCCGAATCTCCATCGGGCGCAAAGACGTACAGGTATTGATTCTTCGCGGAATATTCGTTGTATTTCATGATTCTGCCCGGGGTCATCGTGCCGCTGCATTTCGGGCATGTCTTAGGGTCGGTCATTTGTGTCTCCTGTTGGGAGGACTCTTCGGTTTACCCCGACGAAACCTGCATCTGTTCCCATGCTGCAAGTTTATCATCCATTTCCTTTTGTACGCGTTCGTATTCCGTTCCCAGTTTGGCGGCTTCGGCTGGCTTCACGAATGGACTCTCCAACTGCGTGGAAAGATTCGCCAATGTCGCTTCGAGTTCGGCGATGTTGTTTTCGAGTTCCTGCAATTGGGCAATCTTTCTTCTTTCCTCTTTCGATGTGGTTTTCTTTGATTTTCGAGAATCGATATTCGATAATTGGGAATCGATTTTCGAGTATCGAATATCGGCTTTTTCGGCTTGCCTCGCCGCTTGTTTCTCGCGTTCCTCTTTTAGCTGCGAATATGTGCCGTTGAACGTGGTCATCTGCGATTCATCGGGATCAATCTCCCAGATTTGAGTGGCGAGAGCATCCACGAGATAACGGTCATGGGTGACGAGCAAAATCGTCCCTTTGTACGAATCCAACACGGATTGCAGGATTTCCTGCGAAGGGATGTCCAAATGATTTGTCGGTTCGTCGAGCAACAACAAGTTTGTATCTTGCAATGCGAGTTTTGCCAATGCCAATCGTCCGCGTTCACCGCCGGAGAGCATGGAGACGAGTTTGAACACGTCATCCCCGGAGAAGAGATATTTGCCGAGGTAATCGCGCGCTTGATACGGGAGCATCCCAGATGCCGCGACGATCTCATCCAGCACGGTCTTCTCGGGGTCGAGTCCCTCGTGCGCCTGCGCGAAATAGCCGACGTGTAGACTTGATCCCAGGATCACCTCACCAGCCAAAGGGGCGAGAGAACCGAGGATCGTCTTGAGAAACGTTGACTTGCCCGCGCCGTTCGGCCCGATCAACGCGGCGCAGTCCAATCGTCGTAATTCAATATCGGGTGTTGCGAAAAGAAATTTCTCAGGGATGCCATCTTCGGCGGGATAGCCCACTTTCAAGTTTTTCGTGCGGATGACCAGATCGCCCGAACGGTTCGTCGACCGCAGATGCAAATGCAGATCGGGCGTGACGCGTTGCGGAGGTTTCAACGCGCGCACGCGGCGCTCGGCTTCCTCCACGCTGAAAGGCGAAGTTGTCATGCTCACACCGAGTTCTGCCCAATTCGAATTCAACACCGATTCCAACCCTACCTGTTCGATGGCTTGCATCACGCGCGACAATCGCTTGAGTTTTCCCTTGGCTTGCAGTGTGTTCTGCCCGGAAATATTTTTCTTGATGTACTCCACTTCCTTTAGGAGTTTTTCCTTTTCACCTTCATAAAGCTCGAAACGATGGCTCCAACGGATCTCACGCTCGTTCAAGTAGGTCGTGTAGTTGCCGCGATAAAATTCCGAGCCGCTGACCGCCATTTCGAGCAGCGCGTTGCAGGCGTGATCCAAAAAATAGCGATCATGCGAAACGATGACTGCCGCGCCTTCCCACTGCGTGAGATAACCCTCGAGCCATTCGACAGCTTTGATGTCGAGATGATTCGTCGGCTCATCGAGCAATAACAGATCGGGATTCGACAATAGCAAACGCGCCAGATGCGCGCGCGTGCGCTGCCCGCCCGAGAGATGATCGAGCGACATGTGAAAATCGGATTCGTCGAATCCCAAGCCTGTCAGCACTTGTTTGATTTTTATTGGATAGAAATATCCGCCGCGTTCCTCGAACTCGTGTTGCACGCTTCCATAGCGGATCAATGCCAGCTCCCGCTTCGCGGGGTCGGACATCTCGCCTTCGAGTTTTTCCAACTCGCCTTGCATCCGAATCAGCTCTGCGAACGGCTCAAGACACACATCCCATAACACGCCGTGCAATTCAAAATCCGCTTCCTGTGAGAGATATCCAATGCGAAGATTCTTCGCGCGCGTGACGGTTCCCGATGAAGGTTCTTCCTGCCCGCTGAGGATGTGCAAGAGGGTTGTCTTGCCAATGCCATTGGGTCCGACAATGGCAAGCCGCGCTCCTTTGGCAACGGAAAAGGTGACGCCCGAAAAAATATCTTCCGCGCCGAAGGCTTTGGAGAGGGAACTTACAGTGATCAGTGACACAGTAAACAGTATCCAGTCTTGAGTGCCCCGAATTATAAAACAAGCGAGCAAATGCCTCGCCCACTCATCACTTCGTGACATCCTCCCCAAATTCCAAAGGATATTGGGGAGGATGGGTGGGCTTCATTTTTCCTCATCATGAGTATCGATGTGACCCGGCTTCTCCTTGCCCAACTCCAATGACCGTTGATATGCCGCCCAGACGGCGCGCGAGATGGCGGTGCGGAAACCTGCTTTCTCGAGATAATACAGCGCCTCGGCCGAGGTGCCGCCGGGGGAGGTCACCTGGTTGCGTAACGTTGCAGGGTGACGACCAGCCGCTTCATAGAAAGAAGCGGAGCCTTTGATCGTCTGCAATACGAGTTGCTCGGCGATGCGGCGGGGGAATCCCATGTGCACCCCGGCGTCTATCAGCGCTTCGGTGAAGAGGAACACGTACGCGGGACCAGACCCCGACAGCGCGGTCGCCATGTCGAGATAACTCTCGTCCTCCACGAAGACTTCCTCGCCGAGCGCACCGAGGATTGCGCGTGCCATCTCTTGTTGTTCTTCCGTCACTTCCTTTGATGAAGACCATACGGTGATGCCTTCGCCGATCTGACCGGGCGTGTTGGGCATCGAGCGCACAACGGATCTGTGTTTCAGCCCCGTGCTTATTTTCTTGATGTTCGCGCCCGCGATGATGGATAGCACCAGCGCGTCCGAGCGGATGCCTTTGAGCCCCTTCATCACTTCGCTAAGGCGCTGCGGCTTGACCGAAAGCACAACCACATCCGCGTGTGACGCGGCGGAAGTGTTGTCGGTGGACGACTTGATGCTGTATTTCTTTTGCAGTTCCGCGCCGCGTTCCTCGCGCGGACCCGCCGCGGTGATGTCGTCAGGCTTTGCCAGTTTCTTGTGCAACAAGCCTGCGATCATGGCTTCCGCCATCACGCCGGGACCGATGAATGCAATTTTCTTTTTCAGCATAAGTGCCTCCGTGGTTGATTATAAACAAAAGCACCCCCTCCGTCCCGCCATCAGCGGGACGGAGGGGGTGGGTAAACAAAGTGAGCGGACATTTCGTCCGCTCACTGGCTACTGAATACGGGTTACTGATTCACAGACTAGGTATACGCCATCTGCTCGACGCGCTGCTTCTTCACTTTCTTCAACAACTTTGCGGCGATCGTGTTGTCGCGTCGGTTTTGCGCGGCGCGGATGATCAACTTCATGAACTTGTGATGGTTGTACACTTTATCGTTCATCAGCGAGAAATCCGCCGACCCCGGCTCTTCAGGTGAATAGAAGATACCGCAGTTCGGGTTGATCTCAAGCATATAGATCGTGCCGTCCGCCGCCATGCGATAGTCACAGCGCGCGTAGCCGTTGCCGCTCATTGCCTTGAACAGGCGCGCGGTCTGTTCACGCAAGGACTTATCGATGCGCTTGTCGTTGACCGGTGCGACCGACATTTTCTCGTACTCAACCCACTTCATATCGTAATGCTTGAACGATTCGCCGTCGGGGAAGATGAATTCCACCGGCTTGAACGTAATGGGGTTGTTCGGGTCATCGGGATTTTCCGCAACGAGACAGGTGAATTCACGTCCTTCGATGAACTCTTCGAGCAGCGCGCGACCGAACAGCTCGATCTCGCGTCCTACCTGGACTTTGAGCTGGTCCACGTTCTCACAGCGCGAATCGCGTGTGATGCCTACGCTCGCGTACCCATGAGGCGGTTTGACGAGCACCGGAAAGCGCAGGCGTTTCGCCACGCGTTCGACATCTTCGACGCGGTCCACCATCACCCAATTCGGCGCGGGGACGTTGGATTTCTTGGCATACGCTTTCATCTCCTGCCGTGACGGGTCGAAGAAGGTCGAATCCGCGCCGGTGAATGCGACGCCGAGTTTTTCCATGATCGTCACGAGCCCGATGCCCGATAGCGGGTCGTCGGGCGTGCCGTCCACGAGGTTCACAAACACATCCACGCCTTCGTTCATCAGTTCGCGGATCTGTTTTTCAACACCCTTCGGGTGCATCGGATGATGTTTCCATTTGAATCCATTCATATGAGGGGATGGATCGT
>CAZFDL010000135.1:0-7626 GCA_964517905.1 uncultured Anaerolinea sp. | reverse complement strand
TATATCATCGTCGGCTCTTCGTATACACCAAAGACTTCTTTCATCACCTGCACGATCTCACCCAGCGTCGCATACGCGTGGACGGCATCCATGATGTACGGCATGCTGTTCTCCGTCCCTTCCAGTGCAATGCGCAGGCGATCCAGGGTCTGACCGACGCGGCCGTTATCACGCGTTTTTCGCAACTCTTCGAGCCGTTTGACCTGCCTGTCATACCCCTGCGGGTCCATCTGGAGAATGGGGATGGTCAGCGGTTTCTTTTCTGCATACGCGTTCACACCGACAATTTTACGGGTGCCTGAATCGATCTCGCGTTGATAGCGATAGGCCGCGTCGGAGATCTCGCTTTGGAAGAATCCTTTTTCGATGGCGGGGATGACGCCGCCCAGGTCCTCGACGCGGCGGAAATACTCATACGCCTGCTGTTCGATGCGATCCGTCATGGCCTCCACGAAGAAACTGCCTCCCAAGGGGTCGACGGTATTCGTCACGCCCGATTCTTCCGCGATGATTTGCTGCGTGCGTAGTGCGATGGTCACGGCGTGTTCGGAGGGAAGAGCGAGCGCTTCATCGAGTGAATTGGTGTGGAGGGATTGCGTGCCGCCGAGGATGGCGGCCAGAGCCTGAATCGCAACGCGCACTACATTATTTTCTGGTTGCTGCGCGGTGAGACTGACCCCCGCGGTCTGCGTGTGAAAGCGGCACAGCCATGAGCGCGGATTCTTCGCCTTGAACGTCTCGCGCATCTCACGCGCCCAAATCCGACGCGCGGCGCGGTACTTAGCGATCTCTTCGAAGAAATCGTTGTGCGCGTTGAAGAAGAATGAAAGGCGCGGCGCAAACTCGTCCACATCCATGCCGCGGGCGATGCCCCAGCGCACGTATTCGAGCCCGTCGCCGAGCGTGAATGCAAGTTCCTGCGCGGCTGTCGAACCCGCTTCACGTATGTGATACCCTGAGATCGAGATCGTATTCCACTGAGGGACTTTCTGCGAGCCGAACTCCATCGTATCCACCACGAGCCGCATGGAAGGTTCGGGCGGGAAGATGAACTCCTTTTGCGCGATGAATTCCTTGAGAATGTCGTTCTGGATCGTGCCGCGCAGTTGATCGAGCCGAACGCCGCGATTTTCCGCGGCCGCAAGGTACATCGCCCATGTGATCGCGGCGGGAGAATTGATGGTCATGCTGGTGGAGACTTTGTCGAAGGGAATCCCATCGAAGAGGATCTCCATGTCTTTCAAGGAAGAGACCGCCACGCCGCACTTACCGAACTCACCCAACGCTTCGGGCTGGTCGGTATCGTAGCCCATCAAAGTTGCCAGATCGAATGCAACAGACAGACCTGTTTGACCCTGCTCCAGTAAATACTTGAAGCGCATGTTCGTTTCCTCGGCGGTGCCGAAGCCCGCGAACATGCGCATCGTCCACAGTTTTGACCGGTGCAGCGTGGGGTGAACGCCGCGTGTGAAGGGGTATTCACCCGGAAGTCCGAGAGAGGAGGCGTAATCGTTATCTGCTACATCCAGTGGCGTGTAGAGTCGGTTGACGGGCTCGGAGGAGGTCGTGATGAATTCGTCGGCGCGTTCCGGAAGAGACGCGAGTGCCTTGCTCAGCGCGGTTTCCTCCCATTGCTCCAGTTGATTTTTCAATGCAGCGAGTTTCTTTGAATCGTACATGGCGTCTCCTTTGGCGAGTTAGGCGAATTATACGCTCGTTCCTTGTCGCATGCCCTACGGAGTTCATGGGTTTTTTTCTCATGAATTCTGCGTGCCTTGCGGCTAATGGTATACTAAATTTATGCCCCGCTTTGAAATTGACGTTGACCCCTGCGACCACATCACCGCGGACGCGATCGGCAAGCCCGGTCAGCGTGTTTTTTATATTCAAGCCTACCAGGACCAGCGCACGATCACGGTCATCATCGAGAAAGCGCAGCTGAATTCGCTTGCCATCGGCGTGGAGCAGTTCCTCGCGCAGATCAACGAACAGAACCCGAACATCCCGGAAGCCTCGGGCGATTACGTGGAGGAGGTGATGCGCATCAACCCGCCTGTTGACCCGCTCTTCCGCGTGGGTGAAATTGGACTCGGCTACGATAAAGACCGCGACATGGTTGTGTTGTTCGCGAAAGAGATCCTCACTGAAGAGGACGATCCCGAAACAGCGGCGGTCGTCCGCTTTTGGGCGACGCGTACACAGGTGAAGATGCTTTCGCGTTGGGGCATGGAAGTCACCTCCCGTGGACGGCCGATCTGCCCTCAGTGCGGTCAACCCGAGGAACCCGAAGGGCATTTTTGCCCCAAGAAGAATGGACATTTTCATTAAACGTTCGAAGGTTTACAGGTTGACAGGTTAAAGGTTCAACCTGCCAGCTTGCAAACGATGACCGATTTATCCCCTCTGCAAAAGGCCTTACAACACGGTGACCTTGAACTCAAAGGTCAGTTCATGCTCGGCTCGAACTACACGTTCCTTGTCGAAGTCACACACGCAGATAAAACCTATCCTGCAGTATACAAGCCGAGCCGCGGCGAGCAACCTCTGTGGGATTTCCCCGAACAATCCCTAGCTCAGCGCGAAGTGGCGGCATATCTCGTCAGTGAGGCGCTGGGCTTCCACTTTGTCCCGTTCACAGCGTTGCGCGACGACGGTCCGTACGGCGCAGGGTCGATCCAGCAGTACATCGAGTACGATCCCGAATATCACTACTTCACCTTTTCTGACGAAGACAAGCAACTGCTCAAACCGGTGGTGTTGTTCGACCTGCTCGTCAACAATGCGGATCGCAAGGGGGGCCACGTGTTCTTTGATCATGAAACGCATAAACTTTTTGCGATCGATCACGGCATCTGTTTTCACGAAGACGACAAACTGCGGACCGTGCTATGGGATTTCGGCGGGCAAAAAATTCCGGATGATTTGCTGGCACGCCTCGCTCTGCCCTCCAGCCTGCTTCGCCATTTGGAAAGTTATCTCAGCCCGCGCGAAATCTCCGCCCTATGTACCCGCGCGGACTCGCTCCTCCAGCGCGGAATTTTCCCCCGCCAGCCGCGAGACCGCCGCGCCATGCCATGGCCTCCTCTCTGAGTTTCACGTTGACAGGTTTGAACGCCTGTCCTGAATTTATCGGAGGGGTCAAACGTTTAAGCCTTCAAACTTTCAAACGGAGTTTTTATGCACTACAAACTTTGCTTTATCGGTTTCGGTAATGTTGCTCGTTCCCTGGTCCGATTGCTTGAACGCAAACGCGACTTGCTGATATCAAACCATGACATCACGTATTCGATCACTGGCATCGCCACCGGGCGACACGGCTTCGCAGTGAACCCTGATGGGCTTGATGTTCGGCAGGCATTAGAGAACGTGGAAAGTGGAAAGTCCATCACTCCACTTTCCACTTTCCAGGTCGAAGACTCTTTGGCAGTAATCAAACACTCTTCCGCCTCCGTCATGTTCGAAAATTCACCAGTCAATTATGAAACAGGTCAGCCCGCCATTGACCACGTGAAAGCGGCATTGAACGCTGGCATGCACGCCATCACCGCCAACAAAGGGACGGTTGTGCACGGCTACCGTGAGTTGACCGCGCTGGCGAAATCGCAGGGCACGAAGTACTTGTTCGAATCAACCGTGCTGGGAGGTTCGCCCGTGTTTGCCACGTTCCGTGAAGCGATGCCGCTTGCGGAATTGACCTCCTTCAAGGGCATCATCAATGCGACGACGAATTTGATCCTTTCACGAATGGAAGACGGCGAAACATTTGACGATGCCGTGAAATACTGTCAGAGCATCGGCATCGCGGAGACCGACCCCTCGGGTGACGTGGATGGCTGGGACGCCGCGGTCAAGGTGGCCGCGCTGGCGACGGTGCTGATGGATTCACCGATCAAGCCGCAAGAGGTGGAGCGGAGAGGCATTCGTGAGATCACGCCGGCGATGGTGAATCAGGCAAAAGCGGAAAAGAAGCGTTGGAAGTTGGTCGCCTCCGCTGAAAAGGCCGGGAGTCAAGTCAGGGCACGCGTCGAACCTGAGCTTGTCGACCCATCCTCGCCGTTGTACGGCATGATGGGTTCGTCTACAGGATTGACATTCAGGACGGATGTGCTGCCCGATTATTCGGTGATCATCTCAGAACGCGAAGGCATGCAGGGTGGACCCGAAGAGACAGCGTATGGTCTTTTTGCAGATTTTGTGAGCGTAGCGAGTGCAGTAACTTGAACGATCTCCGCGGGCTTTAAGACCGCGGAGAATTGTCTGTTAGACCACGCCCGGCTTTGTGGAATAGAGCGGGATGGACGACACGCGGATGAAGCCGAGGCGTTCATAGAGTTTTTCTGCCAGTGGGGAGGAATCGAGCACACACAATTTTTGCCCCATCTCTATCGCGGCTTTCATGGCAACGTCCATGAGGATGCTGGCAAGCCCCAAGCCGCGCGCCTCGGGTTTTGTGGCCACCGCATAAATCCCTGCGGAGCCGGAGCCGTTATACATGCCGATCTTCGAAATCGCCGCGCCGTCTTTCCATGCCATCCAAAATCGCGTGTTCGAGCCGCGTTCACCGATGTTGAATTGTTTGATCATGTTCTTCAACTGGGGGCGGAATTCTTCCGGCACGCCCCAGCGCCAGGCGGCGAAGCCGTACAGTTCACTAAGATCTTGCTCCTCGCGTGCTTCGCGGATCTCCACACCGTCGGGCAGGGGCGGAGGTTCAGGCAGATCATTGAGCAGGCGCGCCATGCCGGGCACCAATTCGATCTCCTGCCAACCGCGTTTTTGTAATCGTTGGGGAATGTCTTTTGGAATCGATGAGTGAGCCACGATCCACAACGGAATCACATTCCGCTTGGAAAATCCCTCGATCAGCGCGTCCATGCGCTCATCCACAGCCTCTTTGACCTGAAACTTCAGCACGGTATTGTACGGCAGAATGGGGATCGGCGTTTCAAACCACAGCGCATCGCCCTCATTGTGCAGGGTGCAACCGGGACCGCGCCCGAAGTTGGACCACGTCTCCCACAGGTTGAGCTCGATCTCGTGAATGATCTCTTCTTTTGTGTAGCCGGGGATGCCTGGGACTTCGCTCATCGATGCTCCTCCAAACCGCGTGGATTGGCCAATTTTACCTGCGAACTGTTCGAACGTTGGAAAATGGGCAATTCAGGAGGATCAACGTTTACTCGCGCTGCAAGTGACGGACTAAAGTTTCGTGGATCTCTTGACTTATCTCATCCACTCGATACGCTGTTGCGACCGTTCTTCTTTGCTTCGTATAGAATCATATCTGCGCGGTGGATGATCTGGTCCACCGTGTGGTCGGCTGGCAGGACCGTAGTGATTCCCCCGCTAAAGGTGAACGGAATGGTCTGGTCACCAAAACGCGCCTGTATCTCGTGGCTCGCGGCTGTGAATCGCTCTGCCGCTTCGAGGGCGGCTCTGCCGGCCGTATGTGGGAGCAGGAGGGCGAACTCATCGCCGCCGAGGCGACCGAGAGAATCGCTGGACCGCTTCTTGCAGGCAAGATGGTCGCAAAAGGCACGCAGGACCGCATCCCCGCCCCCGTGCGAGAACTGGTCATTGATCGCCTTGAACTCGTCGATATCCATGATCATGATCGAAAAGCTCTGGCCCTCGCGGAGATAACGCGCGAATTCCTGCTCCAGCAGCAGCATGAACGAACGGCGGTTATAGACTTCGGTGAGCGGATCGATCATCGCCAGCGTCTCGAACTTCTCGCGCTCAGCGCGTTCATGCTCCAGGGCGTGGAATTCGCGCCGGCGTGAATTGAAGATACTCACGGTGGTCATAATGCCGATCAGGCTGACGGTGGTGAGCGAGAGCACATTTGCCACGGCCTCCAATCGAGGAAAGCCGGCCATGCCTGAAACGATGACGAAGAGATCGAATAGATACAGCGGAGCCGCCGCGAAAAAGCGACACAACGGCTTGATGGGAATCACCACGTAGGCACACAGCAGCACCGTCGAATGGATGATCAGGTTGGAGGCGAACTCTTCGAAGCGACTCAAGACCGGAAACAACATCATGGTGAGGCAGAGCGCGATGCTCCACCTTAGCAGGACCCCGTCGAACCGTTCGATCGGCGCGCGATGCCGAACATACCGGGCTGTGTACAGCGTGTATCCGACGAACATGACCCGCATGGTGCCGAACAGAACCAACTCGGGGCTCACCCCAAAGTATAGATAGTCGAAGCCCAAGAAGAGCAGGGAAGCGACCGAGGCGACCAGGAGAGTCATGAATGCCGTCTCACGGTCGGCAGGCAGGAAGTGTGCCCGAATCGCCCCCTCGAACCGCAGATCGAGAGAGCCGAAAAGTTTATACGGTTTCGAACTCAAAATAAAGCCTTTCAAATAAAATGGGCGAATACTCAACCAACTGCAGTATAACAAGACCGCCCTCGAATCGATTTCATAAAACTGCAAGCTTACCGGGCCGTAAGTTCGCAGGACCTTAAGACACGCACGGGAGCACGGGTTCGTCCGGACGATCTGACCTGGAAAGCAGCCGCTTCCCTCAACGGACCAGCCCCCTGCCCGTTCTGAGCGGAGCGTCTCGAACCGGACGAGGGTGCCCTCGCTGTTTGGAGCGCCGGGCCTGTTCCCGAATGACATTAATACTTCCGTCCACGATTTGTTGTAAAATGCGATTGCATTGCAAAGGAGTTAAATATGAACACCATGACCACCATGGAGGGGAAGGTCGTCTCCTGGCAGAAGATCATTTCTGCCTATGCCAAACCGGACCTACGCAAGAGCCTGTGGCAGATCATAAATACCCTGACCCCATTCTTTACACTGTTCTATCTTTCGATGCGCAGCGTGGATGTTTCACTCTGGCACACACTTCCCCTAACCGTTCTCACCGCGGGCTTCATGATCCGGGCGTTCATCATCTTCCACGATTGCGGGCATGGGTCGTTCTTCCAGTCGCAGCGCGCCAACGACTGGACGGGGATCGTCACAGGGCTGCTGGCGTTCACACCGTATTACCGCTGGAAGCGCCAACACGCCATCCATCACGCCACCAGCGGCGACCTTGACCGCCGTGGTGCCGGCGATGTGTATACGATGACCGTGCAGGAATATCTCGACGCGCCGTGGTGGAAGAAGGCCGGGTATCGGGTGATGCGCAACCCGTTCGCCATGCTGTTGATCGGACCCACCCTCGTGTTCGTCGTCGGCGAACGGATCCCTCCGGCAACCGGCAGGCGCGAGATCGCCAGCGTCTGGTGGACCAACCTCGCCCTGGCGCTGATCGTCACCGTCATGGGACTCACTTTCGGCTGGAGGAACTATCTCATCACGCAACTGCTCGTGTTGTTCTTTGGGACCGGCGCGGGCGTGTGGTTGTTTTATGTCCAGCACAATTACGAAGGCGTCTACTGGGAACGCCACGCGCAATGGGACTACTTCAAGGCCAGCCTGCAGGGCAGTTCATTCTATAAACTCCCCGCGCTGTTGCAGTGGTTCACGGGGAACATCGGCTTCCATCACATCCATCATCTCGGCTCGAAGATACCGAATTACAACCTGCCTGCCGCGTACAGGGAGAATCCGATCTTCCACGTCCGCCCGCTGACCCTGCTCTCCAGCTTGAAATGCC
>CAZFDL010000134.1:0-7700 GCA_964517905.1 uncultured Anaerolinea sp. | reverse complement strand
TTGCTCCCTCAGGGTGACACGACTACGGTGAAGGCGTCCTCGTCGGAAAAGCATACTCCACATCATACACAATTAAATCGGAAAACGTAACCGTGACCGGCGTCTGACCCTGCGAGCGCGCGAACACGCCGAATCCGCCGCTGGTGAAACTTTTGTCGACGATGCTGAATTGGAAACGGTCGTTGAGAAAGAGTCGCATCTCCGCGCCGACAGCCCAGATCCCGATCTTTACCTGCCCCGGCGCGCCGGGCGGAGCATCCCCGCTGGGCACGGCTTCATAAATGATGAGCTTCGTGCCGTTCTTGATACGCTCCACGTGAACGAAGCCGTTGCACGAAAGCACGATCCGATAAAACGAACTTCCCTGTGCGCGAATGACGAGTCCGTAGTTATCTGTGCCTCGGCACAAGTTGGTGTGCGCGGTGATCTCGGCGTAGAAATTTTCAGTGATGAAGCTGCGTCTCATGCTGGCGAGATAAATGCCGGGCTGCACCACGATCGTGAGACGATTGCGGCTGATCGCCGCGCTCCCCTGATCGGAGATCGCGACATCCCAAAGCGCGGCGTCGGAGAAATCGTCGGCGAGCAGAATTTCGCCGATGCCGGGATTCATCATCGGCGTTGCGGTCTGAGTGGCGAATCCGCCCGGCGCGGTTGGCGTCGCTGACGGGGGGAACCAGATCACCGTCGCGGTGGGAAGCGGAGTCTCGGTGGGGAGGGGAGTCGCGGTGGACGGAGCCGAATCTACGGGCAGACAAGCCGTCAGGAGCGCGAGTCCGGACAAAAGAAAAAATTGTGAAAATTTCATCGGAGGAATACTGCCAAATAATTTTTCAAGTGTTGTACAATATCGTTGTTCGACATTCTAGCACATAAGGAGACTGCATGACTCAAACGAAGGTGCTGGTGACGGGCGCGTGCGGAGAGATCGGCCAGGCTCTTGTGCAGGCCTTGGCGGCGCGGGGCGGGTATCATATCATCACGGCGGACCTTGCGCCGTTGCCGGAAAGCATCCGCCCGATGTCGGTGGAGCATGCACAGGGGGATCTCATTTACAAGATCAAAACATTTTACGATCAGGATTTCGATGCGATCTTTCATCTTGCCGCCTCGCTCTCCTCGAAGGCGGAGGTGGCGAGCGAGGACGCGCATCGCATCAACGTGGAGGGCACGATGCAATTGCTCATGCTTGCCGCGTATCGCTCGGAGAAATACGGCAAGTCTGTAAAGTTTCTTTTTCCGAGTTCGATCGCCGCGTATGGCATGGGGAGTTTGGATGCAAAACGATCGGCGGGACGCGTGAAAGAGGAGGAGTACAACGACCCTCACACGATGTACGGATGCAACAAACTGTATTGCGAAAAACTCGGCGTGTATTACAGCAAATATTTCGGTCAGAAACATTTGGATGAAAACCCGCCTCACTTTCTGGATTTTCGCGCGATCCGCTTCCCCGGCTTGATCTCAGCCTTTACGCTTCCCAGCGGCGGGACGAGCGACTACGGACCGGAGATGCTCCATGCCGCGGCGCAGACGAAACCCTACGCGTGTTTCGTGCGCGAGGATACGAAGATCTCGTTCATGGCAATGCCCGATGCGATCAAGTCACTATTGATGTTGCTGGATGTGCCGCGCGAGAAATTGACCCATCAGGTGTATAACATTGCCGCGTTCGCGTTGACCGCTGGTGAATTTCGCGAGCGGGCGATAAAAGCCTTTCCAGGCGCACAGATCGCCTTCCAGCCGAACCCCCGTCGTCAGGGTATCGTCGATTCGTGGCCCGAAGATGTGGATGACTTGCGCGCGCGTAACGATTGGAATTGGAATCCCGATTACGATGCCGACGCTTTTTTCGATGATTATTTTTTACCGGAGATTCGGAAAAGATATGGTCGGTAGGGGCGACGCATGCGTCGCCCCTACGATTGATTGCCTGATATAATCCCGCCGATGAAAAGCAGGCTTGTCTTTGTTATTGGGCTTTGGATCATTTTGATTTTGATGATCGGCATGGCGCTTTCTACAACGAACGCCGTCGCCGCGCCGTACGCGCAGGGATTCGTCACAGCGACACCCGGGCCTGATGGGCGGATTCTGTATACAGTTGTGGAGGGCGATAACTGCGGACAAGTTGCTCTGTTGCATGGGATCACGGTACAGCAATTGCGCAACTTCAATTCACGGCTCGATGAAGATTGCACGTTGACCATCGGTCAGCAACTCGTGGTGGGGCTCGCTTCCAACGAGCCGACGCCGGGACCCGCACCCACGCTTCCACCGCCGACACCTACAGCCACACCCGTGGACGGGACGACCGAAGTCTGCGTGTTGCTGTTCGACGATGCCAACGGCGATGCGTTGCGGCAGGAAACTGAATTTGGGATCGAGGGCGGCGCGGTAAGCCTGACGAACCTCAACGGTTCGTACTCACAACAACAGAATACCCTGTCGAGTTTTGATCCCGACACGCTGGAACCCGACCGGACTTGTTTTGTCGATGTGCCGCAGGGCGAATATAACGTCAGCATGGCGGTGCCCGATGATTACAACCCGACGATGGTGTTGACGTACACGTTGACCGTGCGCCCCGGTGACCGTGCCTCGATCGATTTCGGCGCCCAGTCGAAAACCATCACGGTCGGCGATCCGGCGGATACTGCGAGTTCAGGAAGATCGCCCCTTCTGGGATTCTTTGGATTCCTTTTGTTGCTCGCAGGTGCCGGTCTGGGGTACTACGCCTGGCGTTCGAGCCTGCCGAAAAGCAAGTTGAAGGGCAGTCCGCTCGACCGAAGATAAAACGAAGACCGCCATATCGGCGGTCTTTCTTCTTTCGATACGCCCCGCGAAATGCACGCGGGACTACTCAACCACCGGCGTTATCCCATCGGATGTTTCATCCTTTGCCCGCCGATCAAATGCACGTGTAAATGGAAAACCGTCTGCCCGCCATCGGCACCGACGTTCGAGATCAGGCGGTAGCCCGTTTTATCAATCCCCTCTTTTTCAGCCAATTGACGCGCCACTCGGAAGAGATAACCCATGAGCGGCTCGTCCGCTTCATCCAGTGTCCCCACCGATTCGATGTGCTTGTTCGGCACGATCAGGATGTGAGTGGGCGCGACCGGGTTGATGTCGCGGAAGGCGGTTGCCTGTTCATCGTGAAAGACAATGGTCCCCTTGATCTCGCCGGAAACAATATTGCAGAATATACAGTCATTGTTCATGGTAGTTTAATCCTTTACAAGGCCATCGTCGCTTGATTTTACCGCAGGATATTTGAAAAGCATTAGAAATATTCCGTGCGCCCGCGTCGTCACTGCAATTGGCGATATAATGCCCGCACAAAGGAAAAACAATGAACGAAACCGTATTAACCTGGATCGTATTCATTTTCGCGTTCGGCAGCATGGTGATCATCCATGAACTGGGTCACTTCATCGCCGCGCGCTTGTGCAAGATCGAAGTGGAGGAGTTTGGCATCGGCTTGCCTACGCCCGGCGCGATCAAATTATTTACGTGGCAGGGCACACGCTTCACGTTGAACTGGCTTCCGCTCGGAGGATTCGTGCGCCCGAAAGGCGAAAACGACCCAACGGTTCAAGGCGGACTTGCGGCGGCAACCCCGTGGCGGCGATTCATTGTCCTTGTGGCGGGTCCGGCCATGAACCTGCTCACGGCGATCCTCATTTTCAGTTTCATCTTTTACCGTGTCGGAGTCCCCGACACAAGCCGGGTGATGGTCAGTTCTGTGGTGACAAATTCCCCGGCGCAAGAAGCGGGATTCCAGGATGGCGATATCTTCATCAGCGGCGACGGCAGGTCGATTGCGAGTTACGATGACCTGCGCGCCATCGTGGATGCGAACGCGGAACAGCCGGTCGTTTTCCTCATGGAACGCGATGGCGGCGAAGTCGAATTGATCGCCACGCCGAAATTCTTCGAAGATGACAACCGCGTGATGATCGGAGTCGGCTTGGGCGTTCCGTTCGTCCGCTCGAACTCAGCGGTCGAAACGCTTGGCTTGGGTGCGCGCTATACCTATTTTAGTGTCCGCAATATTTTGTCACTGCCTGCCCAATTGATCCGCGGGACGCTCACGGAGGAGCAAAGCCGCGTGATCGGCTTGAAAGGCATTTACGATATTATCGGGCAAACCGTGAGCCGGGATATCGAAGCCAGCGCCAACGCGTCCGCCGGCACCGCGCCCTCCGCCGACCCGATGGATCAGCCCATTCGCACGCTTGAATTGATCGCCGCGCTGTCCATCAGTCTCGGGGTATTCAATCTCTTTCCGTTTCCCGCGCTCGATGGCGGACGTATCGTTTTCCTGTTACCCGAGTTGATCTTCCGACGCCGCGTCCCCGCGCAGGTGGAAAATCTCATCCATGGCTTGGGCATGACGGTGCTTCTGGTGTTCATGATCTACGTCAACGTCATGGATTTCGTCAACCCGATCAGCGTTACCATTCCGTAAATGAACACGCAGCCGAATCCGTTCCAGCCTGTGCTGGATTCCCTGCTCGACGAGAAAAAAGATTTCCCGCGCAAATACCTGCAACAGTTCTCCGACCTCGGCGAACTGGAACTCAGTACACTTCTGGATGTCTGGCCTCGTGTCGGACCCAATCGTAAGTTGACCCTGCTTGAGGGACTTGAAACGCTTTCGGAAAGCGATACCCTCGTCAACTTCGACGATCTCGCCCAAGCGCTTCTCTCCGACAGCGACTCGACCGTCCGTGGGCGCGCCATCCGCCTCCTGCGCGAATGCGAAGATGTGAAGCTCACGTCTGTGTACATCGATATTCTGAAAAACGACGCCGATGTGCAGACGCGTGCCGAAGCCGCGACCGCGTTGGGTCTGTTCGTTGACCTTGGCGAATTGGAGGAGATTCCCGAAGAGATCTACCATCTCGTGGAAGATGTTCTGCTCGCCGTGGCGCAGGGGAATGACGATATCAAGGTGAGGCGGCGCGCGCTTGAATCGCTGGGGTATTCCTCGCGTGCGGATGTTACCGCCTTGATCGAAGCCGCGTTCCAGCGCGAAGACCCAGCCTGGCAGGCGAGCGCGTTGTTCGCCATGGCGCGCTCCGCCGATAGCCGCTGGGATGATGAAGTATTGCAGTCGCTGGTGAGCGATAACCGCAACGTGCGCGAAGCCGCGGTGGAAGCCGCCGGGCAGTTGAGCCTCAAGACGGCCGGCCCCATTCTGTTGAAACTGCTCGAAGAAGAGGATGACGACGATGTGACCAGCGCGATCATCTGGTCGCTTTCGCAGATCGGCGGAGAGGACGCGCGCACCTATATCGAAACCTTGCTCGACCAGACCGACGACGAAGAACAGACCGTATTTCTCGAAGAAGCGCTGGAGAACCTCGCCTTCACCGAAGACCTCGACCGATTCGACCTGATCAATTTTGAACCCGACCTGGATCTCGACGAAGACGATCTAGAGACTCCCAACCTGAATTAATCGAAATATTCGATTCCCTTTCAGGATTTTCAATCTGGGTCACGGAGACGTTATAATCCCCGTGACTTTTTGATTCCTCATGCTCCTCTCTCTGAGGGAGAGGGTAGGGGTGCGGGTGAACCCTGCGGTTAATACATGTCTCTCTCCATTCTCATCTCAACCTTCGCCAACAACCTGCTTCCCATCCTGCTCCTCAGCGGAGCCGGGTTCACGCTGGGCAAGCTCTTTTCCGTCGACTCGCGTACGATCGGGCGCGTGGTCTTTTACATCTTCGCGCCCATGCTTGTCTTCGACCTGCTCCTGAAAAACGACATCAAGGTCAACGAAGCTATCTCGGTGGTGGTATTCACGGTCACAATGATCCTTGTCATTGGAGCGCTGACCCTTCTCCTCGGACTTTCGATGAAACTCGAACGCCCCGCCTTGATGGCAGTGTTGATCGCGACCATGTTCGGCAACTCGGGCAACTATGGTTTACCGCTGGTGTCGTTTGCCTTCGGCGAAGATGGATTGCGCTACGGGGGGTTGTATTTTGTAACGACCTCGGTGCTTTTCAACACAGCAGGCATTCTCCTCGCTTCGCTTGGACATGCGAACTTCAAGGATGCGATGCTCGGCTTGCTCAAGGTTCCCACGGTCTACGGGGTGTTGCTTGCCCTGCTCATCAATGGATTTGATATCGAGATGCCCGTCGCGGTCTCGCGCACCATCGATCTCGCCGCGAGTGGAAGCATCCCGTTGATGATCGTCCTGCTTGGCATCGAGCTCTCGCGCGTGCAATGGTCCAGGGAATTGCGCGGGGTTGGGTTGAGCGTGGCGCTGCGGTTGGTGGCTGCGCCGGTCATCGCCTTAATGCTCAGTCCGCTGTTTGGGATGCAAGGCGCGGCGTGGCAGGCGGGTGTGACTCAGGCATCCATGCCGGCGGCGGTGAACACGACGATCCTTGCCGCGGAATACAAATTGAATTCATCGCTCGTCACCGCGATCGTATTCATCGGCACCCTGCTCAGCCCGCTTACCCTGACACCGTTGCTGGTGTATTTGGGGAGGTGATTAGTTTGTTGTGCAGATTATTTAACCACAGAGCCACAAAGATCTCCGGAATATTGAGAATTTTCTCGGCACTCTCCGCGGGTCATGTGACTACGCAATGGCCTGCGCAGGTTTTGGTTTTTGTTGCAGTCGCCGCGTATGCGTTGGGGAGCGCGAGGCAGGTTGAAGCTCAGGGAGGAATCGTGCTGGAGAACGTCGGGGCGACGGTTGTGTTCGGCGAGCAGATTACATTCCATGCGACCATCCAGGCTTCGGTCCCCGTGCAAAGCGCGTCGATCGTGATTCTAGATGAAGGTCACGGCATCACACACGTACAGCCGCTGACGTTCAATGCCGACGGCTCAACACAGTTCGTTTTCGATGCGCACCAAAATTCTTTGAAACCGTTCACGTACGTCCACTGGCGCTATGAATTCATGTTCGCCGATGGTAATTCCTCTCAGAGTGAAACCTATTCGGTTCGATACGACGATACCCGTTTCGCGTGGCAGAAGCTCGAAGCGAACCGGATCCGCGTGTTTTGGTCTACGGGCGATTCTGCCTTCGCACAAAACGCCATGGATGCCGCGCTGGCAGGTGTGCGGCTCATCAACGAACTCTTCCCCGTTGATCTCGGTCAGCCCATTGATATATTTATGTATGCTTCGCAGAACGACCTTGCATTTCTCGGCGCCGAAGCATGGAGCGCCGGTCACGCGAACCCCGCGCTCGGCATTGCGCTGGTTGTCGTCGAGCCCGGTCTCGAGCAATCCCTGCGCATGGATCAGCGCATCCCGCACGAACTCATGCACGTGTTGCTGTATCGTAATCTTGGCGCGGGTTATAACAACCTACCCGCCTGGCTGCGCGAAGGGCTGGCCACGAGCGTTGAGGTCAACCCAAGCGTGGAGTATGACCGCGCCCTGTTGGAGGCGCGTACGCGCAACGCATTATTTCCATTGTTGGATTTATGCGCTTCGTTCCCAACCCAGCCTGACTCTGCATTTTTGGCCTATGCCCAATCCCGGTCTTTTGTCAACTATCTGCGCAACACGTTCGGCGCAGCCAAATTGATCGAACTCTCCCGCGCCTACGCCGATGGCGTGACTTGCGAGCGCGGCACGGAACTCGTGTACGGCGCGTCACTCGCCCAACTCGAAATTCGCTGGCGCCAGGCAGTATTGGGAGAAGACGCCTA
>CAZFDL010000133.1:0-7740 GCA_964517905.1 uncultured Anaerolinea sp. | reverse complement strand
AGCCGCTCGAATGGCTGGGGAATCCATTCTATTGGGCGCTGGACGAGGGCAGTCATATCACCGCCGCGCTTGCCTGTCCGCCGGAAGCGCCGAACATGTTCTGGATTCGCCTGTTCGTTTTCTCCGGGCAGTGGAATGCAGCGAACGCGTGGAGCTTATTGTGGCAGGCTGCACGCGAGGAGATTGCGCACGCAAGCGGCGAGAAAGTCGCCGCGATCGCCATGCAGCCCTGGTTTCAGCACGCGCTCGCCGCGAGCGGATTCGAAAACCGTCAACAGATCGTGATGCTCGAGTGGAAGTACCAGCCCTGGGTGCGGAGCGAAGCGCCCGGCATCCGAGTCCGCAAGATGGATGAGGCGGATCTTCCCGCGGTGGAGGCGATCGACGCCGCGGCGTTCGATCCGTTGTGGCAGAACCCGCAAGCGACCCTGCGCGTGGCGTTCACGAATGCCATGTTTGCTTCGGTGGCGGAGGATGAACGCGCTATCGTCGGCTACCAATTAACCACCGGCGGCGGAGGGCGAGCACATCTTGCGCGGCTGGCGGTTCACCCTGCCAGGCAGGGAAAAGGCGTTGCGCATTTCCTGCTGGGCGACCTGCTCACGCGGCTCACCAACCACGGGGTTGGCAGACTTAGCGTAAACACGCAGAGCGATAATTCTTCATCGTTGAATCTGTATCACAAATTTGGATTCACGCGCACAGGCGAACAATACCCGGTGTATGTGTTCGACATGCAAGGCTAGCAGGAGGCACAAATGGCTGAACGAATTAATACGATGATCGTCAACGCACTGGTGCGGCAGGCGCTCACCTCCGCACAGGAAGTGATGGGCGAGAACGGCTTGAACGCTGTACTGCGCACCAGCGGCCTCGAGCGCTTCGTCGGTAATTTTCCTCCGAACGATCTTGAACCTTCGATCCAAGCCTCGCAGTATGCGAAGCTCAACGAAGCCATCGAGGAATTCTACGGTCGCGGCGGACGCGGCATGTTGAAGCGCATCGGCAAAGCCTCCTTTCAATACGCCGTGCGCGAACAAGCCGCCCTGCTCGGTCTTGCGGGCGTGGCATTGAAACTGCTCCCGGAAAAACAACGCATCAAATTCATTTTGAACAGCATGGCAGGCGCCCTGAAGAAAAGCAACCCTCAAGTGGAGGCATGGGTGGACGATAGCGGCACGCGCATCGCATATCTTGAATCCACGTGCGCCATCTGCCAGGGACGGCATAGCGAAGCCCCGGTCTGTCATCTGTACGGCGGTTCCATCGGTGAAGCCGTGCAATGGGCAACCGGCAAAGAGTTCGAGATCCTCGAGACCCATTGTTGTGCCAAGGGCGATCCGTACTGCCGTTTCGAGGTCGGAGAGGCGCGTGAGTGAAATAAGAGTCTCCAACCGCATCGTAAAGCGCTTTGCTGAAACTGTCGCCCGTGAACTCGGCGCAGAGCAGTTCCCGGTCATACTGGGCTTGTCGAAACTTCCCGCCGCATGGTCGAAGCCGGAGACATTCTCGAACATGGATGCGCTCGAATCGGCAAAGGCGTATGCAAGCCTGCAAGCCGCGATGCGCGCCTACTTCGGGCGCGGCGCGCGCGGGGTACTGTTACGGGTCGGTCAACGAATGTGGAATTTGCTGTTGGAGGATGCCGCATTCAGCGGACGCGCTCAGGCGGCGATCGTGAAGCGACTTCCGCGGAATGCGCGGCGTAAGCCAACCCTCGATCTGCTCGCCAAATTCCTCTCCGCCTCTTCCGGTGACATCTCGGTTCACACCCTCGACCTCGACCTGCTCTTCGTGGACCACGCCTCTCCCGCCGCCAGCGGGCAGAACGAATCCTCACCCACCTGCTTTGTGACCCAGGGCATGATCCGCGAGAGTCTTTTCTGGTCTACCGGCTCCGGTTATGATGTGGAGGAAACCGCCTGCAAAGCACAGGGGCATCATGCCTGCGAATTCAAGGTCACGACCGGGAAGTGACAACCCCCCGTTCCCATAGTGAGATAGGGCCGGGTGGAGGGATGATTAACATCCACTCACCTCTTCCTAGACAAAACCCTGTGCGCATGGGAAAATCTGCGCTCAATCAATTCATCAAGGAGTTTTCATGAACGCCGAAAAGAAAAGCAAGCGTCAGTTCCGACGCGAGCAAGTGCATAAGAAACAGGCGCGCAACCGCCTGCTCACCATAGTGCTCATTACCGTAGGCGCCGCGTTTGTGTTGTACGCGATCCTTGCGCCCACGCTGCGCCCCATCGCGGAAGTGGTCACGGCCGAATCGCAGGCGCGTTACATGGCGAACGATAATTCGATGGGCGACCCAAACGCCCCGATCCAGATCGTGGAGTATTCCGATTTCCAATGCCCCTTTTGTGAACGTCATGCGGTGGAAACCGAACCCCTGCTCTCACAATATTACATAGAGACCGGCATAGTGCGCTTGACCTACAAATCAGCGGGTAACTTTGTCAGCGAGAATGGCGGCATCGGCACCGAGTCGCAGGATGCCGCGCAGGCGGCATATTGCGCAGGAGACCAGAACAAGTTCTGGGAGATGCACGATGCGCTTTTTGCCAACAATCGCGACGTTGAGAACCAGGGTTCATTCAGCAACAAGCGTCTAAAAGCCATCGCTGAAACCGTCGGGTTGGACATGAACGAATTCAACGACTGCCTCGATGGCGGCAAATACGAAAAACGCACGCAGGATGATCTTGCCGAAGCCATATCCCTCGGCATGCGGGGCACGCCGTATTTCGTGGTCACCTACACGGTGAACGGTGAGACGAAAACGAAAACCATTGATGGGGCTCAACCGTTCAATGTTTTTCAGGTGGAGCTCGAAGCCATCCTCAACGAGATCGGTACGCAGTAATTATCTGAATGTACAAGGACACAAGACTCTTGTGTCCTTTTTGATTTGAGGATGGGGTCGTGAGGAGAGAAGATGTCTAAGAATCAAACAATTCTGATCCTCGGCGCGGGATGTCTCGTCGTTCTCTGCGCGATGGCAGGATTGGCGATCGGGGTCACATATATCATACCGGTACTACTCGCGCCCACCTCTGATGTGGTCACCAGCGATTCGAATCCGCGCCCCAACGCGAACGCGAATTCGATGGGCGACCCGGACGCGGCGGTCCGTATGGTGGAATTCAGCGATTTTCAATGTCCGTTCTGTGAACGGTTCCACCTGGAAACCGAGCCGCGCCTGGTCAGCGATTACATTGAAACGGGCAAGGTTAATTTCACTTATCGCTCTGCGGGCAACTGGGTCAGTGAGTTCAGCGGCTCGGGCAACACCGAATCAGAGGATGCTGCGCAGGCTGCCTATTGCGCCGCAGATCAGAACAGATTCTGGGACATGCACGATGCCTTGTTCGCCAACAACCGCGATGTGGAAAATCAAGGCGCGTTCTCTCCGGACAATCTTATCGACATTGCAGACTCCATCGGGCTGGATATGACGGAATTTGCAGATTGTTTCGACCGCGGGAGATATGCCGCCCAAGTACAGCAGGATTTCGACGACGCGTTGTCTCTGGGCGTGCAGGGGACGCCAACGTTCATTATCACGTATGAACTGAACGGTGAAACGCAAACTGCAATCATTGAAGGCGCGCAGCCCTATCCGGTCTTCCAACAGACGCTGGATCAAATACTGATAGAAATCGGTCGATGAACGGGAGGACACGGGAACAAACGTGTCCTTTTTTGATTCTTCTTACGCATTGAGGATTCGCGTGCAACCAACGAGAGTATAATGATTCGCGTACTCTTGCGGAGGATACATGATCTACAAACGCCTCACCCCATGCTTGAGCTGGCTCATTCTCGTCAGCCTGATCCTCACTTCATGTGCTCTCCCCGGTCGCTCCACATCCACGCCGGTCATCCCTACGCCGACCTTTTTACAACAAGCCGCGCCACCCGCGTTGATCGAAACGAACCCCCCGCTCGAATCCGTCATCGGACACCTTTCACCCATCACGTTCTATTTCAACCAACCGATGAATCAACCCACGGTGGAGCCAGCCTTCAGCGGGCTCCCGAGCGGCGCGTATGTGTGGGAGAATGAATCGACTCTCCTCTACACTCCGGCACAAGCCTACCCACCCAATTCAAAACTGGAAATCATCATCGGCACATCCATCCAATCGGCTGCGGGATTCAGGCTCGCAGAACCCATTGAGATATCGTTCACCGTCGCCGATTTTTTACACGCCACGAACGTATTGCCCAAAGCGGATTCAACAGATGCAAGCGTGGATGCGGCAATCGTCGCTTCTTTCAACCAACCGGTTGTTGCGCTTGGAGATTCCTCCGATCAGCCGCCAGCATTCAGCATCCAGCCGTCTGTTGAAGGCAACGGAGAATGGATCAACACCAGCACATACATTTTCTATCCCGAAGCGTCCATGTCCGGCGGGACGGAATACACCGTCAGTTTGAATCCGCAATTGAATACGGTAACAGGCGTCCCGTTGGAGGGAAGCGGACCGAACGCGTGGAAGTTCGTCACCGCACGTCCCCGCGTCGTCACGTTGAATTCATCCGCCGACCGTTTCGTCGCGCCGGATGCCGAGATCACCCTGACCTTCAACCAGCCCATGGACCGGGAAAGCGTGCAATTAAATTTCCTATTGAGTGGAATTGACGGACCCGTAAAAGGCGGTTTTATATGGAACGAAGACAGCACCGAACTGACCTTCACGCCTGAAAACGATCTGGCGCGCAGCGTGGGTTATCTTTTGAAAGTGGATGCGGACGCACAATCGCGCGGCGGTGTTCCACTGGGCGAAGAATACGGCGCGGTGTTGAACACCTATCCACCGTTGGAAGTCACCGCGACCACGCCCTACCGCGGCTATGTTGAATTCCAATTGAGCGCTCCGCTGGCCGAAGACGGTTACGATAACGCTATCAGCGTATCTCCTGCGCTGGATCATTTTCGAGCCGAGACGTATGACTACGGCGAGGGACCGATCCTGACCGTATACGGAAATTTTTCGCCGAATACCACGTACACGATCGAACTGGCAAGTACCCTCAAGGATCTATGGGGGCAGGCGTTGGGCACGGCATTTGTTTTGAACTTCACCACGCCGCCGTTACCCGCCTCGTTGAGTTTTCAATCGTACTATAACGCCGCATTCATTCGACCGGACGCGCCGGTGTTGCAAGCCAACGTGGTCAATATCCAAACTGCCGATCTGGCGATCGAGCCGCTGCCCTTGCAGGATTTCTTCACGCTTCAGAGTTCGTTCGAAGCCCTGCGAGCCCATCAAATGAAAAACGCGGTAACCTATTCACACACATTCGACTTGCCCACGAATATGTCACAACCTGTAAGCCTTAGCCTTACTTCAGAAAACAACCAACTACCGCCCGGCGTGTATTACGTGGAGATCACTTCGCCCCAACTACAAACAAACGGGCATGAAAATGGCTTGCTGCCCACAAGGGCACGGCGGGAGAACCCCGCACCCCCGGCAGGCGGAGGCGGGGCAGGGATCAACCTGAGTTTTATCGTGTCGAGTCAAGTAAACCTGACGTTCAAGCGAAGCGCGCAGGAAGCCCTGGTGTGGGCGGTGGATCTGCCTTTGCAAACACCGGTTGCCGGAGCCCCTGTGGTGATCTACGATAGCGCGGGTAACGCCCTGGGTTCCGGTACCACTGACTCGAATGGACTGTGGCAGGGTGCGATCAATCCATACAACGGACCGGTGTATGCCGTGGTCGGCGCGCCCGGCGAGGAAAACTTCGGGCTGGCGGTCAATTCGTGGAATGCGGGATTCAACGCGTGGAATTTCGGTTATTCACAGAATATAGAGCCGCCACGCACCCAACTCTATCTATACACCGACCGCCCGATCTATCGCCCGGGGCAAACAGTGTATTTCCGCGGCGTGGCGCGGCAGGAGTTCAACGGACGGTATGAATTACCGCCTCTTAACGAAATCCCGCTCACCGTGATGGATTGGAATGACACGCAACTTGCCGCGATCAACGCGAGCCTTTCGCCGTACGGCACATTCAACGGCGAGATCCCATTGCCCGAGGATGCCGCGCCCGGATACTATTCCATACAAAATCAGTCTTTGAATTATTACTTCGGCTTTCAAGTGGCTGAGTATCGCAAGCCGGAGATCAACTTGAGCGTGGAGTTCGCGGTGGATGAAATCAAACTCGGGGACTCGCCTTCTGCCACCTTAGATGCACAATACTTCTTCGGTTCGCCCGCGGGGGAAGTTGATGTCACGTGGACGATGTATTCTGTACTTTCGGACTTTTCCATCCCCGGTTATCAAACAGGGATTTTGAGCACGAGGTGGTATTCCGCGTCCACGCCGTGGACCGATCTGGGGACAGAAGATGACCGGGCGGGCAAGACCAACCCGCAGGGAAAACTGTCCATTGGGTTGCCAGATGTCCCAGAGTCGGAAGAAGCGCAGGTCGTCACATTGGAAGTCACCGTCCAGGATGAGTCAGGCTTTCCGGTCAGCGCACGAACGGAGTTGCTTGTTCATCCGTCCGATTTTTACATCGGCTTGAAAGCCGATTCATGGATTGGTAAATCAAAAAAAGCGATCGGTTTCGATGTGTTGACGACCGATTGGGCGCGCAATCCATCGGGTGATCACGCACTGATGGCGGAATTCACACAAGTGCATTGGGAAAAAGAGGTTGGTGAATTTGGTCAGACAGTGTACAAGCCGGTGTATACGCCGGTCAGCAGCAGTAATTTTGCAACCGGACCCGACGGCCGCGCGCGGCTTTCGTTCGTGCCGCCCAACGCCGGAACGTTCATGCTCGATGTTTCCGGTGGCGGTACACGCACACAGACTTTAGTTTGGGTCGGCGGACCCGGCGACGCGGCGTGGCCTCAATTGGATGAAAACAAAATGCAACTCACCGCAGGAAAAGATTCGTACAGCCCCGGCGAAACTGCGACCGTGTTCATCCCGAACCCGTTCGCGACGAATTCGCTCGCGCTGGTGACGGTCGAACGCGGCATTGTATTCCGTACCGAGGTCGTCACGTTGCGCGGAAGCGGCGAGGAATATTCGTTCGCCGTTACCGAAGCTGACGCGCCGAACGTGTATGTTTCCGCCACCGTGTTGGGACAGGGCAATGAGTTCAGGCATGGAATCCTAAACCTTCCCGTTGCGGCAGACGCGCTCGGATTGAATGTGCAGGTGACGCCGAACCCTACGCAGGCCGGTCCGCGCGAGGAGGTGACGTTCGATGTGCTGGTGACCGACCATCAAGGTCAGCCGGTGCAGGGCGAGTTCTCACTGGCGGTGGTTGATCTTGCCGTGCTCGCACTTGCCGAACCAAATTCGGCGGATATCTTCACAGAGTTTTACAGCATCCAGCCGTTGGGAATCGAAACGAGTATTTCTCTTGCGGCGCTCAACAAAGGCGGGCAACCCGGCGGACTTGGCGGAGGCGGCGGGGGCGATGGCGGGGAGCCTCCGTTCGTGCGCGAAGACTTCCCGGACACCGCGTATTGGAACCCGGCGCTCGTCACCAACTCGGAAGGACGCGGGCAGGTGACGATAACTTTGCCTGATTCGCTCACCACGTGGAATATTGATGTGCGCGGACTAACTGTGGATACCAAAGTGGGGCAGACGGAAGCACAACTGATCTCGACGAAGCCGCTTCTCGTCCGACCTGTGACGCCGCGCTTCCTCGTCAGCGGTGACCACGCCTTGATGGCGGCAGTGATCAACAATA
>CAZFDL010000132.1:0-7835 GCA_964517905.1 uncultured Anaerolinea sp. | reverse complement strand
TTCCATTTTCCCCGTCACTCAATTGTAGATGAAGCGCCAGAGAAAGGCAAGATAATTTGTAACCTATTGGCGATTTTTTAAGTAAACGTGCGGTTAAGCCTCCCTGCTATAATCCCGCCATGACCGAACTCCGAACCGCACTCAAACACTTTTGGACGCGCGACTCATCCATTCTGCTCGGCGGATTCCTGCTCACGGTCTTCCTCATCGTCTACATCTGGTGGCCCCTCGCAGAGGAATATCTCAAATACGTGGATTGGAACGGCGCATGGTGGCGTTACATGGACTGGCTCCTGCTCGGTATCTTCGGGTTCATGTCGGTCACCATCATTGCCCGCGCAAACCTCAAAACTGACCTGCTCATCGTCTTCGTGGGAATCTGCGGCGGGCTGGCCATCGAATCATGGGGCACACAAACCAACCTGTGGCATTATTACACCGCCGAACGCCCGCCGCTGTGGATCATCCCTGCCTGGCCCATCGCCTCGCTGTCCATTGACAGGATCACGCGCACATTGGATTGGATCATCGATCGCCTCGCGGTCAAGTCCACTACTTTCCACTCACTCTTTACTGTTCTTTATTGGATCACCTTCGCCTCCTTCCTGACCTTGATGCTGGCCTTCATCGCCCCGACCTTCGACAAGTCCTTTACCTGGCTCGCCTTAACCCTTTGCGTTCTCCTCATCCTCACCCCAACCGATCATCGCTTTGCACTTCTCACTTTCGTTGCGGGTTCCGGGCTGGGATATTATCTCGAACTGTGGGGCACCACGCGCGAATGCTGGACGTATTACACATTTCAAAAACCACCCTTGTTCGCGGTGCTTGCGCATGGCATGGCGGCGGTCGCGTTTTGGAGGGCGGGCTTGATGGTCAAGTTGGTTGCCGCGAAAGTTCGCAAGGGAAAATCATTATTCAATAGCGAACAACAAATCACCTATAAATGACAGTTTGAAAATCCTTGACAAGATGTACTTGCTTGAGTATAGTTAACAAATAAGTTAACTATTACAGCTATGCCTCCGAACAATCAAGCCTTGGACAATGTATTTGAAGCCCTGGCCAACAAACACAGGCGAGAGATCATTTACCTATTAAGTCTGCAGCCTAGTTCGATAAGCAAGCTGGCTTTTTTGAGGAACCTGTCTCTCCCAGCCATTCACAAGCATATTGATATTCTTGAGAAAGGAGGCCTGGTCACTCGCAGGAAGGTTGGGCAGACCAATTTCTTGACACTCAACAGAAACTCATTACGCGGTCTTCAAGATTGGCTGACGCGAATCGATCTCACGAAGGTAGAAGAAGCGACGATACCGTAATACACTCTGCTCAACCGTTGCGCGGAGAACAAACCACAAGGAGAAAGAATGAAAAAATTCGTAATATTCCACTATGGATATGAAGACCCCACCCCGGAAATCATGGGCGCATGGAGCAAGTGGTTCGAATCGATCGGCGAAAAGATCGTGGACCCCGGCAGTCCGCTTGGACCGGGGAAGGAAATCACACGTTCCGGAACAAAGGACCTGCCGCTTGGGTTGGAGTCCTTAACCGGCTACACAATCGTCCGGGCAGAGAGCATGGCCGAGGCGGAAAAAATCGCGGAGGCTTGCCCGATGATCTCGAGTATACGAATCTACGAAGCAAGGTCCATGTAGGGCGTTTTGCTTTTGCTTCACAACAACAAAAGGTCTGCGCATGCTTCCACCGCGCAGACCTTTTTATTTATTTGTAGTCGAAGCGACGGGGGAAGAATACTGAACGAGCACGAAACGTTGAGCAGCGGATGCGAACCCTCTTGACACAAGCACAAATCGTCCTATAATGTGACCTGCTGGTCATATGACCAGCAGGTCACATCTTATATGCCCAAACCAACCTTCCTAAATCTCTCTGAAGAAAAACGCCGGGTAATCGTCAATGCCGCGATCAAGGAATTTGCAGAAAACGGCTTGGAGAACGCCTCCACGAACCGCATCGTTGCCCATAGCGGTATCGCCAAGGGAAGCTTCTATCAGTACTTCGAGGATAAATACGATATTTTCGATTACCTGCTGGATCTGATCGCAAAGGAAAAAGCGGAATTTTTCAAAGATAAACATCCGCCCGCCAGGAATATGGATACCTTCCAGTACTTTCGCTGGATGATCAAGACCGGCATGGAGTTCAACACTTCCCATCCCCTGCTCACGCAGGCAATCAGTCGTGTGATGTTCGGTGAAGGGTTATATTACGGATCGAGGTTTGCCGACCTTCGCGGGAAGACATCGCAAGCATTACGAGCCATGATCCAGCAAGCCATTAAGAACGGCGAAGTGGACCCCAGCGTGGACGTGGACCTCGCTGTGATGATCATGGAAACATGGAGCAACGCCATCAGCACATACATTTTGAACGAAGGCTTAAAACAGCAAGACATTATGAAATGGGTGCGCTCCACCAAGACGCAGGAAAAAATAGATAAACTCCTATACGTCATGGAATACGGATTGCGCAAAACGGAATCAGAATTCGTGGCAAACACGGAGCTGGATTTGTGACACAAATATCAAAGGAACAAAATGATCAGCGTTAGCAACCTTACGTTTACCTATACAGGCACGAACGAACCTGCCATCAAAGACATCAGTTTCAGCGTGCAACCTGGCGAGATCTTCGGATTCCTCGGACCGAGCGGCGCGGGCAAATCCACCACGCAAAAGATCCTGTTTCGCTTGTTGCAGGGTTTTCAGGGATCGGTGCAGGTCTTCGACCGCGACTTGCGCGAGTGGGGCTATGAATATTTCGAGCAGGTCGGCGTGAGTTTCGAACTGCCGAACCATTACAGTAAGTTGACTGCGCGCGAGAACCTGCGTTACTTCGGCGCGCTTTATCAGGGATCCGTGGTCAAGCCTGAGGAATTGCTCGAAATGGTTGGTTTGTTGGATGATGCCGATATGCTCGTCTCGCAATATTCCAAGGGGATGAAGAACCGCTTGAGCGTGGCGCGTTCGCTGGTGAATAACCCGAAGTTGTTGTTCATGGATGAACCGACCGCGGGGCTCGACCCTGTCAACGCGCGCAAGATCAAGGACCTGATCAAAGCGCAGAAGGATGCGGGCAAAACGGTCTTTCTCACCACGCACGATATGCACATTGCCGACGAATTGTGCGACCGCGTCGCCTTCATCGTGGAGGGCAAACTCAGCCTGATCGATTCGCCGCGCGAGTTGAAACTTCGCTATGGTAAGCCCGAAGTGCGCGTGGAATTCGGCTTGAACGGAGTACATGAACAACGCGATTTCACTCTGGCGGGCCTCGCGGATAACGCCGAGTTCTTGAAATTACTGCGTGAAGGCGGCGTCCGCACCCTGCACACGCAGGAAGCGACATTGGAGAACATCTTCATTCAGATGACGGGAAGGAGCCTCGCATGACTCGCTTGCTCTCTCTCGCCCGCTGGGATGTGAGTCTGCAATTCCGCAACGGCTTTTACATCGTCTCGGCGTTCACGGCGATTTTTATGATCGTCCTGCTCAAACAGTTCGAAGTCACAGACTTCGGCTACTGGTGGCCCGCCATCATCACAGGCAACCTGACCATCAACGCCTTTTATTTTATGGCGGGCATCGTCCTGCTCGAAAAAGCCGAGGGCACGCTCGAAGCCCAGATCGTCACGCCCTTGCGTCCGTGGGAGATACTCGGCTCGAAAGTGCTCACGCTAGGTCTGCTCTCGCTCTTTGAGACGCTCGCCATGATCGTCATTGTGCAGGGCGTGAACTTCAACTGGCTTCTGCTGGTGACGGGCATCGTGTTCTACATTGCGTTGCTTTCGCTGTACGGCTTCATCGTCGTCGCCCGCTACGACTCGATCAGTGATTTCCTCCTGCCCTCCGCGCTGTGGACGATGGGCTTCTCCGTGCCGTTGTTGTATTACTTCGACATCTGGCGCAGTTGGATCATGTTCCTGCATCCGTTACAGGCGATTCTGATATTGCTTCAAGCGGCGTTCACATCCGTGCCCGCGTGGCAGATCGTCTATGGCATCGCCTATTCGATCTTGTGGACAGGCATCGTCTTATGGCTCAGCCTGCGCACGTTCCACCGCTTCGTGGTTACAAAGGAAGGAACGCGTAAAAAATGAACCTCAACACCGTGTTCCGTTCGCTCGGTCCCATTGACATTCGCAATGTCCGCCGCGACAGCCTGACATCCTGGATGATCTTCCTGCCGATCATGCTGGCGCTGGTCTTGCGCTGGGGCGTTCCTCCGCTTACTGCTCGGCTGATGGAGCAATACAACTTCGACCTGGTCCCATACTATCCCCTCCTGCTGGCATACTTTTTCGTCGGCATGTGCCCGATGGTCTTCGGCGCTCTGATCGGATTTCTCTTATTGGATGAAAAGGACGACCGCACCCTGACTGCCCTCCAGGTGACGCCACTGCCATTGAGCGGATACGTGCTCTATCGGGTGACGGTTCCGATCCTCCTCACCTTTGGGCTGATGTTTGTCCTCTTTCCTTTAGCGGATCTGACGCCCTTCAACCTGCGGACGATCCTGCTCTCGGCGATCGCCGCCGCACCCATGGCGCCGATGCTTGCCCTGCTCTTCGGCTCCGTGGCGCAAAACAAGGTGCAGGGATTCGCCCTGATGAAATTGACGGGTATCATCTTCATCGCCCCCGTCGTTGCCTACTTCGCACCTGCGGGCTGGGAACTGTTGTTTGGCATCGTCCCCACCTACTGGCCGATGAAAGTCTACTGGCTGTTGTACGCAGGTGAGACGAATGTCTGGCTGTATGTGGTCATCGCGGTCGTATATCAATTGCTCGTCGCCGCCTTTTTTGCGAGAAGGTTTTACAAGGTGTTGCATCAATAATCAATTCGCGCTCGGTGGCGTCCCCGCCGCCGAGGACGGCGGCTTGAGCAATTTATTCAGGAGAATTCATCATGGACACACTCACCATCATCGCATACGTATTGATCCTTTACGGCATCTTCACGCTGTACATCGCCTACGTCAAGCCCAAAACCATCTGGAACCTCGGCAAGATTCAGGGCTTCGTGCAACTGCTTTCCGAAAAAGGGACAGCCATCTTCTTCAGCATCGTCGGCATTGCAACCATCGTCGGCGGCGCGTACATTTTGTTGAGATAATTGAACGAATTCATGAATTTATTCACTATACTGAAACAGGAAAAAATGGAATACTTCATAGCATGAAATACGATCTGCACAAAACGGCATTGGGGTGTTGTGTTGGATTCATAGAGAAAGGAATAGGCAATGATCTTATACCTGCGCCTCGCCTGGCGTAACATCTGGAGACACCGCCGCCGCACGGTGATCATCGTGCTCGCCATGGGTCTCTCGCTCGCGTTGATGATGTTCTACGATGGATTGCTGGATGGATTCAATCAGGCCATTGCTGGCAATGCCGTGCGCGTACTCGGCGGCAATATTCAAGTCCACGCCGAGGGCTACCGCGAAAAAGTGGACAGCAACCCACTTCTTCCGTTGAAGGACGATGCGGCGGTCGTTCAAGCCGCGCTCGCACAACCGCAGGTGCTCGCCGCCTCGCGTCGGATCCAGACCGGCGGATTGATCAGCAACCGCGAAGGCGCGTTCCCACTCAACGTGATCGGCATCGAACCGGATGCCGAGGCGCCGGTCAGCCTGATCGCGGAACACATCGTCGACGGACGATTCCTGCAAACCACCGATGAAGACGTGGTCTTGATCGGTCAGGGTTTGGCAGACGCTCTCTCCCTCAAGGTCGGCGACCGCGTTACGGTGGTCGGGAGCGACATCAACAAGCAGAACCGCCAACGCACCATGACCGTGATCGGGATCTACGATGTGGGCTTGCCGTCCTTTGAAAAAGGTTCCGTCTACATTTCACTGGCTGAAGCGCAAAATTTACTTGGCTTGCGCAACCAATCCACCGAAGTGCAAATTACGCTGCAGAGCGTCGGTCCTGAGGATACGGTCATCGCCGCCTTGCGACCAGCCCTGCCCGGGTACGAAGTCGAATCGTGGG
Source organism: uncultured Anaerolinea sp. (assembly GCA_964517905.1). Taxonomy (GTDB): domain Bacteria; phylum Chloroflexota; class Anaerolineae; order Anaerolineales; family Villigracilaceae; genus Defluviilinea. Next base: position 1,811 of record CAZFDL010000132.1, on the reverse strand, counting down.
CGCAAAACTATCCCGAACTCGGAAACGCCATCGGTCAAAAGAACGCGGTCATGGATATCTTCAGCGTCATCATCGTGGTGATCGCGGGCATCGGCATTTTGAACCTGATGCTCATGGCGATCTACGAACGGACGCGCGAGATCGGTCTGCTGGGCGCCATGGGACTCAAGCCGCGTCAGATCGCCGCGACGTTCATCCTCGAAGGCGCGTTGATCGGCGTGGTCGGCGTGATCGCTGGAATTCTGATGGGACTGGCAATCAACCTCAGCCTTGGGCAGGTGGGCATGGATTACAGTCAGTTCGCGGGCATCACCGAATACATGGCGCTGATCAGCGGCAGGGTATATCCCACGCTGGGAGTCAACAGGCTCTTCACCCGCGCCATGGTCGTCCTGACCATCGCCGCGCTTGCGGCGCTCATCCCTGCGTTGATCGCCGCGCGCCGCGAGCCTTCTGAGGCATTGCATCACGTGTGATGAAAATGTCATTCTGAGGAGCCGCGCAGCGGCGACGAACAATCTCCCTCTTTGTATGAGGGCTCCTCCCAAAGACGAGATTCTTCGCCCCTTCGGGGCTCAGGATGACACAAAGGAATAATATGATCCAAACATTCAAACTAGCCTTTCGCAACCTCGGACGCAACAAAACCCGCTCTTTTCTTTCGGCGTTGGCGGTCGGCGGAGGTGTGGCGTTGTTGCTCCTCATGGTCTCTGTGCTGGAAGGCGAAATGCGCGGCGCGTTGAACAACACCATCCGCCTGCAAAGCGGACATTTACAAATTCGCCCCGCATCGTATGAAGAGGGCAAGGTCAGCCTCAAATGGGAAGACCTGATCGCTGACCCCCATGCGGTGGTTCAACAGATCGCCTCACTGCCGCAGGTCACTGTGGCTTCACCGCGCTTGAACGCCAGCGCCATCCTCAGCATCCGTGACGAATCGAAGGGCGTGCAGATCCTCGGCATCGACCCGCCGTCCATGGCGAACCAGCCCTTCCGCGAGGGAATGATCGCCGGTGAATTCATCGAGGCGGAAGACCGCGAGGGAGTCCTCATCGGAAACATACTCGCCGATAAATTGGATTTGAATGTCGGAGATCGAATCAACCTGCTGGTCACCACCTCCAACGGCGATGTGGACGAGCAATTGTTCACCGTGCGCGGCATTTACACCACGCGAACCCCCGGTTTCGACGAGTTCAACGTCCTTATGCCGCTCGCAAAGGCGCAGACCTTCACGGTAACTGAGAATCATGCCAGCACGATCTTCGTGATGTTGCAGGAGAATGAACAGGCAGACGCGGTGGCGCAGGCGTTGCAATCACCGAACTTTCAGGTGCTCACGTGGCAGGCACAAAACGAATTCATCGTCCTGTTCGAGGATTTTGCCAACGCGTTCTTTGTGGTGCTGTATTTGATCGTTCTCGGAATTACAGCCACCGTTGTGACGAACACGCTGGTCATGGCGGTCTTTGAACGGACGCGCGAGATCGGCATCCTCGCCGCCATCGGCATGAAGGGACGCGGCATCATGGCACAGTTCCTCGCCGAAGCCGCGCTGCTCGCCACCGGCGGAGTGATCCTCGGCTTGATCATCGGAGGCGCGATGGTCGCGTACTTCACCGTGTACGGGATCTACATCGGCAATTACGGGATCACCGGCGTGCTCTTTGAAGACCATATCTATGCACACCTGACATTGGAAAATACCATCTATCTGGCAGTCGTTGCCTATATCGTCACACTGGTCGCTTCGCTCTACCCCGCCCGGCTCGCCGCGCGCATGGAACCGGTCGAAGCATTACACGGCTTAG
>CAZFDL010000131.1:0-7904 GCA_964517905.1 uncultured Anaerolinea sp. | reverse complement strand
TATCGAGACCAGATACCTGATAGAGAAGGGTGTGAACGGTGGAAGCATCCGCAGGAGATCATCGCCGAAGTCGTCTGAAGTTCATGTCGAAGAAAGCCACATGATCATTGTGTGCAAGTAGACCGGCACGGGATTGCCCGATATAGCAAAGACTGGTGTCAGCCAGTTACCGAGTGCAGTCGAAAGACTGAATTGAGGTGGTACCGCGAAGTTAATGCTTCGTCCTCTTGTTGGACGGAGCGTTGTTGTTTAAATCAACCCTCGGTGGTTGAGTAGCCGCGAAGCGGCGTATCGAAACCACCAAGTAAGTAGTGGATGATTGTTGTAAATTTATTATTGAATGCCTGTGGTTTTGAGACGGGCGAGAAAAGCTCCCGCCCTACTCAACCAACGAGTTGATCAACGAGAGGAGATCAAATGACCAGGGAATTACCCAAAGCGTACGATTTCAAATCCACCGAGCCGCGCATTTATGCGATGTGGGAGGCGGGCGGATTCTTCAAACCGCACAACGACCCCAACAACGCGGACTTCGACCCGAACGTTGAGCCGTTCGTCATTGCCATCCCGCCGCCGAACGTGACGGGTGAACTGCACATCGGTCATTCCATGTTCGTCAGCGTTGAAGACCTCATGATCCGTTATCACCGCATGAAGGGTTATTCCACGTTGTGGATTCCCGGCAGCGACCACGCCGGCATCGCCACACAACTGATGGTGGAACAAAACCTGTTGAAAACCGAGGAGGTGACGCGCGAAGAACTCGGGCGTGAGGAATTCATAAAACGCACATGGGATTGGAAACACAAGTACGGAAACATCATCACCAATCAGATTCGCCGCCTCGGCGCATCCTGTGACTGGTCTCGGGAACGTTTCACCCTCGACCCCGGCCTGAGTCGCGCGGTGCGCGAGGCGTTCGTCCACCTCTACGAAAAGGGACTGATCTATCGCGGTCCGCGTCTCATCAACTGGTCGCCGGGGCTCAAGACCGCCGTCTCAGACCTCGAAGTGGAATACGAGGAAGAGGATGCGACGTTGTATTACTTCAAATATATTATTAAACCCTCACCCCTGCACCCCTCTCCCTCAGGGAGAGGGGATGGGGGTGAGGGAGAATTCATCCCCGTGGCCACCATCCGCCCGGAAACGATTCTCGGCGACACAGCGGTAGCCATCCACCCGAATGACGAACGCTATAAAAAGTACATAGGTCGCACCGCCATTGTGCCGATCCTGAACCGCGAGATCCCCGTCATTGCGGATGAATACGTCAGCATGGAGTTCGGCACCGGCGCGCTCAAGATCACGCCGGGTCACGACCCGAACGACTACGCCATTGCGCAAAAACACAACCTCCCGATCATCTCCGTGCTCGACGTGGAGGCGAAAGTCAATGAGAACGGAGGCAAATATCAAGGTCAGGACCGATTCGAGGCGCGTAAGAACATGTGGTCGGATATGAAGACGGCCGGTCTGGTCATCAAAGAGGAACCCTACCGCACCACCATCCCGCGCTCGCAACGCGGCGGCGAGATCGTCGAACCGATGATCTCCACGCAATGGTTTGTGAAAATTGAGTCGCTTGCGCAAGCCGCGCTCGAAGCCGTGAAGGATGGCCGCATCAAGATCGTGCCCGAGCGTTTCGAGAAGACCTATTACAACTGGATGGAGAACATCAAGGACTGGTGCATCAGCCGGCAGTTGTGGTGGGGGCACCGTATCCCGGTCTGGTACTGCCCCGATGGGCACATGACCGTTGGGCGCGAAGACCCGGCCGAGTGCGGCACATGCCAATCAAAGGACATTCATCAGGATGAAGATGTGCTCGACACATGGTTCTCCTCCGGTTTGTGGCCCTTCTCCACGCTCGGATGGCCCCAAGAAACGCCCGATTACAAATATTTCTATCCCACCTCTTATATGGAGACGGGCTACGATATTCTGTTCTTCTGGGTGGCGCGCATGATCATGAGCGGACTCGAATACACCGGCAAGATTCCCTTCCATACCGTGTACCTGCACGGGCTGGTGCGCGACGAGATCGGACGGAAAATGTCGAAGACGACGGGTAATGTGATCGATCCGCTCACCGTCATGGACGAATTCGGCACGGATGCGCTTCGCTTCACCCTTTTGGTGGGTTCCACGCCGGGCAACGATACCAACGTCGGCTTGAAGAAAGTGGAAGCCAACCGCAACTTTGCGAATAAATTGTGGAACGTGGGGAGGTTTGTGATCAATTCGGTCGCTTCGCTCCCCTCTCCCAGCGGGCGCCGCGCTGAGCCTGTCGAAGCGAGAGGGGCTGGGGGTGAGGGAGAACACACCCTCGCCGATTCATGGATCTGGGCGCGGCTTCAGGGACTCATCCGCGATGTGGAGCGTAACTTCCAAAACTTCCAATATGGGCAAGCCGGACAGCAGATCTACGATTTCATCTGGGGCGACTTCGCGGATTGGTATGTGGAGATCGCCAAAGAGCAGATGAAGAACGACGAGACTCGATATTCGACCGTCGAAACTTTGACTCGTGTGTTCGATATCTCCCTGCGTATGCTTCACCCGTTTACTCCGTTCGTCACCGAAGAAATCTGGGGACATCTACGCAGTGCGTTAAAAGAGTCTCCAATCTCCAGCCTCTCTCAGGATTGGCCCACCGCCCTCATCATTGCCCGCTTCCCCCAGCCGCGCCAGCCCGAAGGGTGGGAGGAAGCGAAAGTCGCCGATTTCGAGTTGATCCAGGAGATCGTGCGCGCGATCCGCAATTTGCGTGCAGAAAAGAATGTGTCGCCCTCCAAAAAGATTCCGGCGACGATCGTCAGCGGCAACATGATTGACTTGTTGAAGGAACAGTCCGCCACGATTGCCTCACTGGCTGGGTTGGATGAATCTCAAATCTCCCATCTCCGGTCTTTGAAAGAAAAGCCGAACGATTCCATCTCGCTCGTGGTGGGTTCCATCGAAATCTACCTGCCGCTGGCTGGCATGGTCGACGTCTCTGGCGAAAAATCGCGCCTCGAAAAGGAACTCAATGAAGCCGAATCGCACATCGAACGACTGGAGAAACTGCTCGCCAGCGATTTCGCCGGCAAAGCCCCGCCAGCGCTCGTCCAAAAGGAACGCGAGAAACTTGCGGGGTACCAGGACACAGCCCAGAAGATTAGAGCACAGTTGAAATGAAACATAGGGACACGAGAAATCGTGTCCCTATAAAATTTGGAGGTTCCCATGACAAAAATGCAATTCTCCGTCCGCCGCGCAGAACCCGCCGATGCCGAGGCGATGCGGAAGATATTTGAATTTCCGGATGTGATTCGCGGCACCCTGCAACTTCCGTATCCCTCCGCGGAAAACTGGCGCAAGCGACTCGCCGAACCTCCCGATGGGACGTTCAATTTGCTCGCCTGCATGGAAAAGGAAGTGATCGGGCAATTGGGCTTGCATACTTTTCCCCATCATCCGCGTCGCAGGCACGTGGGGCAGATCGGCATGGCGGTCCGCGATGACTGGCAGGGCAAAGGTGCCGGGACCGCACTGATGCACGCCATGGTCGATCTTGCCGACAAATGGCTCAATCTTTTCCGCATTGAATTGGAAGTGTATACCGACAATCTGCCTGCGATCCACCTATACGAGAAATTTGGGTTCGTCACCGAAGGCACGCATCGTGGATTTGCCTATCGTGATGGTCAGTTCGCGGATGTATACGCAATGGCGAGATTGCGTGATGGGTTGATATGAAAACTGGAATCTCAATATGAACGATCGTACCTAAACCGCCTCGAATATTTTCCGCTTGCAACCAAATTCAATCAGCCTTATCATGGAGAGAATAATGCTCTCCAAACTTGAATGGTTGACTCAACTCAAACGCAAGGAAATCATCTTCCTTGCGTTGCTTGTTATCTCCGGCGGCTGGACCGGGTATCTGTGCGGCAGGTTGGCAACCCAATACAGTGCGTTGTTCGTTCCGTTTTCGCAGGCGTTGAGGTCCGCGGCGTGGGTGATCGCTTCCCTCATTCTTATCGAGGTGCTTGTCGGGTTATCCAGCGCGCTCCTGCGACCGTTGCGGCTGCTGCTTCTGGGTCACGGTCTCGGCGCGGTCGCCCTCCTGCTCACGTGGCGCGACGGTTGGATCGCATTCGCCGGTACATTCGTTTATTTTGCGGGCATGGCATGGTATTCCCGCATCCTGACGGTCGAACTCGATAGAAGATTGGAGTTCTCCCTGCGCCCTCTCATGTATGAGCAACGTAAGATCATCATGTCCCTTTCATTGTTGTTGAGCATCAGTTTTGCGTGGGGATACCGCATCACCGCGCAGGATCAACTCATCGTCCCGCAGGGATACAAGCGTGCCGCCGAGGAAATGTTGCTGTCTGGTTTGGAATCGCAAGTCCAGAACCAGCCGGACATGGATACCATCGAAAAAGATATCTATCTCGAACAGGCGCGCAAGACTCTCGACGATTCTTGGAACCGGCTTGAATCCTCCATCCAGCCTTATGTACGCTTCATTCCGATCGGCTTGATTCTGCCGCTATATCTCCTGCTGGTCGGTTTGCTCGACTCACTTGCCTGGATCGCCTATCTTCTGCTTTGGTTGAGCCTCAGCCTGCTGAAGCGGCTCGGTGTTGCGCAAACCTTCTCCGAAACCAGCGAACGCAGGACCCTCCGGCTTTAATGTGCGATATAATCGCGCTAACTTAATATAACCTTCGGGGCAGGGTGCAATTCCCGATCGGCGGTACAGCCCGCGAGCCAGGTACGACCGACTTAAGTCGGTCATACGAAGCACGATCCGGTGAAACTCCGGAGCCGACAGTAACAGTCTGGATGGTAGAAGGATATCGACTCAATGCGAGTCTGATTCGACGTATCGCCCCGGGAACGCATTTCGTGTTTTCGGGATTTTGTTACCTGGTGATCTTTCGCTTCAGACTCAGGGAGTCTTGATTCTGCGCCCCGGTTTTTCGCGGCGCTTTTTGTTACCCTCACCCCAACCCTTCTCCCAAAGGGAGGAGGGAGTAAAAGAACATGATTAAACGCTGGATGCCACTCATCTTCTCGGTTTTCGCCTTCCTCCTCGGATGGCATCTCTTTACGCGCTACGGCGGCATTCCCAATTTCATCCTGCCCTCACCGCTCAGCGTTTGGATGCGCTTCCTGCGGGCGCTACAGGATGGTAGCCTGCTCTATCATACCGGCATCACCCTGCTTGAAATCGTGCTCGGACTCATCGCAGGTGTGATGTTTGCAACCATCGTAGGCTACGCTCTCGCCAAATCGCGCTCACTGGAAAAAGTGTTATCGCCGTATTTGGTGGCGAGTCAGGCAATACCCGTGATTGCGATCGCTCCGTTGCTGGTCATCTGGCTGGGAGATGGGATTCTCTCGAAAGTGGTCGTATGCGCGTTGATCGTGTTCTTCCCGGTGCTGGTGAATACGATTGTCGGTGTCCGCGCTGTCCCGATCGCGCTGTATGACCTGATGAATTCCCTCCACGCCTCGCGGGCGCAGATTTTGTGGAAGGTGGAAGTGCCCTCCGCGTTGCCGGTACTCCTCGGTGGTTTGCGCATCGGCGCGACGCTCTCGGTCATCGGCGCCATTGTCGGTGAACTCGTGGACGCGGATAGCGGCCTCGGCTTTTTACTGCAACTCGGAGATTTTCAATACGATACGCCGATGGTCTTCGTGGCGGTGTTCACGCTGATCGCGCTTGCCTTGATGTTGTACGGCATCGTGAGGTTATTGGAAAATAAGTTTTTGAAGTGGCAGGATAAATAATAAACTCTGGTGGTCGAGTAGCCCTGAGCGTTCGTCGCGAAGGGCATATCGAGACCACCAAGTTGAAAGTAAGCAACAAATAAAAAGTAAGAATGTTATTGATGGTCTCGATACGGGCTTCGCCCTACCCGACCACCAGCGTAAAACTAAAAAAGGAGATTTAAAATGTTTCGCAAGTTAATCTTGATCGCGCTCGGGCTGTCGCTCACGCTGACGGCGTGCGCCAGCCCAACGCCGGGGAATGAGGCGCTGACCGTCATCCGCCTGCCGATGGGGTACATCCCCAACATCCAATATGCGCCGTTCTATGTGGCGGTCGAACAGGGATATTTTGCCGAAGCGGGAATCGAGATTGAGTTCGATTATTCGTTTGAAACCAAGGGTGTCGAACTTGTTGCTGCGGGCGAGTTGCCGTTCGCGGTCGTTTCGGGCGAGCAGGTGTTGCTCGCGCGCGTGCAGGGACTTCCCGTCACGTATGTTGCGGCGTGGTATCAAGAGTATCCGGTGTCGTTGATCGCGAAGAGCGAGCTGGGTGTGATCGTCCCACAGGATTTGAAGGGAAAGAAAATCGGACTACCGGGGTTGTTCGGTGCGAATTACATCGGCTTGCGCGCGTTGCTGGCTGCGGGCGAATTGACCGAGAAGGATGTGACGCTCGATTCGATCGGTTTCAATCAGGTCGAATTGATGGCGGCGGGGCAACACGACATCATCGTCGGCTACGCGGCGAACGAGCCGGTGCAGTTGCGCGCGCAGGGTATCGCAGTGACCGAATTGCGTGTCGCGGACTATGCCCAACTTGCAGCGAACGGATTGCTCGCGAGTGAAAAAGTGATCGCTGAGAATCCCGCTCTGGTGCGGGCGTTCGTGGGTGCGTTCGTGAAGGGGCTTGAAGTTACGATCGCGAATCCTGATAAAGCGTTCGAGATGAGCGCATCACACATCCCAAATTTTGCCGAACTCGATGCCGAGGTGCAAAAGCAGGTGCTTGAGATTTCCATCGAGCAATGGCGCACCGAGCGGCTTGGCTACTCCGACCCGCAAGCCTGGGAGAACATGCAGGATGTTCTGTTCGACATGGGTTTGATCGCCGAGCCGCAAGATTTGAGCAAGGCGTTCACCAACGAATTTATTCCGTAACTCAATTTGCCACAGAGTCGCGGAGAAAAGAAACTGAAGGATCTCTGCGTCTCTGTGTCTCTGCGGCTAGGCAATCGTAAATCAAAAATCGTCAATCCGAAATCGAAATGTCTTCTCCCATCCTCACCATCCGCAATCTATCTGCCGTATTCCAAAACGAAAACGGCGGACTTCACGCGCTGGATACTATTTCATTCAATGTCCGTGCGCGTGAATTTGTGTGTGTGCTGGGTCCGTCGGGTTCAGGCAAAACAACATTACTGCGAATCCTGGCAGGGTTGATCCCGCCCACATCCGGTTCATTCAAATTCGGTCACGGCGAACAACCGAGCATCGGCATGGTCTTTCAACAGGCAACGCTCATGCCGTGGCGGACAGTGACGGAGAATATCAGGCTTCCGCTCGAGGTCAAGAAAACGGATGACGCCACCGCGCGCAATAAAACCAATGAAATGATCGAACTCGTTGGGTTGCAGGGATTCGAAGACACGCTTCCGCGCGACCTCTCCGGCGGGATGGCGCAACGCGTGGCGATCGCGCGCGCGCTCATCCATGACCCCGACCTGCTCCTGCTCGATGAGCCTTTTGCCTCACTGGATGCCCTCACCCGCGAGCGCATGTGGACGGAGCTATCGAATATCTGGCAGGCAAAGCAGAAGACGGTCGTGATGGTGACACATTCGATCAACGAGTCGCTCTTCCTCGCAGACCGCGTGATGGTGCTGACCCAACGCCCCGGCAAAATAAAACTGGACGTGGACGTTGACCTGCCCCGCCCACGCACGGAGGATATTCGGTATACGAGTCATTTTGGAAAGTTGGCGAAGAAATTACGCGGGGCGATAGAGTAGTTGACGTTCTCTTACGCCAACTGCTCGCGTTAAAGAACGCGCCCTACGCCTACAATCGGGGCAAATCCAGCAGCAACACTTCCGCCAGCAGCCGCGAGTTGACGTTGCGATCCATGTCCTCCAGCG